>DFOV01000007.1:8587-14500 GCA_002376965.1 Gammaproteobacteria bacterium UBA3532
ATGCCCTTCAAATACATACACGACGTTATGGGTTAGTGGATCGCTATCTGAACAACCATCGACCAAATCAACAATAGCCGGATCGATCTCGCCTGAAATTGAGCCAACCTCGGTATTATCGACCAAGCGTTTTTTCTAATCCACGAGCTCGAGTACTTGTGTAAAAGGGCTTTAGTAACTACAATTCCTCGAGATGCAGAGCCATTTTGCTCTTAAAGAATCAAGCGCATATACATATCTGTTTTACTAAAGCATTCAGTTCTTTAACGGGTACTCGCTATTTCTGTAGCGTATTTACTATATACTTATGGCGATATGACGTCGTCTACCCGTTCCTAGTGATACATGCCAATACTGATGCAGTCAAAAAACAGTGGAGATCAATTGATGAATGATTCAGATAAACATTGGCTGGTCAGGGCCAAGACGATCAAAATTCTTTGGTTCATCTTTATTGCCATTCTCTCGTTAACTATCTTGTCTGAGCTACTCATTCACAAGCATGAATATTTTGGCATCGATGGCAGTTTTGGCTTTTCCGGCTGGTATGGCTTTATCACCTGTGTCGCGATGGTAGTTGCGGCAAAACTACTAGGTTATATATTGAAACGCAAAGAAGATTACTATGATGATTGAATTACCGCCAGGCTGGCTTATCATCGCCGGAGCTCTCATTATCCCCATGTCCCGCGGCATTTTGCGACAAGTGGCGATGCTCGGGTTGCCCTTACTGGCATTGGCTCTGATTTGGACATTGCCCATGGATGCTGGGTGGCAAGTTCAGCTTTTTGAATACCGCCTATCACCACTTGAATTTTCGGCGGTTGGAAAGGTCTTCGCCACGGTCTTTACAATAATGACTTTTGTCGGCGGTATCTTCGCCATGCGTACCGCGTCGACCCTTGAGTTAAGCGCGGCTTTTTTATATGCCGGCAGCGCCGTAGGAGTCGCCTGTTGTGGTGATCTGATAACCTTATTTATTTACTGGGAATTGATGGCGCTGGGGTCAACGGTGGTTATCTTGGCTTCCGGTACCAAAGCTGCCTACCAAGCAGGTATGCGTTATCTGTTGCTGCACGCCTTAGGTGGTGCAGTGCTAATGGCAGGTATTGCATGGCATGTCTACACCACGGGGTCTGTCGCTTTTACTAAGCTCGATATTCAAGGGCCTGCACAATGGCTGATTCTCGTCGGCTTTTTAATCAATGCAGGAGCACCGCCCTTTTCAGCTTGGATTGCAGATGCTTATCCTGAAGCAAGTCCGAGTGGTGCAGTATTCCTGTCGGCTTTCACGACAAAAACCGCCGTGTTTGCTCTTCTTGTTACTTTTCCAGGCACAAGTGCTCTGATTCCTATCGGGTGTTTCATGATTTTTTACGGCATTATCTATGCTCTTTTGGAAAATGACGCCCGTCGCATACTTGCATACAGTATCGTAAACCAGGTCGGATTTATGGTGACAGGGATTGGAATTGGCACTGATATGGCTCTCAATGGAGCGGCATCTCATGCTTTCGCCCACATTATATATAAAGCCTTGTTATTAATGTCTGCTGGAGCCGTCCTTTATAAAACAGGCAAGCGCCGCTGCACCGATTTAGGTGGTCTTTACCAAAGTATGCCAGTAACCACTATTTGCGGTACGATTGGCGCATTAGCCATATCATCTTTCCCATTCACCTCAGGCTTTATCTCTAAATCGATGATTTCTCAATCTGCTGCCTACGAGCATATAACCTGGGTTTGGTTTTTGCTTGCAGCGGCATCTGCTGGCGTGTTTCTTCATGCCGGTATTAAATACCCTTGGTTTGTTTTCTTTCAGAAAGATTCAGGGCTTAGACCATCCGATCCGCCAAAGAACATGCAGATTGCAATGATATTTTTTGCCTTTATTTGTATCGCTTTGGGCGTTTTCCCTCAACCGCTCTATGATATTCTTCCTTACCCGGTTGAATACAAACCCTACACCGCTGATCATCTTGTTACACAGTTCCAGTTACTCTTATTCGCAGGGTTGGCATTCTTCCTTTTGCTTCCAATGATGAAGCGAACAGAAACCATTAGTCTCGATCTAGACTGGTTCTATCGTAAACTATTACCAAGTTGGTATAGAGGCATTGCAGCTTTCGTGGGCAACACTTATGAGGTATCTCAACGCTTCATTGTCTCGCAATTATCAACCACATTGAGAAAGCACTATGACCATGAAGAGCAAAAACCTAAAGGATATTTCGCTAAACTGTGGCCTACTGAAACCATGGTGCTTTGGGTTGTGGTGTTGCTCTCTAGCTACTTGCTGTTTTCTTATATCTAGAGCTTAGATTCATTTGGTGCAGCGACCTGCACCAAATCAAGCCGAGCACCTAGGGCAACTCAGTTAGCGAAGAGCCAATGCTCAATATGCTATGGCCACTAGAGTTGATATGCATCAGTAGTATGGCCCAAACTAAGATCCAACTCATCGCTAAAGACCTGCTCGCTCTAGCAGGAGGCCAATTCGCCCTGGTATGGACGAATCTATTTGGCTCGAATCTGCCTCTCTACCCTTTCCAGGCGTACTACAAACTAACTCCAGGCAACTTATTCGCCAGTGCATAGAAGGGCTCAGGATAGAAAAATAGTAGCAGACAACCGATGGAAGTGACTGTCATAGCAATCAAACATGGCAAAGGAGCTTCTTTCAGCCCGCTTTGCTGTTTATCACTCTCGGTGCTGTAAAAAGCGCGGATCGGGATAGGTAACAAATAGGCAATATTTAGTAATGTACTCACAATTAACACCCCTACAATAACCAGGTGGTGTGTTTCCAGCGCCCCCATCATCAGAAACCACTTACTCCAAGTACCACCAAGTGGCGGTAGCCCAATAATGCTTAGGGTGCCAATCATGAAAGCCACCATGGTCAACGGCATAGCTTTACCAATACCAACAAGTTCACTGACTTTATTTTTATGTGCAGCAACCATGATCGCGCCAGCACAAAAGAACAAAGTTATCTTGCCGAAGGCGTGGGTAGCAATATGCATTGACCCGCCTAATATTCCAGCAGACGATGCCAGCATAGCCCCTACGATAATATAGCTAAGCTGGCTTACCGTTGAGTAAGCTAACCTCGCTTTCAAATTATCCTTAGTCATCGCTATCAGTGAAGCCAAAACGATAGTGAAAGCCCCGACATATAGCACAAAGTCTGTGGCTGGAAGCGCTTTTAATGTATCAATACCAAAGATATAGATAGCTACTTTCAGCACGCTAAATACGCCTGCTTTCACCACCGCCACTGCATGCAGCAGAGCACTCACAGGCGTAGGCGCGACCATGGCATTGGGTAACCAGTGATGAAATGGCATCAGCGCGGCCTTGCCTATACCAAATGCAAAAAGCACCAATATGCCGCTCAGTATGGCAGGAGACGCTTTGTCAGCCAATATCCCTCCAGCTTTAAAATCTAAGGTTCCAGCGAAATGCCAAGTTGCCAGGATTGCGAAAAGTAAAAATGCCACAGAGGTACTAACTAAGATACTCAAATAGATACGCCCACCACGTTTAGCAGCGTCTGTACCTGCATGAGTGACCAGAGGGTATGTTGAAAACGTTAGCACTTCATAGAATATAAATAACGTCAGCAGATTATCGGCAAGGGCTATTCCCATCACCGAACTGATGGCCAATGCAAAACAAGTGAAAAAGCGTGTTTGATTGGTTTCATGATGACCACGCATATAGCCAATGGCATAGATACTGGTCACTATCCATAAAAAGCTGGCGATCAACGCGAAAATCATTCCCAAGGGCTCCAAGCTAAAGCTAACACTCAAGCCTGGAAAAAGATAAAACCAAGTTGCTTCTGGCGATTGTCCTGCCATGACAGGCTGATACAAGGCTAAAACGACAATAAACAACAAGACCGCAGTTATCAGCGTCGCGCCTTCACGAACATTGGGCCAGCGATCTAACGAGTTTACGATTATCGCGCCAATAAAAGGCAGGGCAATGGCAATGGTGACTAATGTATTCATATCAAAACCGGCCAGCATCATGGCATCACTCCTATATGAGATGCCCCTTGAAATAGCAATTCAGCGGCGCTGGTGGCTGAGATAACAGGTAATCGCGTATCTATACCAAAATAGAGGTTTGCCAGGGTAACCACCCACATAGGTATGAGAAAGCCCACAGGAGCTTCTTTAACTTCCACTTTGTCGCTATCCGCCGGTTTAAAATAAGCAACTTCAATCACACGACCAACATAGACCAACGCCAATAAAGAGCCGCCCAAGATCAATGCCGCGACGATCCAGTTACCCTGTTGTAATGATGCAGAAACCAGGTACCACTTGCTGACAAACCCTGCGGTCAATGGCACCCCTATCAGACTCAAGCCCCCCAAAGAAAAAGCAGCCATTGTCCACGGCATTTGCTTACCCAAACCTCTAAAATCATCTATCTTAACGCTACCGATGCGGTAAAAAATGGCGCCCAATGCCATGAATAGTGAAGCCTTCATCAATGCATGGTTAAACACGTGCAACAGGCTTGATGTAAGGCCCATCGCGCTGGCAAAACTAATTCCCAAAACGATATAGCCAATCTGAGCAACGCTGGAGTAAGCCAGCAAGGTTTTGGCATTGTGCTGGAAAATCGCCATGATGGAGCCATTAAAGATGGCCACCACAGCGAGTACCATCAGAATATTATCCATTCCCATTTCATCAAAAACATAGTCCTTACCGAAAATGGTAAAGATAAAACGCATCATCACATAAACAGCGACTTTGGTTGCGGTTGCGGCGAGAAACGCGGACACCGCCGAGGGTGCATGAGTGTATGCGCCAGGCATCCACAGATGCAACGGAAATAGTGCCAGCTTCAAGCTAACACCAACCAGAATGAAAGCAAGACCGGTTTTTATCGTGCGACTAAAGCCATGCTCGGCAATCAAATTAGCCAAATCGAGCATGTTAAGAGTACCAGTTTTCATATATAGCAAACCGACACCGATCAAAATAAAAGTAGCGCCGATGGTTCCCATCACCAGATATTGGTACGCTGCCGTTAAGCAACGACGATCAGAGCTTAAGCTGACCATGGTGTATGTGGATAGCGATGAAATTTCAAGAAATACGAACAGGTTGAATGCATCCCCAGTCACCAATATACCACACAGGCCTGCCAGGCAGAGCAGGTGCGCTGTGTAATAAAGTGGTTGTAAATGCGGTTTGACTTCTTTAGCGATACTTTCGCCAGCATAGGGCATAACAATGCTGCTTATGGCTGTCACGATTAGCAATACTAGGGCGCTAGCCGTGTCGATTCGAATTTCAATGCCCCAAGGCGGCTCCCAACCGCCAATAAAATAACGCACCGCACCAGAGGCCAATACCTGATCGAGTATCAACACCGCATTGTAGAGCGCAACCCAGCTAACCAGTGTCGAAAAAACCCAACACAACTTCTGTCGCCCCAACAGCAAGCAAATAGGGGCCGCCAGTAGCGGGATAAGTACTGAAAAAACAGGAATATGCTGCATCATAGCTTGTCGTCACCCTGCTGTTGTATTTCGTCTTCTTCAACAGAGCCATAAGCTTCTTTAATTCTTACCACTAGCGATAACCCTAGAGCCGTCGTCGCCACACCAACAACAATAGCCGTAAGGATCAAGACATGAGGTAATGGGTTGGAATAACTAGAAATTCCTTCAGCGACAATAGGTGCCGTGCCCCCTTCAACTTTTCCCATGGAAATATAAAGCATAAAAACAGATGTTTGGAATATATTCAAACCAACAATCTTTTTGACTAGGTTTCCCGAAGCAATTACCGTATAGAAACCGGCCATCATCAGAAACACAACGATCCAATAATTGTAATAATCAATGATAAATGACATAGATAACTACCTTTCGGCCCGACT
>DFOV01000251.1 GCA_002376965.1 Gammaproteobacteria bacterium UBA3532
TCCTAAATTTGATCGATGCCAATAGCTATCGCTGTGACACCCCGCACAGCATGTTGGACAAAAGCCTGCTAAGCTAAAAAGAAAATCAAGCACAGGGAGCTATTAATGACCTCAAACCATCGCTGTATTCGCGCCATCGTCAGCGGGCGTGTTCAAGGCGTATGCTATCGCTACTCAACTCAAGAACAGGCCCTGGCTAGAAACATTTCGGGTTATGCCAAAAACTTATCAAATGGTGATGTCGAGGTGATTGCATGCGGCAATCAAGATGAAATTGGCGAACTTATTCAGTGGCTGCGCCAGGGGCCAACACATGCCCAGGTTGCTTCCGTGCAAATTGAAGAAATAGACCCGCCAACTCACACTGGCTTTCACACCTGCTAGCGGCTTTGTTATGGATATAGTTATTCGCCAACACCTGTTACAACGATATCAACAAGCGCAATCTGCTGTCGCCAGTATTGAGAATCACACAACCCATCCAGAATACGATGATTCTCTCAAGCCTCTTTTCCAAAGCTTGGCAAAAACCCTTGATGCCATTATTAAAAACCGCTGCTGGCCGGGTTATACGCTGGTTGGTGCAGAAGGTGCAGAAGCTGCGGCTTATATAGCCTGTAATGCTCACTTCACACCAGAACTGCAACAATCTTTCAAACCGGCACTAGAGCATGCAGTTAACGTTGGTGAAGCTCCAGCTCAGCATTTGTCGGAGTTGACAGAGCGAATTCGTCAAGTGCAAGACGAGGCCTAAAAAGTCTTTCCCGCGTTAAAAGAAAAACTGGCGCAATGCGCCCACCAAAGTCATTATTATGGCCTGATTGTTTCTGTTGTTTAATCAGGATCAATCCTGAACGTATAGAGCTGTTATAGGCTAGTAAAAAGCTGCCATAGCATTGCATCCCACCATGCTCTAAACAAGAGCATGGATTCATAACGATGATTGATTATTATAACTGAGTTACTTTGAACTTTATCCCTGGATTGTTTATCCTAATGGGGTGTACTTAAATGAGTTTAGAATCCGTGCCATTACGTAAAAGCAACTACATGCTACTCATACTCCTGATGTTGGCCTCTATCGGCCAATCTTGGGCGGTGGTTAGTGTACCTTGCTCAATGGCGACTCAAGGGCTGAATCCTAACGCAATGCAGGGCATGACCAATATGGATCACTCTGCCCACGCCAATATGAATAAAAACACTGATGGCACGGCTGAGAACTGCTGTGAACAAAGCAGCTCTTGCCCGATGACTACCTGTATTACCGCAATGGCCCTGCTCGTTGGCACTAGTAGTGTTGAGCCCCAGATGCCCTCGGACAAGATCGATTTATATCGCTTTGCGCTACTCACTCCTATTACCACCGCCCTCTATCGTCCTCCGATTTCCAGCTAACACAGGGCCAGTGCGCCTGAAATTTACTCAACAACAAATCGTTATTATTCAAGGTAGTTTGCTGGAAGCAACAATAGCTCCGCGCTCTTAGCCTACCCAAACTACTCACATCAGGATTTTTCGCCCCTTCGGTCGTGACCCGGAGCAGGGCTTCGGAGGCTATATGCTTACACAATATAAAGTTTTTTACGGGTTGCTGTTTTTACTAGCAACCACACTGATCACGGCTTGCTCAGACAAAAGCCTTGAAACAACCACCGCTCGTGAATCAACCACATCGAATGAGCAGTCAAAAGTGACGCCATCAATACAGCTCAATATATATAAAAGCCCTAGTTGCGGCTGTTGTGGCAAGTGGGTGGAGCACATGACGAATAATGGATTCTCGGCCAACATTCATCATCCAGACAACCTGACATCGATCAAGCGTGAAAAAGGTATTGGTACCCAATATCAGTCTTGCCACACCGCCGTTTCAAAGGATGGTTATGTATTTGAAGGCCATATTCCGGCCAAATATATACAGCAATTTCTCAAAGAGAAACCTGACAATGTCATCGGCTTGGCGGTTCCTGCGATGCCGTTGGGCAGTCCCGGTATGGAAGTCGATGATAAATTTACCCCGTACCAGGTGCTGCTGCTTAAAAAAGATGGCAGCAGCGAGATCTACGCCAATATCACGACACCAGGGGAGCAGTATCAATGAAAGCTTCTAGCAAGAGTCGCCTTAGATTAAAGCATTGGCTTGCTATGCTCGTCATATCGGTAAGCCTTCCACTAAGTGCGTCGGAGAAAAACCAGATGCTACCCTCTGGTGAGCTATTAACCATGGCAAGGGCGATTAACATCGCGCACCATAACGATCCGTGGCTAAGTGGCAACGCTTTGCGGCAACAGTCTTTGGACAGTCAGAGCATAGCATCGGCCACCCTGCCGGACCCGATGGTCTCGGTAGGGCTTGCCAACCTGCCTGTCGATGGTTTCGATTTCAATCAGGAAGGCATGACCCAATTTAAGGTGGGTATTGCTCAGCGCTTCCCGCGTGGTGACAGCCTGGCTCTGCAACAAAAACGCTTGGCAACGCAGAGCTCACAACACCCGCTGCTCGGTGAAAATCGTAAAGCCAGGGTAGCGGTAACTGTCGCCCAACTGTGGCTGGAAGCATTTCGCGCCCAGAAAAGCATCGAGCTTATTGAAAACGACCGGGAGCTATTTGAGCACTTGGTGGATGTGGTGCAGCTCAGCTATTCGTCAGCACTGGGAAGAACGCGACAGCAAGATCTGGTTCGGGCACAGCTGGAACTCACCCGCCTCGAAGATCGTTTAACCCTGTTGCATCAACAGCAGGAAGCAGCCCTATCCAGGCTAAGGGAGTGGTTAGGCCCAGAGCTATCGGCCAACAGCGTTACCTGGGGACATTCTAACTTTACGTTGCCCGATGTATTACCCACGATAGAATTGAAATACCCAGCGCTGTTTGAAGATCAATCAACGTTTCAACCACAGCGATTTATGCCGTATTTAAAAGCGCATCCTGCAATAAAAAGCCTGGATCAGAAAATCAACGCCAGCAGCCTGGGGATCGAGCTGGCTAAGCAGAAATACAAGCCCCAATGGGGGGTTAATGCCAGTTATGGCTATCGTGGTGACGATCCCATGGGCAACTCCCGAGCGGACTTTTTCTCGGTTGGCGTGACGTTTGACCTCCCCATTTTCACCTCCAATCGCCAAGACAAAATGGTCCAATCGGCTATCGCTGATACTGAGGCGGTAAAGACCGAAAAATGGCTAGCACTGCGCAAAATGCTCGCAACTCTTGAAACGGATAGCGCGCGCTTAGCACGTCTTGACCAGCGCTTGTATCTCTACCACTCGCGCCTGCTACAAGAAATGCACGAGCAAGCCGAAGCCTCATTGACAGCCTATACCAACGATGATGGTGATTTTTCCGAGGTTGTACGTGCTCGTATAGCAGAACTGAATGCCCGAATCGATGTGCTAAAAATTGAAATAGATCGCCTGAAAACGGTTGTCAACCTGAACTATTTCTTTACCCAAAACCCTAGCCAAACAGATAACAATAGCGCTGGAGAAACATTATGACACAATCGACAAAGATTTTACGCCACTTGATCACAGGCGCAGTACTTGGAGCCACGGCTAGCGCATTTTCATAGCCTGAACCTTAAGCAT
>DFOV01000356.1 GCA_002376965.1 Gammaproteobacteria bacterium UBA3532
TGCTTAAGGTTCAGGCTATGAACGTGGATTAAGCTCTACGAAGAAACACAGAATGCAGGTCTAGTATGTAGTAGTGTGATTACCAAGGGAAACTGGCGTGTAGTAGTCGCGATCTAATCTGACAGTGGCACCCTGAAAAAACGCTAACTGCCAGATTAGATCGCGACTACTACACGTAAAATTTCAACTAGATAGATTAACGGTAACTATAATTCTGGGGCTGTATCAAAGCCGCCTGCCCTAGATAAACACCTACAACATCAAATACATTGAACAGAACAACACTACTCAAGACCACTCGACCACCGCTTCCTGTAACTCGTTCACAGTCGAATACTGCATGACCTTTCGCCAATGCTTCTGCTAAACGATTATTGCGAACAGCCTGAGGGTTGTCTTTTTGCTCGGCGCTTTGCGATGAAGCCAATCCCACTTGCTGCTGCCAACTGCGCTGAAAGACTTTTAGGCCGGTTCGATTTGAATAGTTATAAACATTGTCACGTCCTTTTGGCCCATCGACCACATCATGACTAAGCAGGGCGAACTCTGCTAAAAATAGCGCTTCGGCAATCTCAGCTGGGCTTTGGTAGAGGGCGATATCCAGTAATGGCTTTCCCAAAGCCCATTGGTAGCTATCAATAAGTCGTTGTGAGTGTTGCTGCATCCAGGGATCGTTGAAGTCTATTTCGCCAATCCCTTCTTCGGCATATATTCGAGACATATTTATTCCTGTTTTAAAAAACGAGTTATTCCTGAGTTTTTTTCCACGGATTTTGGTTCATTCGAATGTAAAGCGCTTCTACTTTTTCACGCGCCCACGGGGTCTTGCGCAAAAACTTCAGGCTAGATTTGATACTAGGATCATTCTTAAAACAATTGATAGATACTCTTTCGGCTAATTGTTCCCAGCCATAGTGCTCAACCAGTTCATTGAGCACCTTTTCAAGAGTTATACCATGCAATGGATTATTAGGCTGTTGATGGTGCATATCGTGACTCTTACCGGACAATAACAGCTTCACTGGTTAGCTTTAATAACTTCAATGAAATAGTCATAAATATAACCAGGTCGATTAAGACTGGGATGGCATAGTAAACCCAGTTAAATATTTCATCCGCACCACTTAAAGGAAAAGCAAGAATCAACGGAACAACCGGCAATATAGATAATAAAATATCCAATACGCCACCCGAAACTCGCTGTAGCCCCATTAAAACAACCTGCAAACCTTGTAGAAAAATATAGGAAAAAGCAACACCGACCAGCAGTCGATTTAATGCGACGGGGTCCATCGTTTGGGTATAGTCACTGATAAGAAAATACCAACCAGCTGCAGCATAGACTAGTGAGCTGCCAGCACCAAAAATGAATAGTCCAATGTGTTTTATCATGCAACGACTCGCTTGAATACGATTGAAGCGATAACCTTACCATAGCTAGCCCTTTCCAAAAACAAAAAACCCCGCTAAAGCGGGGTTCCCTGTTGGTGTGCAACTATCTTATTATTTTTGTAACCAGATTGAGACTTTACCGCCTTGAGTATGGAACTCAGCCCAACCATCGTTGTTAGTACAAACATCGAAGCTAATATGATCGGTGCTATCTTCATAACAAGTATTGGCGTGACCGGTATACATCCATTTGGTGCCGTAGCCCGCATCACTCATCAGAACCGCCATACCTTTTGGATGCTCTGCATCGCCTTCACGGGTCCAGCCAATAACATCCCAATGATCCATATAGCTGTGCTGTTGACCATATGCATGATTCTTACGAGCATATAAAAGCTTGTCCAAGATCCATTGGTGCGAATTCATAATGATATGATAGTCGTTGCCATCTTTGCCTTTATCCCAGTAGTCCGCGCCATAGTAGTCAGCGTAAAATACATTTGGATAGCCTTCTGAGCGGGTCAGGATAAATGCATAAGCCAAAGGACGGAACCAGTCTTCAACTGGACGCTCTAACGCTTGTAGCGGTTGGGTATCATGGTTAGCTACAAAGGTGACCGCTTTCCATGGACGTTGCTGCATCAAGGTGTTGTTCATCAAATTACGCATATCATAGTATCCGCCACCTTTTGATGCTTCATAGAAGTTTTTCTGCAAAGGCACATCAAATAGCGACATGCGATCGCCTGTTTTATCAATGTAGTTATGTAAACGGCCTACATCGTTATGCCAATATTCACCAACAGCAAATAATTCTTTACCTGTTTTCCAGCGTACGTGGTCTAACCATTCGTTGAAGAAGTCAAACTGGATATGTTTGACAGCATCAATACGGAAACCATCAACCTGAGTTTCGTTGGTATACCACTCTCCCCACCACTTTAGTTCACCACGAACTTCTGGGTGCTGAAAGTCGATATCGGCATACATTAGATAATCATAGTTTTGATTTTCGGTATCAACCTCCCAATCAAATCCTTTGCCGTCTCCACGAAACTTAAAAATCGAGCTTTCACCAAAGTTTTGTGCCCAATCTACCGCATCAAAGTGATACCAGCGCCATTTAAAACTCGAATACTGATTACCACGACCAGGAAAGTCAAACTTAGTCCAAGCCTGTATCCAGGTATTTCCACCATATTCATAGTTGCGGTTGTTTCTGGCAACTCGCACTGCCTCAACCCACTCAGTCTGATCGGCAGAACCTTTATGATTTAATACAACATCACCGTAAACTTGCATTCCATTTGCATGAGCTGCACGAATCGCTTTGAGGTATTGTTGCTTGTTACCATACTTAGTTCGCACTGTACCTTTCTGATCAAACTCTCCAAGATCAAAGAGGTCATACACACCATAGCCAACATCATACACACTCCCCCCTTTATATGCCGGTGGGAGCCATAAAGCAGTAATCCCTTTTGCCGCCAAGTCATCAACTTCTTGTGCCGTTCTATTCCAGTGCTGTCCATCGCCAGATACATACCAGTGGAAATATTGCATCATGGTACCGTTATCAGCGGCCTCTACATTCGCGGTTGTAAAAAGAGAACCAGCAATGGCTAATGCCAAGGTAATACGTCGCTTAATCATGTTTACTTCCTATTATTTTATCTCTAGCAGCTTGTTTTAAATATCTAGCAGCAGCCCCTTTAAATGAATCCATGTCGGTTCCGTTGGGGTACATAGGGTAGATTAAGGGGAGATTGTGGAGGAATTATGTACGCTCAATCGTACATTTTAATCTTTACTATTAACAATATTTATTGGTTCTTGGAGCCCTAGCCTCGCATTATAAGATAGAAGTTTATAGTTAGTTGGGAGCAAATGTGCGTATCGCTGTAGTTGAAGACGAAGTTAAGTTAGCAGAGTTATTGAAAAAATACCTTGAACATGCAGGGTACGATGTCGATTGCTTTCACACCGGTTCAGACGCCCTCGCCTCCTTTCGCAAGTCACAACCGCACTTAGCGATCCTCGATCTTATGTTACCAGACACCGACGGCTACGAAATATGCAAGCAACTGAAGCAGCTGGCCGACGTACCGGTCATTATGCTAACGGCTAAAGTATCGGAAGAAGATCGATTGCGAGGATTTGAGGTAGGCACAGATGACTATGTCTGCAAACCATTCAGCCCCAAAGAGGTCGTTGCGCGGGTTAAGAGTTGGATGAAGCGAAGCTATCAGCGAACACAGGGGGTTGATATCTTATCTTTAGGGCCTTTAATGATTAAAAACAACAACAGGGAAGCCTATGTCAATGATATTGCTGTAGGCCTGACAACCAAAGAGTTTATGCTGCTTCATTGTTTCGCTAGCCACCCCAACCAGGTGTTTAGTCGCGAGCAACTTATCGTACATCTAAATGATGAGGACAACGACAGTTTCGATCGGGTGATTGATTCTCATATTAAAAATATGCGCAAAAAATTAAATGCCGCACTTCCTGGTGCAAAAGTCATTCAATCAGTATACGGTGCTGGCTATAAGCTGGTGTTCCCTTTTCAATAATAGGTGTTCTCTTTTTAATAACTGGTGTTCGCTTTTCAATAAATAGTCCTGGTGAATCAGCGAGTCCCGATTCGCCTTATCCTTTTTCATCATAAACCAGCTCATACTCATCGTCATCATCGAGCACTTCTGGCTCATAGCGATTCAAGCGCATAATAAACTTCACGCCACCAATGTAGGATTTTTGCGCTTCAATCTGCCCCTGAAACTGATTAATTAATGAATGGCAAATCGCTAACCCCAAGCCACTCCCACCCTTCGCTCTATTTCTGGATCGCTCAAGCCGATACAGGCGGTCAAATAAATACGGTAGTTGCTCATCTGGAACCCCTGGCTCAGAGTCCTCCCAGATTAGTACCCATTGCTTGTTTTTAATCAGCGTAGTGACTATCAGCTTTCCTGGCGACTGGGTATAACGCAACGTATTTTGTAATAAATTAGCGATAATTTGCCCGAGACGATTGGGATCAGCCCAGACTTGAGTAGCCTCCGCCTTGTCGGTTACATTCACTTTAATCCCAGCTTGTTCCAACGGCACTTTATACAGAGCTAGCTGCTCACGAATTACGGTCATAGGATCACACCAGCCTAGATGAATTTCCAGCTGACCGGTATCACTAAGCGATAACTGATGTATATCCGATACCACCTGCTCCAGCCGAATGGTTTCTTCTAATAATGATTTGACCAAAGGGAGATCCAGCGGATCGAT
>DFOV01000296.1 GCA_002376965.1 Gammaproteobacteria bacterium UBA3532
GCATTGAGCTAGCACTGGCAAATATGCAAGGGAGAACGGCTATCGAGCTACGACTAGATGCTCACTACTACATTGAAGATCTGGTAAAAAATCACAGCCTATATCACGTTGTTATCCAGTCAGCTAAAATAGACTTGAGCCAGTTACCAGCCGGTGAAGGGACCCCGTCGCCCTCGCCCGACACGCTTTACCAGCAACTACTCGACTCCCTACCATTGACGAAAGATATTCCTCTACAAGCTCTGATGATTAGAGACTTAGAACTGATAGGCTTATCGCCACCACTTAATGCTTTAAAGGTCGATGGAGGCATCGAAATCGACAGGAATAGTGACATAGCAATTGGTACGACTCTGAGATTTACGGATCTACCACCGCTGGATCTGGCCGTTAGCCTCATTCAGCCCAATCAAGTTTCGGTAGAGCTCGGCTTTGAAAATATTCGAAGCCATTGCCAAGCAACACCACTTCCAAATCAGCTTGGCGCCCAATGTATTTTTAATCTAGACGGAACACTGGCACCACGTTGGATAGCGCTTATCAATGAAATGCTGTCCGGTGCACTTCCTATTCAGGCTTCATTATCAGAGCTTGAAGACATTCAACTTCAGTCAGAGTTTAAGCTGAATTCACCTCAACAATTCACTGGCACACTAGAACCCGATCAGCTTTCGGGGACGCTGCAGTCATCTCTACGCTCTAAAATTCAATTAAATGATCCTCAAGCAAGCGGTGAGATCGAGCTAGTACTGCAAGGATATAGCGACCTGACATGGCCGCAATGGCAACATAAAGCCATGCCATCTACTTTAAAAGGCATTATTCAAAGCGATGCCTCCCTATCTCCGCTTCTTCAAGGAAGTAACACCATTTCGTTCCAACTCAAACAACTACAAGCTGATGGTCAGGCAGAGCAATTAGAGTCTATCAGAGCCTCAGCACAAGCGTCTTTAGAAAACGGAAAGGATAGTTATAACTTGGCGATTGATATGGTGGATCTGACAAGCTTGTCACCACTCGCTCTAGTGGGACAAGGCCATATAAATATAACAAGCAACTCCCTACTGAAGATGGCTGAAGCAACAGGTCAGATTAGTCACCAACAAAAGTGGCAGTTCAAATTAGACAAAAATCAGTTGCAGTGGCGTTCAACGCTCAATCATCCGACAGTGTTGAGCAACCTGAAACAAGACGACATTCAACTGAAAAGAGCTACGATCAGCGCAAAAAATCCATGGGATGTGGTCTTAAACTACCCTTCTATGGCGTTGAAAACTGCGAATATCGAAGCCACACTGACCCCCATTGAGATTAAGCTTCCTGAACCAGTCTATCTTAGTGAAATTGAAATAGCTTTTACTAAGAGGAAGCTGGCCGCACTCGAACTTCGCGGTAGCAGCCTAGAATATCAAGCAGCGGACGTAGAAGTAAGCTCAAAGGAATGGGCTGTTAATTTAAATGAATTGCAATGGGAGCCTGTTCTAAACACTGAGATAGCCTACCAGCTCAACGACCTCACCATAAAGGCTAGCGATATCTCCCAGCAGAACTGGCACTCGTACGGAGACTATAACCTCATAAACGACCAGTTATCGGGACAGAGCAAATGGCGTTATCAGCAAACAAATTTAGGAACAACGGATATCGTGTTCGACACAAGCACATATAGGGGAGAAGCCTCCATTGATCTGAAACTACCTCCAGTTGAAATCTATCCAAAGTGGCTTCCTCGCCTATCTCCCGACTTAAAAGATATGCTTCTTACCCAAGGAAATATTTTATTGAAAGGCGATACGGGATTTGATTTGAATACTCAAGATATTCTGACCGATACACAGATTGATCTGACCGTCGCTGATTTGTCGGGGAGCTACACCGAGATCCCTTTTGAGAACCTATCAGGGCAATGGCGACTTTCTAGAGCAATTCCACTGAAGCTCGATACAATCAGCCCTCTGCAGATTGAAAACATCGGTGTAGGAAGTGTTATTAGTGATTTTTCATTGGCGTCGCGAGTTTACGAAAATGAAGTAGGGCTTCATGCCGATATCGACATGCTATCTTTCAATCTGTTTTCAGGAAAATGGTGGACGGAAGACAGCGCCTACCATTCAACGCAGCCAACCCAGCTGAACCTGAAATTTAGTGGCGTTGATTTAGGCAATGTCAGCGCGGTAATAGAGCAACGGAATATACAAATGGCTGGCGTTATCGATGGCACCCTGCCCATTATTCTCTACCCCAATATGAACATTGAGTTTGGCAAGGGCTATATCCGCAATCAAGGCATTGGTCGACTACAACTCACCGGTGATGCGGTCAAAGAGTTGGCAGGAGACAACCTCGCGGCGACCATCGCCATGGAAGCCTTAAGCAACCTACATGTTAACGAACTAAGGGCCGATATCGCGCAAAAAACTGGGCGTGATGTTGTCTTATCCGCTAAACTGAACGGTCAAAACCCGGATTTAAAAGGCGATCAACCTATCGAGCTAAATTTCAGCCTTACGGCTCCCCTTTTCAGCCTGCTTAACTTTATGAAGAGCTATATGCAGGGCGATTTTGGCAAGATGGAGCAAAATATTGAAGAATCTATTCAGCGTAAATTAAGGCAACGCAAGGTAAACTAGAATCTGCAACTTGGGCCTGCTTGATTTTAAATTTTGGTATCATGTGCTCAGCGTAATAGAAACAAGGAAACGCGTATGAAGATGTTACTCGCATGGCTATGTTTAGCCGGACTGTTCGCCGGAAGCCTCTCTGGCTGCACCCACCACATCGAAGTCTCTGCTCGAGAGCCAATAACTATCAATCTCAACGTTAAGATTGAGCACGAAATAAAGGTGAAGGTGGACAAAGAGCTGGATGATCTATTCAGCGAAAATGACGAACTCTTTTAATTCTCGGCCTAACTATTGAATCCTGGCCAAACGATAGGAATCCGCATAATGAAACAATTGTTACTCAGCCTGCTTCTACTTATTCCGCTAGCCTCCTTTGCACTTGATATCGACACAGCCAAGTCTCAAGGCCTGATTGGCGAACAACCGAATGGTTACTTGGGGTTGGTGGTCAATAACGCCGAAGCCAAAAAACTGATCGACGACATCAACGCTAAACGCAAAGCCCAATATGCACAAATTGCCGAGCGAAACAATATTGATTTACATGTTGTTGAAAAACTCGCTGGCGAGAAAACCATTAACAAAACTAAACCAGGTCACTTTATCTTTATTAATGGCACCTGGAGCAAAAAATAGTTTCTGCCTCAATAGATGAGCCACAATTCCCTCGCATAAATGTGCGAGGGCATAGAAATAACTGGCTTATCCCCCCTAGATCATCTCTTTTTAGTGCTGACTTTTTAGCTAAGATCAATAAAATACCTACCACATACTTATAAATTATATCTATCTCAAGATTTCATTTTATTTAGATTAAAGGTAGTCAAATGTTTAAAACTCTTATCAAGTCTTCTGCACTAGCACTTATCGCCCTCAGCTCTCAAGCCTTCGCGGCGGGAGAAGTTGATTTAATTCAAGCCAGCGTTAATCCTCAGTCTCACGGTACCGAGTCCCTGCTGGGCACCTTGCGCGTTATTCATCAAAACGATAACAGCCAATGGCGTACATCAACGAATCGCGTTCACCAGGTTTTTATGACTTTTGAAACACTCGATGATGGTGTAGTTGAACGCGAGCTGGAGCTACTGGCCGGCGGTGACGAAGGCCCTGCCAACTATCACTTTTTTGATTCATGGGGTGGATTTGGCACAAATTCACAAACCATGCCACGCAACATCAAGTTCCGCTACGACTATACTCGTACTGCAGCAGAAAGTGGCCACGTAAACCGCTTCACCACCAGCTATACCTTAGATAATGATGGCCAAGGCTATTCTCTGGAAGAGCTGCAGGCTGATGGCTGGACACGTACCATTGTATTTATGTTTGGTGAAACCGTACCCGGTCAAGATATGTTCATCCGTGGTGGTATCGACCATGGGTTTGCGCAAGGTCTAGGGCGTGACTGTACCGCAGAAAACAAAGAATGTTCTCTACCCATTTTCCCTTATCAGTTCTCTATGCGCGACAATCAAAATGATTTCTACCTGGATTGGTATGGAGCAGAAAGCGAGCAATCTAGCGATACGATGGGTAGCCCAGTCGCTTGGACTACCAACTTCTGGCCGTCAGACTGGGGCCCACGTAAAAGCGTCGTTCTTGACGGCTATGGTGAAACCTCGCTAAACCAATGGGGCCACCACTACTGGATGCTGGATGTGTATATGGATTGCGACCAAGCTGTAAATGGCTGGTTCGAGCTAAAAAGCTTTATTTCAAATGGCCCAGGCTGGGAAGGCAACGTATCTCAAAGCGGTACGCCATATAACTCCTGGAATCATTTCGCTCAATGTGGTAAGTTGAACAAGTTCGAGCGTAACAGCAGTAACGCTGAAATTACTGATATCCCATTTTTTGCACAATAAACCCAAGCAGTGTAAAAGACGAAAGCGCGCCTACGGGCGCGTTTTTTATTTGTAACTTTTCATTTATAACAATGAGTTACCTATCATCTAAAGTAAAATCGCAAATGTATGCAACCTGGGCTCGCCTGGAACGCTCCGGTTTGCCCAGCGATATCATTCGCCAGCAGCTCATCGCGGTGTTGGGAGAATCGCTAAAAAACTCCCCGCTGAAATCTCTTAACAACGCGACTCCCCTTTCAAGCCAACTCAGCCAGGCACATATTATTTATCCTTGGGAAACAGCCCTGCTTCAAGTCGGCGAGCAAAGCGGTGCTCAAGAGAAAGCCCTAGATTATCTGGCCAGCTATACCAAACAACGCCACGAAACCCTATCCGCATTACGCAAGAAACTATCTTACCCAATGGCCATCTGGGTAGTCAGCTTGTTTGTCATTCCTTTACCCCAAATAGCGCGAGGTGAGCTTAGCGTAACCACTTACCTAATAGGCATTGTTTGTGCGCTTAGCTCGGTAGTATTGGCATACTACCTGATTCGCCATGTCTATACGCTATACCGTCACGAACGATTACCTAGTGCATTGTCTGACGCCATAAGCCAGTTTCTGATGCTGTTTAAACCAGTAAGGATACAAACACTTTATCGCTACCTTTCCTGCATGAGCATAGGACTCAGTGCAGGGCTTCCGGCCGATCAAAGCATATCCCTCGCGAGTCGCTCTTTTGTTGGTAACAGCATAAGGCGGCGTTTTGCCGAACCACTTAGCGCTGTTAACAATGGTAACGGCGTTGCTGAAAGCCTAAAGCAATGCGGAATTATTGACGGGCAGCTGTATGCCAGCCTACAAAGCGCTGAACTAGCAGGAGAACTGCCTCAAATGCAGCAACATTGGGTGAGGTTAGCTCAACAAAGCGATGAGCCAGGCAAATCTTTCTGGATTGTCGCCGCTCCGTTAGCTTTTTACTTGATCTTTGCGGCGGTAGTCTTTCTTTAAAACTCCCCCTTACTTGCGGGTCTTCATAATAAGCTCGTAGGCCCCTTTGATTTCCTGGGTTTTTTCCTTGGCAAGTTTAATCATTTCTTCAGGCAAGCCCTTGGAAACCAGCTTGTCTGGATGGTGCTGAGACATCAGCTTTCGATAGGCGCGCTTTACTTCAGCGTCGGTCGCACTCTTCTCCACGCCAAGGATACGATAAGCATCTGTTAGCTGAGTAGCGCTGGATGGCCCAGCATAGTGACCACCGGCTTGACCTTGATACTGATGTTGCTGGTGGGCAAAGCGAATCGAAGCCATCGCTCGCTGCAACATCCATTCAAATTGNNAAGCGATGAGCCAGGCAAATCTTTTTGGATTGTCGCGGCTCCATTAGCTTTTTACCTGATCTTTGCGGCTGTGGTCTTTCTCTAAACCCAGTAGTTGCCTAACAAGCTGGTGACTATAAGGCAAGATTATAAATACTTCCCATCCAATATAGCTAAGTAGCAGGATGTTTCTGGAGCAACCATCTGCCGCACTGATG
>DFOV01000058.1:0-5366 GCA_002376965.1 Gammaproteobacteria bacterium UBA3532
GCCCCTTGAGAATCTAACGTGGCAAGACCGATTCCAAAGCTATGGAGTGTGCTACTCATTGATTTTTCCGCTGTTGTTTTGGGTTTCTCATTTAATACGCTCCAATTGAACTAGATCGAAACCCAGTATCCATTGATTGCCCCTGTTAATGAGTGGGCGTTTAATGATTGATGGTTTTTCCTTCATGAGAATAATTGCATCCTCCCTGCTTAAAGATTTTTTTACGTTTTCAGGTAGGTTGCGCCATGTGGTTCCCCGAGTATTAATTAATTTCTGGAAAGAGAATTGTTCGAGGAAACACGTGATCAATTCGTCTGAGCAGCCAAGAATTTTATAGTTATGAAACTGATATTCAAGGCCTTTATCTTCGAGCCATTGGCGAGTTTTTTTGATCGTATCACAGTTATTAATACCGTATAGAGTAATCATCTTACCATTAAAGCCGATCGCATCTTATGAGGTTAAACGTACTTTCAGTTCTGTCTCTATGTCTGATCGTAATTTCTTCTTTAATTCTTCTTGTTCTATTGCAGCACCGTTTCCGTCGGTTATAAAGAAGAGGTCTTCGACCCTTTCTCCAAGAGTTGTGATTCGGGCGTCTTGCAGATTAATATCGTTCTCCGCCAATACTTTGCCAACGCAAGCAAGTATACCCGGTTGATCTGGACAGTTAATCTCTAATGTTGAATAACTCTTTCCGGGTGAATTTAGAAACGAGATCTTAATAGGTTTAGTGAAATACTTCTCTTTACGTGTACGGCGATAACGGACTGGTGCAATGGTCTGGTTGCCGCACGCGATATATTCGGTTAGCACTCGTTGTATTTCTTCGATGCGTCGGGGATAGTTACCAACTGGCTTACCAGTGCTTTCCAACACAGTATATGTATTCATGCAATGATCATTGGCAGACGTAAAAATTCTAGCGCCATGGATGTTAAGGTTCAGTTTTTCAAACGCGGCAGTGCTATTAGCGAACAGGTAGTCGGCATTGATAGTGTAAATAAATATCTGTGTGGCTCCTTCCTCAGCCGTTTGCTCCTGTATTTCATTGATGGAAACCAGGGGCCCTTTTCCTTCAAAATGAACAATCGCCTCAGTATGCCAAATGATGTTGAGAGCCGATTCCCTTACGAAGTACTCTTCAGCGGCGTTTGCCCAGACTAGCTCAATTTGCTCTTTATCGAGACCGCGGTCTATAAGTTCAGTACGGGATGTGCTTTTTTTATCTGAGATGCGTTCTTCTCTATTGATCGGATTCTCTAGGCCCATTTGAAGAGCACGCTTGGTATTAAGATAGAGTTGCCTCAGAAGGGCAGCTCGCCAGGAGTTCCAAAGATTGGGATTTGTGGCACAAATATCGGCAACCGTCATTGTATAAAGGTAGTCAAGATGTAGTTTGTCACCCATCTGCATGGCGAATTCATGGATCACCTCGGGATCACTGGTATCTTTGCGCTGGGCTGTCATTGACATTAGCAAATGCTTCTCAACTAGCCACGACACCAACTTGGTATCCCAGTTACTCATGCGGTGGCGCTCGCAGAAATTTATAGCATCGACTTTCCCTAGCTCAGAATGGTCACCGCTGCGCCCCTTAGCTATGTCGTGATAGAGGCCGGCTATATAAAGCAGTTCAACTTTTGGTAGGTTTCGGAAGATGCGGGCGGCTATGGGAAAGCGTTCTTCCGCTTCAGGAAGCCTGAATTTACGCATGTTTTCTAAAACCTGCAGGGTATGGGCATCGACGGTATAAATATGGAATAGATCGTGCTGCATCTGACCACTAATTTGACCGAATTCAGGGAGATAACGACCGAGAATACCGTAGCGTGCCATTCGCCTTAGGTGCAAAGTCATGTGATTAGGTGTTCGCAACAATTCAATAAACAATGTGACGTTGCGAATGTCTTTACGATACTCATCATCAATCAGTTGGCGATTCTCTCGTATCAAACGAATAGTTGAAGCTCGGATTCCCTCAATATTTTCGTTCTGTCCCATTAAAACGAAAATTTCAATCAAAGCAAATGGGTAGCGTTCAAAGACCTTAGGGTAGATAGCTTCGATGTATCCATTGCAAATCTGGAAGCGATTATTTAGTGGGTTAATGCTTTCCGGTTCGTCGGCTCGAAGAATGGCTTCGTCCAAATGTTGTAACAAAACATCGTTTAACTCTCGCAGGGTGGCAACCGCACGGTAATACTGTTTCATTAATTTCTCGACACCAAGGCTATTTTCGTCATCTTCATAGCCTAACAATTTTGACAACTCTTTTTGCTTGTCAAAAAGTAAGCGATCTTCTCGTCGATCTTCTAGGTAGTGCAGTCCGTAGCGCAGCCTCCATAGAAATTCTTGCCATCTTACTAACATGGCCTCCTCAGATTCTTTCAGGAAGCCCAATTTCACTAGGTCGTGAAAGGAACTGGCACCATAGTGCCGTTTTGCTACCCAGGCAATGGTTTGTATATCGCGCAAGCCACCGGGTGAAGTTTTAACATTCGGCTCCAACGCATATTCGGCGTCGTGATACTTCTCGTGTCGAGCGATCTGTTCATCCAGTTTGGCACGCAAAAATTCTTTTGTAGGCCAGACCTTATTGCTTTTAGTAACCTCCATCATCTTGCGGTGAAGGTCTTCGGGTCCTGTTAGGATCCTTGATTCCATTAAGGCCGTACAAACAGTAATATCTTTTATAGCGTCCTGCTTGCACTGCTTGATCGAGCGCACACTCTGTCCTATTTCCAAACCGATATCCCAGCTCATGGTTAGAAAGGAACTAATAGCTTCTTTGTATTTAGCGTTTCGACCTTTACGAGTGAGTATGAGCAGATCAATGTCAGAGTGGGGCAGCAACTCACCTCGCCCATATCCACCAACTGCAACCAAACTGATATCGTTACCATCTGGCCAGTTTTGAGCCTGCCATACTAAACAAAGAATTTTGTCCACAACCCATGCGCGGCCGTGGACGATTTCGCTAATATTTACATTTCGCGTGTAGCGTTCATGAAGTATTCTACTGGCTTTCTGAAGGGCTGTGTTTAGCGGGGGTACAAGGCTTCCAGCCTTGGAAATTCTTGCACAGAGCTGCTCAAGATCTAGCAGCCCTTTATCTGCATAAAAATCTCCATTCGGTTCAATTTCCTCAGTATCAAGATTGTTGGGGTTCACAGGGATTCATCTGAACGACAAGTGAGCACTTCACACCCGTCCTTAGTCACGGCTAGAGTGTGTTCCCATTGAGCCGAAAGACGTCGATCCTTGGTGGTGACTGTCCACCCATCTTTTTTGGAAAGCTTAGTATAACGGGTGCCAGCATTGAGCATTGGTTCAATGGTAAATGTCATACCCTCGACAACCTCAGTGCCAGTATCTGGCTTGCCATAATGAAGCACTTGAGGTTCCTCGTGAAATACTCGGCCGATGCCATGCCCGCAATACTCACGCACAATCGAATAGTTATGCGCTTCGCCATATTGTTGGATAACGTGACCAATATCACCTAGCTTAATGCCCGGTTTCACAATACCGATCGCTTTGTAAAGGCATTCCTGAGTAATTCGAATAAGCCGCTTAGCGTGTTCCGGAACTTTGCCAACGCAGAACATTTTACTGGTATCACCGTGGAAGCCATCCTTAATGACTGTAATATCAATATTTAGGATATCGCCGGCCTTCAAAACCTTACCGTTACTGGGAATGCCGTGGCAAATAACGTGGTTTACCGAGGTGCAGATAGATTTGGGAAAACCGTTATAGTTGAGTGGTGCCGGGATGGCATTTTGATGTTCGACAATGTATTTATGGCAGATAAGATCAAGCTCTCCGGTGGTGATACCAGGTTGCACGTATGGGCCAATCATCTGTAGAACATCAGCCGCTAATCGCCCAGCCAAACGCATTTTGGCGACATCTTCGAGTGTTTTTATATGTATCGTCATTTCTTATAGGGAGTAATAGAGCAACAGGTTCCGCTAAAAGCAGGCCATTGTAAATCAAGAATCCCTTTAAATACAGGGTATTGCGGGTTCTAAATTGAAATTTAGGCCTGTCTAAATACCAGCATGCCCTAGCAAGTTTGCAATTAAAATAACCCCGCAAAAGATCACGCTAGAAGTAGTGAGCTCTTTCGAAAAATCTAAGATTATGGTATAAAGCGGCGCGCTCGGGGGGCAGGCAAATCGGCCATCGAAAAGCGTGAAGTTAAATTAATGTCACACATACACCGGCACATGTGATCCGGGTGCTCGTCAGGCAGAGTCTGCCGAAACGGGTTGATCCATGGGGTGTATGGAGGCCTAACCCAAACCAAAGGTAACAACATGACTGTAAGCATGAAAGAAATGCTCCGCGCAGGCGTGCATTTCGGGCACCAGTGCCGCTACTGGAACCCCAAAATGGAGCCATACATTTTTGGGTCTCGCCACAAAATCCACATTATCAATCTTGAGCATACACTTCCCGCTCTCAATTTGGTGCTTGATCAGGTCACTGACCTTGCGGGCAAGAAAAAGAAAATTCTTTTTGTAGGTACTAAGCGTGCTGCTGCCAAAATAGTCCGTGAACAAGCCGAACGTGCCGGCATGCCCTATGTAAATCATCGATGGTTAGGTGGAATGCTGACCAATTACAAGACTATTCGCGGTTCCATCAAAAGGTTGAAGGAATTAGAAAACCAAGAACAAGAAGGTATGTTTGCTCGCCTGACCAAGAAGGAAGCCTTAATGCTAACTCGCGCCAAACAAAAACTTGAGCGTAGCATCGGCGGAATAAAAGATATGGGTGGATTGCCCGATGCCTTGTTTGTTATCGATGTTGATCACGAGCGCATTGCTGTTACCGAAGCTAACAATTTAAAAATACCAGTGATTGGTGTAGTAGATACTAATAGTAATCCCGACGGTGTTGACTTTGTCATCCCAGGCAATGATGACGCGATTCGAGCGATTCAGTTATATGTTACTGCGATAGCCGATGCTTGTGTGGAGGGCCGTCCTCATAGTGACCCAGCCGAGAGTGGAAGTGAATTTGTTGAGGTTAGAGAAAAAGCGGCCGCTGAGCTCGCTAAAGCTGAAGAAGCACTGACAGACTCTCCTGTTGAAGAAGCCTCAATGAATGAGCGGGCAACGGATGTTGAGCAAGTTAAGACTGAAGAGGTCATATCAAAAGAAACTTCTGAGCCTGAGGAAAATACGCCAGAACCAGTTGCATCAGCAGAATCACCAAGTGAAACTGCAGAGCTGCCTATTGCGGAAGAAGAGGCGGCTGTACCCGAAGTAGGAGAGGAAGCTACGGAAGGAATAGCCAAGGAAGCAAAACTGAAGAAGACTCCGGCTAAGAAAAAGGCAGCAACCAAGAAGGCA
>DFOV01000058.1:5698-7319 GCA_002376965.1 Gammaproteobacteria bacterium UBA3532
CAACCAAGAAGACGGTTGCGAAAAAAACATCAGCCAAAAAGTTAGCTGTCAAGAAAGTCCCGGCTAAGAAAAAAGCGGTAGTTAAGAAGAAGGTCGCTGCCAAAAAAAAATCAGCGGCTGATTAAGTAATCGATATGGGCTTTTGGTCTGGTCGATTAACCTCTACTGACGGAAAACACTTAAATAATTGAGAAAAAGGGGGCGTTTCGCCCCCTTTTTCTAGAAGAAGTCAGTTTCTTTGCGGGAGCGTCTGAACTTCGAATAAATATTAAATGAGGCACTCATAATGGCCAATATTACCGCTAGTATGGTTAAAGAATTGCGAGAGCGTACAGGGCTTGGGATGATGGATTGCAAAAAAGCACTCGTGGCTGCCGAAGGAAATATAGAGAAGGCTATCGAAGACCTTCGTAAAAACAGTGCGTTGAAGGCTGAGAAAAAGTCTAGCCGAATAGCAGCAGAAGGAATAGTGCTGACGAAGATCGCCGAAGATGGAAATTACGGAGTAGTAATCGAGGTTAATAGCGAAACGGATTTTGCAGCCCGGGATGAGAACTTCCTAGGCTTTGCTCAGGATGCGCTGGAACTGGCATTTTGTAACAGTGATGCAGATGTGGGCAGCTTACTTGCTAAAGGTCTGGAAGCGGAGCGGCAGGCTCTAGTTCAGAAGATCGGCGAAAATATTAACCTCCGGCGAGTAGACCGGCTCAAATTTGAGAATGCGGATGAAGGGATCGTAGAAAGCTATGTTCATAGCAACAATAAGATTGCAGTGCTCTTGACGCTACGTGGTGGCGACGAAGCGATTGCTCGTGATATAGCGATGCATGTGGCTGCTATCAACCCCATGGTAATTCGTGCCGAAGATGTGCCAGAAGACATATTAATGAGGGAATCCGAAATCTATTCGGCCCAAGCCAGGGAAAGTGGCAAACCGGAAGAAATTGTTGAAAAGATGATTGGTGGTCGTTTGCGTAAATTCATTACTGAAGTTACCTTGCTCGAACAACCTTTCGTAAAAGACCCAGATGCCAAGATAGGCGATTTGCTTAGGGAGGCTGGTGCAGATATTGTCAATTTCGTACGCTATGAAGTTGGCGAAGGAATCGATAAAGAAGAATTAGACTTTGCCAAGGAAGTAGCGGCACAGGCTAATACATAAAGTTGACAGTTTGTAAGACAGGTAACTGGACCTCGACTACATAAAAATTGATATTGAAAAGATTGTGGGAAAGCATAAAAAATATAACCGGGTTTTGCTGAAGCTGAGCGGCGAAGCTCTTGCGGGCGAAGCCGAGTTTGGCATTGATCCGCACGTGCTGGACCGCATTGCCATGGAAGTGGGTGAATTATCTCGATTAGGTGTTCAGGTTGGTATGGTCATAGGTGGTGGCAACCTGTTTCGCGGAATTCAACTCCATGCAATTGGGATAAAAAGAGTTACCGGTGATCATATTGGGATGCTGGCAACTGTAATGAATTCTCTCGCGATGAGAGACGCTCTAGAGCGTGCTGGCATTTCTGCGCGGGTTATGTCGGCTATCCAAATGAGTGGAATTGTGGAACACTACGATCACCGTAATGCCATTCGGCACTTGGATGCAGGTGACGTGGTAATTTT
>DFOV01000421.1 GCA_002376965.1 Gammaproteobacteria bacterium UBA3532
ATTCTATTCTTTGATGAGGCTGACTCTTTGCTCACCGACAGACAGACACATGTTCAAACCTGGCAGACCTCAGAAGTTAACCAGCTGCTTCAGGAGGTAGAAAAATTCACTGGTATATTGGTTATGTCGACTAACTTGATCCAGAAAATTGATCCTGCTTCGAGCCGGCGGTTTGATTTCAAAATCAAATTTGACTTTATGACCCTAAAACAGCGGGTCCTGTTCTTTGAGAAGTGGCTAAAAGAGCACGGCGGATTTGATAGCTACGACCCCTGTCGTTACCAAGCGCGGCTGCAGTCACTGGACAAGGTTGTTCCTGGTCACTTTCAATTATTGTCGAGAAAGGCCAGAGTTGTTGGGGAAGCGTTTGATGCCGACCGGCTATACCATGCTTTAAAGTTGGAAATGGAGCTTTCCAACCAGCATATCTCAAGGCCGATAGGGTTTCTCAATTAGCCAAAGAGTGATTTTTATTCATCTAGCGAAAGACTGTCTTCCCCCCTAACAACCTGGTCGGCAGTCCTGAGCTAGCTTGGCTCAGTTGGAGCTAGCGATTCTAGAAAGAAACAAAACAGTTTTCCAACACGGTCAATCGATGAGTTAAGTCGATGATCACCATCAATGAGGTGCAACGGACTGCCATACTCTTGTGCAAATCTAATGGAATTCGCCGGCGGGATGACATTATCTGACCAGCCATGAACGATTTCTATTGGGCATTTGACGTTATAGCTCTGATGTTGATAACCGGGCATAAATAGAGCCGGGGCCAATAGGAAAAGACCTTTGGCTTCTACGTACTGCGAAGCAACAAGGGAAACATAGCCCCCCATACTTGAGCCAACAAGAATGAAATCACTTTCATTTTTTAGGACGTTCAGCAAACGCTCAACTCTGAGATCTGGATCGAGAGTGTCTGAGTAATCGATGCTCTCTACACTATGGTGATTTGCCTCGGCAATAGTAGCAAGCCGTTTTATCTTCAGGCCCCATGGGCCACTTTCTTTTCCATGTGAGAAAAGTACTTTCATAGTTACCTCGTCATTTTGATAGTTTGCTGAAGTCGATGTTTTTCAAATTAGTTGCCACTTTTGTTGCCTGGTGCCTTGGATTCAGTCGAGTTCAGTTCTTTTGATGTGTAGATAGCCAGTCTTTCACCAGATCAGAGATCTCCTCGGTGGGGCTAAAATTATTCTTGCCTTTCAGCTCTTTGATTTGCCATAAATCTTTACCTTCCTCAGTCGAAATATGCAACGTGTAGCCTTGCCCTCCTCCTTTTTGGATATGGTAGAAATAATCTTTTCCTCGCATCGGAGTACGCCATAAACTTCCAACACAGTGGTGCATGGTCTTACCTTCTTGATGCAGCTCTAAGCTTGTCCGAATAGCCGTAATACCAGAAATTTCCGGAACAGGTGGTTTTTGATATTGGACAAAGTCCGGCACTCTTTCAGCGTAGTCAATGAGCCTTTCCAGCGCATGAATACTCTTGATGTTAGATAGTGCTTCAGCCAACGTCTTCTGTAACTTCCTTTCCAAAATGAGAAGGCCAGATAACAGCCTGTTTTGCTCGACTGTGTTTAAGTGAACAATGTCGTCTAACAGGCTGCTATTTAACTTGCCTTCGCACATCACCCATAGTTGCAGCATGGTCAGTGACATTTTCATTGTCTGTGAATACACTCGTTGTAAGTGTGTGCTGCCTATGAGCAAGAATAAGGTGGGAGCAAGCTTGTCCAGAAGCTTTAGATTCGATTTCGTTCCATTGATTCCTATTTGCCTTAGTAAATTTATTCGTTTTTCGCGAGCCATATCCGCATAACAGGAAAATCCGAGTCGCTTTCTTTGTATATAGTGGTGAACCATCACGGAAAGAGCTTGATTGGTTTCTTCCAGTTGCAGGTAGTAATGATGATTGCAAAGTGCTAACAGCTCGCAATAGTCATACCTCCACCCCTCGATGAGCATTCGTTTTAAGATGAAGGGGGGAAAGGTTGAAAGCCAGGCTTTGGTTGCTTGATTGAGCGGAAAGTCGGCAATGGAAAATGGCAATTCCTCCATGCGGTTTGGCTCAGGTATGCCTTGAAATCTTTTCTTGGAGCAGTAAAGCCCCTTTTTCCACGGTAGAATACGAAACGTTGTCAGGCAAATACCGTCTTCGCGATACTCCACTTCCAAATGCGGGTATCTTCCATCATGCCAATAGGTGTTAATAGTAGGCTGCATTCTAGTAGTGTCTCCTGACTTGATTCGATACCTATATTATGTCTATACATAAGGACAGAGGGTGTCCAGTGAAGGAGTGGAACGCACACGAAGCCCGAGGCTGGCTTAAACGAGATTTGGCTGATGGTCATTTAACCATTTATGTATTCGGTAAGTCAGAGAGCATGGAGGGGGTTGGTTGCATTTCGCCTTTAATTCGCGGACAGACCATATCGAGCCATGATCGTTGGCAATGTGAAGCGTATAACCATGCTCTTGAAACACTGCGTGATAAAAGTAATCTTTACCAGAGATAGGCCGCTTCCAATTACCGCCAACGCAGTGCCTCATTTCCTTACCCTCAAGATACAAATCTAAGCTATTGCTAATTGGGGTTAGCCAACTGGTGGCTGGAAATGGAGGAGCTGGGTACTCAACATAGTCAGGAATGGATCTCACTAGCGCAATGGATTGCTTCAGTTCAGGAATGCTTCTAATTTTGGATAGATAATCCATCAAATGGGGGCCTAGCTTTGTTTCAAGAATAAGCATAAATGAGAGCAAGAAATTCTGTTCTTGTGGGCTCATTCGAATGATTTTTTGGAGAAGTGTTTCTCTTAGACCATGTTGATGCATGCGCCATAATTGCAGCATGGTTATAGATATCTCATTGACATGAGAGAATATGGCACAAAAT
>DFOV01000223.1 GCA_002376965.1 Gammaproteobacteria bacterium UBA3532
ATTGCAGTAATGACGGAATCGTGGCTGACGGAGACGGTTTATGAAACCTACTTGCTCGATAGGGTATTTAGTCTGATTGTCATTCTCGGTAGCCTGCACACCCTATCCTACTATCTCTTATTAGGCGAGTTTCAACAGCGTATCGGCGCTGTGCTTTCTATGCGTATCTATCGTCTGGCCCGAAACCTCTGTTATTGTGCCGTGCCGGGATTAGTCGCAGTTATTCCTGTTCTAGTGTGGCAGTGGAAAAACGATCGACTCCCGTTTTCTGGTGGTTTGGCTTTTGAGGTATATAGCATTACCACATTGCTGATGTTAGCCGCTGGTTTACTTGAAGCCATGGTGATGCACAGGAAGCCGTTAGGACTCGATCGCAACATCCGCGTTGAGCGTTCACCGGAGAACAGAGTGTGATCAAAGAAACGATTTATCACCAGCAGGGACAGACTTCCGTGGTGAGACCGCAAGACTGGATTGCCGAACAAAAGCTCACTGACTTACTGGTTAAAATGGCGTTTAAGGTAGCCTACGAAGCACATCGATTGGCCTGCTTCTTTCTGCGACCTAAAGTACATGGGGCTTATGTTGCAGTGTGGCACCAGCAAAAAATTCTTCTTATTCGCAACAGTTACAAAACAGCTTTCACATTACCTTGTGGGGGCATCAAAAAAAATGAAACTAGCGAGGAGGCCGCCAAGAGAGAACTGCAAGAAGAAGTCGGACTTGATTTGCCATTAAAAGACTTCAATAAAGCTTCTGAGACTGTTAGTCGTTGTGAATTCAAAGAAGATCATATTGTATTTTATGAGGTGTACCTCACCCAATTGATGCCGATAGAGCTGGATGGCAGGGAAGTCGTCTGGGCTGGCCTACGCGACGCTCAACAAGCTCTGGACATGCCCCTGTTTCCGCCGGTGAAAGAGTATTTGCTGGCGAGGTAGGTGGATAGAAACAGCGGCCTTAAGAACAGGCTTTGGGGATTGCCTGCTCTCAGGGCGTGTTGGGAATGTTGCTAACCGGCTAATGGCAAGTAAATAGCAGTTAGTAAGTCTTGGGGAGCAACTTCTTTGGGATCGTTCAAGTACTCCTCAAATGGTGGTTTATCAGCCGGCTCATGACCGCTTGTGGGAAGCCATGTGCCATAAAACCAGCGATAGGCACTTTCTAGCTCGGCATATGGGCCTTTAAATTTCAAAACAGCGTAGCGTCCAGCTGATAGGCTGAGATTCTCCAGCTGTTCTGGAAGTTGGCTGTCTTGCTCGATGCTGATACAGGCATGTGAGCGAAGCTCATTGACTGGCGTGCTTTGTGGATCGTCATAATAGATGCCGAGCGAGCGCGTTGTTGGAGTGAACATTTGGTTGGCTCCGGCAATTGAGCAGAGCCTTTCGAAGCATTTGCCTATATCCATGTAGTTTCCGTGATGGGCCAAGCCAGCGAGCTTGATTTCTGGTTCGGATGTTATCTCTATTGTAAACATTGGGTTTTCCTGTGAACTAGGTTGCGCGTTATTTAGACGCGGCACTGTTGTTGCCTGATGGTCAAACGCATTTGTATGAAAGGCCTGCTGACGTTGCTGGCGATAGAGCGCGGGTGTTTGGCCGGTGCTCTTAGCAAATGCACGAATAAAAGCCTCGGCACTGCCATAACGTATGGAGCGAGCAATCTCCGCAATCGGTCGATCCGTATGCAGCAGGGTGTAGGTGGCATAGTGCAATCGCAGACGACGCACTGAACTGGCTACGGTTTCCTGCATCATTTCACGATAAATGCGGTGGAAGTGGTAGGGCGAGAAGTGAGCGACATCGGCGAGGGTGTTGGTGTCGAGGTCTTCTTCTATATTCGCCCAGATATATTCCACTACTTTTAAGATGCGTTGACGGTAGTTTTGTTGTGTTGTCTGTTTCATGCGTTACCTCCTGACAACTACGATATACTAAGACCGATTGATAAATTTTGCTAAGATGACACATTAACCAAAAAAGGTATTATTTTGAATCAGTTATGTCCTGGCTGTGGAGCAGAGTTGGCGTACAGGTATCCTGATAGTTTTATGCGCTGTAAATCATGTAAAAGTGGGTTATTTGTTGATGTGAAGGGGCGCTATCATTCGTTGGCAATGAGTTTAAAGCTAAGTGGTATTGTCATAATGTTCGTTGTAGCTATTTATTATCGCAATATGCTGGGCATTGGCATTTATGTTGTGGCGATGGCTGGCGTATGGTACCTGCAATGGTGGCAAAATAAGCACCAGTTGTTTGATATAAAGTCGATTCAACAGTACGAGGGTAGCGCAGCTATGGCCGTATGGTCAGCTCCATTTCTGTGGATTATCAGGGGGCTGATCGTAATCGGGGCATTGGTGGTTGCTATGGTAGTGTTAAGAACCTAAAGGCTGTTGCTACGATTAAGCCGAGACTAGTTCAATTAAGAGTTGTTTTCTGTTGGTGGGACAGCAGAAACAAAAAGGGGCGACTCGCGTCGCCCCCAGTATAAGGAGAAAAGTTTACCTATCCTTTTGAATTTTAAGCATCCTGCGTTTGTCCCTAAGTGGTTTCCCGTCCTAAACTGCGTCCTGCAGTGCTTTCCGTGTCTGTCCTTTGGTCATCCTGCTCCTCCGTAAGAATCCTGATGGCATCATGCCTTCCATAATCCTTGTTGCGTCCTGTCAAAAACGTCCGCTGCCTCCTGGCTTCC
>DFOV01000379.1 GCA_002376965.1 Gammaproteobacteria bacterium UBA3532
CGGTAGTTCGGTAGCGAACGCGGAATGACAGGCCTAGAGATATCAATATCCAGTGCCTCCGCTTGTTGACAAACGCCAACCAGTTCACGTCCATATTGCTTAAGCTCTGATTTTTTCAGAAGACCTAGCGCAGATAGATTTTCTATCGATTGTGGCTGACGCTGTGAAATGATCGTAATCACATCATCTTTGACGACAAATGATTTGGGTTTATTTTCTTGTATTGCCTTTTCTTCGCGCCATTTAGCTAACAAATAAAGGTATTTACGCTCTTTTGAATTGAGTTGAAACCACTGCCCTACTCGTCGATAAGCTTTTTCTGGGTCGGGACGAAATGCGTCAGCACTCTTGAAACGTTCATCACATTCACGGTTAAACATTTCTTTAAGACACTTGCCGTCAAGGTTTTCCAGCATCATAGGATAAGCCTGATATAAATAATGGACGTCATCGGCCGCATATTGGATTTGACGAGAAGTCAGTGGCCGCTTTAACCAGTCGCTTCGGGTTTCTTGCTTGTCTAAAGATACACCTAAAACCTTTTCAACCAGCGCTTTAAAACCTACTCCTTGGTTATTATAAAGTATGGTTGCCAGGATCTGGGTATCGACGATACCACAAAAGGAATCTACTCCAGTGAGCTTGTACAACAACTCCATATCTTCGCTGGCAGAGTGAAAAACCTTTTGAATGCCGTTATCCTTAAGGATTGGTATTAAACTTTCTATATTGCCTGCCAGAGCAACAAGATCAATGATCGCGCAGAGCTTACCATTGCTTACCTGTAACAGCCCTCCCATCGGAAAATAGGTGCTACGACGCATAAACTCACTATCTACTGCTATAAACTGCGATTCGGTAATCGAATCGGTAAAACGGGATAGCTCGGTCGCAGTATCAATATATAGCAGCGGATAACTCATCTATTTACTACTCTCGAAGTGCTCGGCGTAGAATCTTACCTACATTGGTTTTTGGAAGCTCGTCGACGAACTTGACTACTTTGGGCACCTTATAACCGGTCAAATGCTCGCGACAAAATTGAATCAACTCTTCAGAAGTTAGCGATTTATCCTTGGCCACCACAACCAGTTTAACGGCCTCACCACTCTTTTCCGATGGAGTACTGATCGCCGCGCATTCTAATACCTTTTCATGAAGCGCCGCAACATCTTCGACTTCATTAGGATATACGTTGAATCCGGATACAATGATCATGTCTTTTTTACGGTCAACAATTTTGAACGTTCCTCCGTCTAGCATGACTGCAATATCACCGGTATGCAACCACCCCTCTTTTAATGCCTTCTCTGAATCTTCAGGCCGTTGCCAATATCCCGCCATGACCTGTGGGCCACGGCAACAAAGTTCTCCTGCTTCACCTTTCGCTACCTCTTTACCTTGTTCATCAACGATACGCATATCAGTTGAAGGCAGGGGCAATCCTATTTCACCTGTATAGCCTGTGATATTTAGAGGGTTACAGCTGATAACCGGTGAGGCTTCCGTCAGCCCATAGCCCTCAATGAGAACAGTGCCGGTCACCTTATTCCACTTTTCTGCGACGCTACGCTGAACCGCCATTCCGCCCGCTAAAACAACTTGTGAACTTGAAAAATCTACGCTTTCAAATCCGGGCGTGTGCAATAAAGCATTAAATAGCGTATTTACCCCAGTTAGAGCATTAAATCGCCACTTTTTTAGTTCCTTAATAAAAGCCGGAAAATCGCGCGGGTTTGTAATTAGTACATTTTGTCCGCCACGATAAAGAATAGTGAAGAAGTTAACGGTTAAGGCAAATATATGGTAGAGGGGCAAAGGGGTTATCATAATATCCCTGTTTTTCGGCACATAGGCGCAAAACCAGGCGTCTATTTGCAGGGTATTGGCCAGTATATTTTCATGGGTAAGGATAGCTCCTTTTGATACTCCAGTCGTACCACCGGTATACTGCAAAAAAGCGGGATCGTCTTTTATTATATCTGGGCGCTTATAGCGCTCAGACTTTCCTTTTTTTAACGTCGAATGCCATTTTATTGCTCCAGGTAGAGAGTATTTTGGAACCACCTTTTTAACGTATCGACAAACAGCATTAACTAGAGCCCCCTTTAGCATATCTAGTTCGTCACCCACGGTCGTTATGATAACGTGCTCGGTATTGACTTCACTGGCGATCTCGATGAATGTGGTGGCAAAATTTTCCAATATAATAATGGCTCTTGCATCAGAGTCTTTCAGTTGATGCTTGAGTTCTCTTGATGTGTAGAGTGGGTTAACGTTTACAGCAACAAGCCCAGCCCTGAGTATGCCCAATATCGCAATCGGATATTGAATTAAGTTGGGCATCATTATTGCGACGCGATCGCCCTTTGCCAATCCGAGTTCATGCTGCAAGTAGTCTGCAAAACAAAGGCTTCGCCGATCCAGCTCACTAAAACTGATACTCTTGCCAAAATTGGTTATCGCGGGATTAGCCGCATATTTAGATAAAGAGTATTCGAACAGCTCCAAAAGATTAGCATAGGGAATGGCTATTTCAGGCTCAATGTCTGGGTATGCATCCAGCCAGGGACGTGTGGTCATTGTTATTCTCCAAGGTATTTCAACGAATGGCATCGAAATACCTTCAACTGTTGGTTTGCCGTTAATCTACCAAAAATTAGCGACGGTAAATTAATTTTTTGTAATAAATTCTTGAATCATCGGCCATATACGTTCCGGTGCATCCATATGCACATGATGATAGCCCTCCACCACCTCATGCTGGATATTTTTATAATGTGGTAAGCGGCGGTGCATCGCATCTCGTACCAACGGAAATGTATCACTTGCTTCTATTAGCAGTGTTGGGCAGACCAGGTGATTAACAATATCATCCGCCTGTTCATCGGTAAGGCGCACAGGAGAATATATCCTCAACCGAGGATCGCTCTGCCAGGTGTATGCATCTTGATAGCGCTTCAGATTTCTTTTCATTAGAAGCTCTGCGCTTTGCTTTGTCATTTCACCGGCATTGATTCGAGCTGTGATGGCTTGAGCAAGGCTTATTTTTCGCGGTACGCCTGGCTGATTTTGAAAACTCTTCAAACGCATACTCAAGCTCGCTTCAAGGTTCTTGACGGTCTTGGAGGGCGAAGCGACAATCGGGCCCGGTGTATCGATTAAAATAAGTTTGCTAACCAGCTTGGGATAGGCAGCCGCTACTGCCTGAGCAATACTGCCTCCTAACGAATGCCCCATCAAAATCACAGGACCTTTGTCGAGTTTTATCAATAGCTCTAACGTATCATGTACATAGTCGACCAAGTGGTAAAATGTTCCCGCAGGCCTGTGCTCCGACTCGCCGTGACCGGCAAAATCGACCGCTAAGAGATCAATGCCGTCACTTATTTGTGCCAATGGTAAAAAGCTATTTGAATTGTCCATCCAGCCATGAAGCGCTACGATGACAACATCGCCGCTGGTCCAGCGTTGGCAAGCTAACGAGATATAGGGTAGTGATATTGTAACTGGCTGAATTGTCATCAGTATTAATTGCAGGGCTATCCAGCCACTCATCAATCGGGAAATTATATGGTTAAAACTAAGTTTAGGTTATTCATAGTCATTTTGCTAATGGTTCCAATCATTGCCTGTTCGCTGATAGGGTGCGAAACCTTGAAATACTACGGTCACGTATCTAAAGGACATTTATCTCTTATCAATGCACGTGAGCCGATCGATAATTTCATAGACAGTGAAGAAACCGATGAGAAAGTAAAACAAAAACTTCGATTGGTAAAAGAAGCGCGTCATTTAGCCAGCGACATTATGGGACTACCTAAAAACGATAGTTACCTTTCATATGTAGAGCTTGAACGTGATCACGTCATTTGGAATGTATTTGCTGCACCCGAATTTGACTTGTCCCCATATACTCGATGCTTTCCTTTTGTCGGTTGCTTGAGCTATCAGGGCTACTTCAGCAAAACACTCGCAGAGAACAAGGCTGCGAAGTTATCAGGTAAAGGTTACGACACTTATGTTGGTGGAGTGACCGCTTATTCAACACTTGGCTGGTTTGATGATCCAATGCTAAGTACGATGATCAGACGCAATGATTTAAGCTTGGTTGGCTTAATATTCCACGAACTAGCACACCAGCATCTATACATCCAGGATGACACGGCATTTAACGAGAGTTTTGCAACAGCTGTTGAGCTGGAAGGCATCCGTATCTGGCTTGAAAAAACAGGAGCACATCAAGAAGACTACCAGAACTACCAGGTTCGTCGGCAGCGCCACCGCCAATTTATTCGCTTGTTACTCGATAAGCGTGAACAACTTGAAACGATTTATGCGTCGAATATCGACGAAGCTGCGATGCGCCAACAGAAAGATCAAGCTCTCCAGTCATTGCACCAAGAGTTTTATGCTCTCCGGGATGCAAAATGGAATGGGTACAGTGGCTATGATCGCTGGTTTGATAAGCCCATCAACAATGCGCGCTTGATTCCCGTTTCTCTCTATCATGACTGGGTCCCTGCTTTCCAAATTCTCCTTAAAAAACACAACTATCACTATGAGGCGTTCTATACTGAAGTAAGGGAACTAGGAAAAAAGCCGAAGGAAGAGCGTATCAATATTCTTAAAGCACTTTTGACTAGCCAGGTAAGCGAGGTCGAAAGCCGCTAGATCAGGAGAACACATGGGGTCAGGCAACGAAGATAAAGTGGGACTTATTCTTACCGGTGGAGGGGCCAGAGCAGCTTATCAAGTCGGGGTTCTCAAAGGTGTCGCCCATGTTTTGCCTCGTCATCTGACCCAGTTCTTCCCTATCATCGTAGGCACTTCTGCTGGCGCAATCAATGCAGCGGTGCTTGCTTCATATTCAAACCGCATGCGCATCGGGCTGCGCCGTTTGGAAACCGTGTGGAAAAATTTTCACACTCATAATGTTTATCGCAGTGACTTTCGTGGCGTATTTACCCATGTTATGCGCTGGAGCAATACAATGATGCAAAGCGGTGAAAACCGCTATCCAATTGCAATGTTGGATAATCGGCCTTTGAAAAAGCTGCTATCCAAGCTTATTCCATTGGGCCAGATAGAAGAAAATATATCCCAAGGACACCTATATGCGTTGTGTATTGCCGCCTCTTGCTATTCAACCGGAGAATCGATCAACTTTTTCCAGGGAGCTCAAGAAATAGTGCCTTGGCAACGTGTGAGAAGACGCGGGGTTAGAACGACCATCAAGCTTAATCATTTGATGGCAAGTTCAGCCATGCCGCTACTATTTCCCAGCGTTAGAATACAACGGCTATATTATGGTGACGGTTCATTGCGGCAACTGGCCCCGATAAGCCCTGCAATTCACCTGGGAGCTAAACGCATCTTTATCATCGGTTTGAATTCCAGGGATGAGCCACCGCAGGATATGGAGTCTACCCTATCTCCACCCACAATCGCAGAGATATCAGGCCACATGCTTGATAGTGCTTTTGGGGATGCATTAGAGACCGATCTTGAACGACTCATGCGAATTAACAGCACATTAAGTACCATTGAGCGTGATATCGAATTAGACCAAGGTCGAACTCAACTAAAAAGACTTAAAGTATTAACCATATCCCCTTCGCGTGACCTAGGCGCAATTGCAGCCAAGCACCGTTTTGCTCTTTCACCCACCCTGCGGTTCTTCTTCAACTTACTAGGTGCGATGAATACTCGAAGCTCCAGTATATTGAGCTATTTATTGTTTGAACCAGGTTATACTAGAGAGCTAATCAGGCTAGGATATCGCGACGCACTAGCGCAGGCTCAAGAAATTCGAGAGTTTTACAATATCCCAAGTTAACTGAGCTTTCTCATTCTTTTTAGCTGAAAACCATCTTGAAGAACGCCAACTATGTGAACAAAAATATGTATATTTAGTGAACTAAATTACAGCTTTTAACACTAAGGTGATATAGCATGTACCTATAGTCGAGTTTAACTTGCTCGGCGCTAAGACACTCGGTTTGGAGCAGAACATGCAGATTAATTCAAATTTCTCAGCTAACACTCAAAATACTAACCAGCTACAGCAAAGTTTGGAACGTATTGCCAGTGGGAAGCGCATCAATAATGCCAGCGATGATGCAGCAGGAAATGCGATTGCAACTCGCTTTAACACCGCTGCCCAGCAAGACACTGTAGCCATTCGGAATGCATCAGATGGTGTATCCTTCTCACAGACTGCCGATGCGTTGCTCGGCCAACAAACAGAAAGTATTCAGCGATTACGCGAGTTAGCTCTCCAATCATCAAACCCCACCCTCTCAGATCGTGATCGCAGTTCTTTGCAAGCCGAGTTTGGCCAGCTTCAGCAGGAAATTCGAGACGTGAATGAGCGAGCCAATTACAACGGCAATAGTATTCTAAACGAAGACAATACCCTTGAATTTCAAATCGGCAGCCAGTCCGGTGATGCCATATCTATCGAATCGGTAAATTTGAATCAACAGCTAGAAGATGGCGGCTTCTTTGATCTGGACTTGTCGTCCCAACAAGGCGCTCAAGAAGCGCTAGGCGTATTGGATTCATCCCTTGAAAACATAAACCAGGTTCGAAGTGACTTCGGTGCTAATGCCAATCGTTTCGAGTCAGCCATATCCAGCTTGGAGCAATCACGTGTTAATAATGAAGAATCGCGCAGCCGAGTCGAAGATGCAGATATCGCATCCGAAATATCCGATTTCATTCGAGCCCAGGTTCAAGATCAAGCTGATATAGCATTACAACGGCAGGCCAATTCATCCAGAGGAGCGGTTTTACAACTGTTACAAGGTATATAAACCCCACTAACATCAAGAAATACCACGAAACCTTTGCCAATTGGCGACTTTTCGTTCATAATTCCGCGCAATTTTAGTTTATTAATTATTTTGTAGTGGAGAATTATGGCCAAAGAAGATTGTATTGAAATGGAAGGTACGGTGTTAGACACCCTTCCCAACACGATGTTTCGAGTTGAGTTGGATAACGGTCACGTGGTGACCGCGCATATCTCAGGAAAAATGCGTAAGAACTATATCCGTATTCTTACAGGTGATCGGGTAACTGTTCAGCTCACGCCATATGACTTATCGAAGGGAAGAATTACTTTCCGAGCACGATAACAAAAAGCCGGTCAAGCGACCGGCTTTTCTTTTTAGTCTACGTTAATTACCTGTATCGTATTAGTTTTACAAGATTTTTTAAGTTTCTAAGTATTTCCTAGACCTTTCAGAATTTTCTTAACCAATCCTGGTCCCTGGTAAATGAACCCCGTATATACCTGCACCAGGCTAGCTCCGGCATCCAGTTTCGCCTGCGCAGTCTCAACGCTATCGACGCCGCCAACACCAATAATCGGCATCTTGCCATCCAGTTTTTTAGCAAACTTTCTTAATACTTCCGTTGAATCGTCAAAAACAGGCTTTCCACTCAACCCACCTTGCTCTTTGTAATGGGGTAGTCCATCTATGATGTCTCGGCGATTGGTGGTATTGGTGGCAATGACACCGTCAATATTATGCTTGATAAATGCCTGCGCTAACTCATCAATTTCTGTATCAGTAAGATCCGGTGCAATTTTAACAAGAACCGGTACATATTTATTATACTGCTCCTTTAAGGTTAACTGGCGTTCTTTGATCCCAGCTAATAGCGTATCTAGCGCTTCTCCGTGTTGAAGATCACGCAAACCTGGCGTGTTTGGCGATGAAATATTTATAGCAATATAATCTGCATGAGGGTAAACCTCATTCAAACAAATCAGGTAATCATCCAGCGCCTTCTCAGCTGGCGTTACTTTATTTTTACCAATATTTATTCCAATAATGCCTTTATATTTGGCTTTTTTGACCTGCTGAACCAGATATTGAACCCCATAGTTATTGAAGCCCATTCGGTTGATAATTCCCTCTGCCGGTTTTACACGAAACATCCGAGGTTTGTCATTTCCAGGTTGAGCCACCGGGGTAACGGTTCCAACTTCAATAAAACCAAACCCCATCATACCGAGAGCATCTATATAGTCGCCATTTTTATCAAGTCCTGCAGCCAAGCCGACAGGGTTGGGAAACGTCAGCCCTAGAATACTTACTGGTTGCTGGGGTATTGGAAACAAGCCCTGCAGACCAGGAATTTTCGCCAAATATTTTAAAGGCTTAAGCGAGACATCATGAGCTACTTCCGGGGGCAGCGTAAAAAGACAACTGCGGATTAATTTATAAAACATCAATGAACCTCCACAAATTTTGGAGGCAGTATAACAGTTTTTAGTCAATGCTTTGGTCTTGGATCAAATATTCTAACTTGCCTCTCCAACATTTTGACTACTTTGTACTAACAACAGCAGCTCGCGCAGCACCACAGAAAACATGGCAAATTCGTAATTATCTGCGGTACGAATATCCGCTAATAGATGAAACCATCGTTCAACGGCATTGGCATGTAGCGATAACCAGTGATCGATTTTTTCTTCGGGGCTATTTTGCGCTGCAGATTGCCCTAAAACGGTTTGGGTAAGCGCTCTCAACTGCCAATCAAGCTCATCGCGAAATGCCGATCGAGCCAGGGCCTGCCAATGGTTTCCTACTACCTGCTTGATGATTAATTGCCTGAATAAATGAAGCTCCAGTCGCTCTGAAAGTGAGAAATAGACCAGCGCAACCGTTTCTACTTTTTCGTTACAACATAAAGCGATATCGGCGATATCCAGACCAGAGTATAAGACAGGAAACGCCGCAACAGGTGATGCTATTTCCGTTGGAACCCCTTGCTTAGCGTAGTAGTTAACATTAGTTTCAATATAGCCTCTCACCTCGTCAGGCAACTCTCCCAGCACAGTGTCTTGCAACTCGACCAAGCACGGGCGATATCTGGCTATGACATTTTCGATCGTAAGGGACTTGTCGGTGTGTCTTAATATCCATAGCGCTGCTCGACGCAATAGCCGACGGGTTTGATAATACATTTCATTTTGGACATCACTACTGATCTGATTATCCAGGCTGCGGATCTTCTCCCAAAGACAGTCTTTAGCAAAGACTTCCGTTGCAATAAGATAACAACGAGCAACCTCTCCTGGAGTTGCCCCCGTTTCTTCGGTCATTCTATAGGCGAAGTTTATGCCCATGTCATTAACCATACGGTTAGCCAGTTTCGTACCTATAAGTTGTTGCCTTAACGGGTGCTCAGAAATTTCGTTGTGGTACTTTTCAACCAAGATACCCGGAAAGGCTTGCTCTATGATGCTAATGTAATACGGATCTTCACTATAAACTTCATTCTCAAGTTGTTCTTTCAACTGGTTTTTTGCATAAGCTATAAGCACGGATAGCTCTGAGCGATAAAACCCCTCTCCGGCAGAATGTCTCTCCATTAACTCATCATCAGCGGGTATTTGCTCCAATTGGCGGTCAATTTCTCCTTGCTTTTCCAAACCATTTAAAAACCGCAACAGCTCCCGAAAGAGCTGCTCTCCACGGTAGTAAGTGATATTAATAGAGCGCACCTGTTCATAGTTATCATCCAACACTTTATTGGCTACAGTTTCTGTCATTTGCTCTAATAGAATGTTGCGCTGTTTGAGCGTCAGATCACCGTTCTCGATGATTTTATTCAGCAAAATCTTTATATTAACTTCATTATCGGAGCAATCTACTCCGCCTGCATTATCAATAAAATCGGTGTTTACCAGGCCACCGTTGGCGCAGAACTCGGCACGACCTAATTGCGTAACCCCCAAGTTTCCGCCCTCTCCAATGATCTTACACCCTGAATCAGAGGCGTTGATACGCAAAGCATCATTGGCGCGATCACCAACATCAGAATCGGTTTCCTCACTGGACTTGATATATGTCCCAATCCCCCCATTCCACAGCAGATCAACGGGTGCTTTTAATATTGCTCGAATCAAATCGTTAGGGGTTAATGTGCGCTTGGATATTCCGAGCCATTTTTTAACTTCTGCGCTGATAGTTATCGACTTAGCTGAGCGCTTAAAAATACCACCACCCTTTGATATCAAACTCGCGTCATAATCTTCCCAGCTGCTACCAGCCAAATTAAAAAGCCGCTCACGTTCTAAATAACTGGTTTCAGCAACGGGATCAGGATCGATAAATATATGCAGATGGTTGAATGCCGCTTTTAACCGGATGTGCCTGGATAGCAACATACCATTGCCAAAGACATCTCCAGCCATATCTCCAATGCCAACAACCGTGAAATCCTGATGTTGGCAATCAACACCTATTCGTCTGAAATGACTCTTTACCGATTCCCAAGCTCCTCGGGCGGTGATCCCCATTTTTTTATGGTCATATCCAGCAGAGCCCCCTGAAGCGAAGGCATCTTTCAACCAAAAATTTTGAGCTACCGCGATGTCGTTTGAATAATCGGAAAAAGTTGCCGTCCCCTTGTCTGCGGCAACAACTAAATATGGGTCGTTGCCATCATGACAAACAACTCGCGCCGGTTTAACCACCTTCTCACCTTCGTAGTTGTCGGTAACACTAAGTAATGAGCGAATAAACTGACGGTAGCACGCAATACCTTCTTCCAGCAGGGCTTTTCTATCTGACGTCGCTGGTTTTTCCCGGCAAACAAAGCCACCTTTAGCGCCTACAGGAACAATGACTGAATTTTTAACCTGCTGTGCCTTAACCAATCCAAGAATTTCCGTTCGAAAATCCTCCAT
>DFOV01000254.1 GCA_002376965.1 Gammaproteobacteria bacterium UBA3532
CATCCAATATTTATCCGCTCCAACGAAGTGGTTAGTCTTTATTAACCAGAAGCAAATACTCCTCACCTGTTCCACATCGGCTTCCCACTCAATAAAAAGTGCAATGACTGTCGCTCGAAACCTCCCCATTGAGAAGTTAAAAAAAGAGTGGGAACGCATTTTTCAAATCCACGCCTAGCCCTAGCCCTAGCCCGTAAGTAGCAATGAGAACAAAGAGCGAAGGAAACGCCAACGTTTGCGTCTACTTTGCCATTGCAATAATTTAAAGTTGCTCTATGTACTTATTTGCACTAGTTTGACATTTTTAACCTGCCGTTGGCTGAGCATGGGGAAATGAGGCCTAATCATGAGCGATGAAATATTGACCATAAAAGAAGTCGCCGATTATCTGAAAGTGAACGAGCGCACAGTATACCGCTTGGCGGCCGCGAAAAAGTTACCTGCATTCAAAGTGGGCAATACATGGCGTTTTAATAAAAAAGATATTGAAATATGGATAAGCCAACAAACCAAAGAAACAGGTGAAGAAAAATGATTTCTCCCTACCACGCAAAATACTACGCCCACGAGCTCACTTGCCTTCACGCATCGGACAGTTTAGAGCGACTCTCACTGTCCCTGTTCGACGCAACCGTAGATTTGAATCCTCATCAGATTGACGCTGCGCTTTTTGCATTGAGAAACCCCTTGCAGCAAGGTGTATTACTGGCAGACGAGGTTGGTCTCGGCAAAACCATTGAGGCCGCCCTCGTCCTTTGCCAGCACTGGGCAGAACGCCGACGTCGATTGGTGATCGTTTGCCCAGCCGCATTACGCAAACAGTGGGCGCAGGAGCTGGCTGAAAAATTTGCATTGCCCAGTACTGTGCTTGACACCGCTGCGATCAAGCAAAGCGGACTCTCGCCAAGAACTTATCTTGCAAATACTGCCGGCAAAAACGTAGTGATTATGTCTTATCATTTTGCCGCCAAATTAGCCGACGACTTAGTGACTGTGCCTTGGGATCTCGTCGTTATTGACGAAGCCCACAAGCTAAGGAACGCCCATCGAGCGAGTAATCGCATGGGGCAAGCGCTTAAGTTGGCATTTAATGGTCGACGCAAAGTATTGCTAACTGCGACGCCCCTACAAAATTCCTTGATGGAATTGTATGGCCTTTCGACGCTGCTCGACGAACATTTGTTTGGCGATGAAAAGGCATTTCGGAAACAGTTTATTCATGGTGAAAGCGACACAGATGAACTGAAGCAGCGATTGGCGGGTTTTGCCAAGCGTACCTTACGCAGCCAAGTGCTTGAATACGTTCAATACACAAAAAGGCAAGCAGTCACTCAGCCATTTAAACCCACAGATGCGGAACAAGACCTTTATGAGCGCATCTCTGCCTTTTTGCAGCGTGAAATATCCTTTGCATTACCTAAGCGTCAGAGGCACCTAACAGGCTTAATATTGCGAAAGCTCCTGGCTTCAAGCCCTTATGCCATCACCGGAACCTTGCAAACCATACTCGAGCGGCTGCAGAAAAAACTGCATGGCGAAGACCTGTCGGACGAAGAGCTCGCTGCCAAGCTTATTGAGCAAGATGAGCTTGAGGACGAATATCTGGATGACGTAGATTTTTCGGCAATTGACACTGATGAATCACTGCCTAAGTCCGCAAATGAACGAGATGAAGCTGAAGAATTGCAGGCTGAAATTGCAGAAATAAAGTCATTCATTCAGCAAGCCCAATCCTTAACAACGGATACCAAAGCACAAGCGCTGCTCACTGCACTGGATTTAGGCTTTGCCAAAATGGCGGAACACAATGGCCCGCGAAAAGGCATCATATTTACTGAATCCAAGCGCACTCAGCAGTTTTTAGCCGATTATCTCGCAGGTCACGGCTATCAAGGCAAAATCGTCACCTTCAGCGGCACAAATACTGGCCCTGAAACCAATGAAATTTACCAACGCTGGTTGCAGCAATACCAGGGCAGTGACCGAATTACGGGCTCCGCACAGGTCGATAAGCGCACGGCTCTGATTGACGAGTTTCGCGATCACGCTGAAATCATGATTGCCACCGAAGCTGCCGCAGAAGGTGTTAACCTGCAATTTTGCGCATTATTGATCAACTATGACTTACCCTGGAACCCTCAGCGCGTTGAGCAGCGCATAGGCCGTTGCCATCGCTATGGGCAAAAGCATGATGTCGTTGTCATTAACTTCCTAAATACACGCAATCAGGCCGATCAACGGGTGCTTGAACTGCTCACTGAAAAGTTTCAGTTATTTTCTGGGGTATTTGGCGCATCCGATGAAGTGTTAGGGCGAATCGAATCCGGTATTGATTTTGAAAAGCGTATCGCCCGTATTTACGACCCCTGCCGTAAGCCAGAAGACATTGAATCTGCATTTGAAGAGCTTCAAAAAGAGCTGGAAGCAGATATTAACGACAAACTCAAACAAACCCAAAGCCAGCTTATGGAGCACTTTGATGAGGATGTGCACGACAAACTCAAGCTTCAGCTGGATGCCACTCAAGCACGCCTCGACAAAGTTAGCCGTTGGTTTTGGGGCGTCACTCGTTTTGCTCTAAGCGATAAAAGTAGTGATAAAAAAGGTGATAAAAATAGCGATAAAGAAATTGCCAATAAATTGGGAGCAAAAGCGCAGTTTGATGAACACAATTACAGTTTTGCACTAATACAGTCGCCCATTGCCGATGCACCTGTCGGACGCTATCAATTGGTGCGAGCGCAGCAAAACCAGCAGCGGCAACAGGATTTTATGGCACATGCCTACCGCCTGAACCACCCGTTAGGTGAATGGTCGCTGGATACCGCCAAAGCAAGCAACACGCCTATAGCTGAGTTGGTATTTGACTATGCAGGCCATGAAACCAAATTAAGTGTGATAGCTGACTTAGTTGGAAGATCTGGCTGGCTACGTCTCGACAAACTCACGGTGAGTGCATTGGACATGGTAGAAAACTTGTTGTTTTCAGCAATTACCGATGATGGCAAGGCATTGGATCAAGAAGCCTGTGAGAAACTATTTTCTGTTCAAGCCAAAAAAACGCAATCTACGACGAATGCAGAGCCACCCGTACTATTAGGCAGTAACCAACAACGGCGGATTGAAGCCAGTCTTGCGCAATTTCTAGAGGAAAACCAGCGCCTGTTTAATGCTGAACGGGAAAAGCTGGAACGCTGGGCCGATGACAAACTGCTGGCCAGTGAAGAGGCGTTAAAAGACACCAAAGCGAAAATTGCCCAAATAAAACGTGATGCCCGCAAAGCGCCGACTTTGGAAGAACAATCAGAGCTGCAAAACCAGTTGCGCGATTTAGAACGCCAACAACGCCGTCAACGTCAGCAAATTTTTGATGTGGAAGACGAGATCATGGCCAAGCGCGATGAACTGATTGCAGCACTGCAAGAGCGGCTCACGCAAACCACTGAAACAGAACACCTATTTACCATTCGTTGGCAAGTGGCTTAAACCCGTGCTGGCAAATGAATAAAGAATTAAATTTAACGAGTAAAATCTCGCACAGGCGGGAAACTAAAGAAGGCAAACACATGAGCAAGTTTAACGAACTGGTCACCAAACTAAGAGAAGTTTTTCAGATTGATCGTCCCGAACTGGATTTTGGTGTGTATCGCATCCTTAATGCGCGTGCCGATGAGATCAATGAATATCTGGAAAAACGCCTTAAACAAAAAGTTGAGCAGGCGCTTGCATCCGGTAATGCTGCCAACATTGACCAGCTCAAAGACGATTTGAAAAAGGCTGAACAGGCGGCAACCGATGCTGGCTTTGACCCAGCTGAGTCACCCAAGGTTAAAGAACTGCAAGCCAAAATCGCCCAGGCCAGTAGCGGCAATGCAGAACATGAAAACGCCGTGTTCAGCCACTTGCTGACCTTCTTCTCCAGGTATTACGACAACGGTGATTTTATCAGCCAGCGTCGCTACAAAGGTGACACCTATGCCATCCCCTATGCAGGCGAAGAAGTCATGCTGCATTGGGCCAATAAAGACCAGTACTACATCAAAAGTGGCGAAAACTTCTCGAACTATTCATTCAAGTTAGAAGATGGACGTGTAGTGCACTTCCGCCTGGTGTCCGCCGACACCGCTAAAGACAACCGAAAAGATAATGACAAAGAGCGTCGCTTTGTATTGGCTGAGCAGAAGGTCATTACTCGTATCGACGACGAAGGTGATGAGTACGATGATGAGATTTTGCCGATTGAAGAAATCACAAACAAAGACGCCAATGGCAACGAAACCAAAGAGCTGATTATCCGTTTTGAATACAAGGCCATGCCCAAAGGCAGCAAGCAAGATAGTTTGGTCTCATCGGCGGTTAAAGCGGTGTTAGCCGCTAGCTCTGTCGCCAGCCGTTGGCTGAACTTAAGCAAGCGTGAACCGACGGAAAAGAACCCCAAGCGCACACTGCTTGAAAAGCATTTAACCAACTACACCACTAAAAATACCGCCGACTATTTTATCCATAAAAACCTTGGCAAGTTCCTGCGTGGCGAGCTGGATTTTTATATTAAAAACGAAGTCATGCACTTAGATGACGTGCAAAATGCCGAAGCCTTTAGCGATATTGAAAAAAATCTGCGCATGATTCAGTGCTTACGTAGTATTGCTTTGGACTTAATTAAGTTCTTGGCGCAGCTGGAGGATTTTCAGAAGAGGTTGTGGACGAAGAAGAAGTTTGTTGTTAGCAGTCACTACTGCATAACTCTAGACCATATATTTTCAATGACTGATCAAGTTAACAATGCAATCCAACAAGAAAAAGTCAGAGAAATTCAAGATTATTTGATTTCTGAAATATTGAACAATAATGAACAGTGGAAGGCTTGGCGCAATTTAGGGATTTATGATGATCAACCAGAAAGGACCGTCGAATATATTAGAGATAATAAATATCTATCTGTCGACACCTCCTTATATAGCGAGCGCTTTAATAACATTCTTCTTAAATGCTTAGACGAAATTGATAATAGTACAAATGGAATAATCGTAAACTCCGATAACTATCAAGGATTGCGATTTCTAGAAAATAGATACTGTTCAAATATCGATAGTATATATATTGATCCGCCATACAATAGTGCCGCCTCAGAAATTCTTTACAAAAATGAGTATAAGCACTCATCTTGGTTGTCGTTGATGGCGTCTAGATATCAAGTTTCTCTCAATCTTCTGTCAGAGCAAGGAATAATTAGCACCGCAATTGATGATGTAGAATTTCACCGATTGGAAGGATTAAATAATCAAGTATTTGGTGAGGTCAATCATCTTGGTAATTTGGCAATAATGCATAATCCAAAAGGAAGAGATCAGAAATATATTGCTTCCTCGCATGAATACACAATGATGTTCGCTAAGAATAAATCCAATGCGAAAACGAATAGGCTTAAGCTATCTGATTCAAAGGTAACTGACAAATATCCAAAGGTGGACGCTGGTGGTTCTAGTTATAGGGAACTACCATTGCGTCGCAGAGGGTCGTCACCTGCACGAGAAGATCGTCCATTTATGTATTTTCCATTCCTATACAACGAAAGCAATGGTGATATATCTGTAATACCATTTGAAGAATATGAGCTTATTTATAGAAATAGAAAATTCGATGATGAATATGTCGATCAGCTAAAAACAAAATATGAAGCATTAGGCTTGATGTTTATATTGCCTGTTAGAGACGATGATTCACTAGGTCGATGGCGCTGGGGCTATCAACGATGTGCAGAACATATTTCTAAAGAAGTTTTCTTTGTTCGAGGAAAGGACAAACCTACAATCTACGTTAAAGACTTTGCGGATAGTTCATACTTAGCTAAATCGTTATGGTTTGATAACAGATATGATGCTTCTACTAAAGGTACTAATTTATTAAAGGATATAATTCCCAATAATGTTTTTGACTACCCTAAAAGCATTTTTGCAGTAGAAGATATTGTTTATATGACCTCCGGAACAGAAAGTTTGATATTAGATTTCTTTGGAGGGTCTGGCACTACAGCGCACGCTGTTATTAATCTGAACAGAAAATATTCATCAAATAGAAAGTATATGATTGTTGAGATGGGGGAACATTGTGATACCGTCATAAAGCCTAGGGTTCAAAAAATTGCTTTTTCATCGGATTGGAAAAAGGGTCGTCCAGCTACAAAAAATTCTGGGCAATCTAATATAGTTAAAATAATTAAGCTTGAGAGTTACGAAGATGCGCTCAACAATCTCGAGCTTAAAAAACCAAAAGTCGACCTCTTCGATAACAACCCCGAACTTAAAGACGACTACCTACTTAACTACATGCTGGATGTCGAAAGCCGTGGCTCACTGCTCTCAACTGACGACTTTAAAAAGCCTTTCGATTACACCATGAAAATCGCAGTGGATTCCGCTGGTGCCTTTGAAGAACAAAAAGTCGATTTAGTGGAAACATTTAACTACCTGATTGGCTTAACCGTAAAGCATATTGATGCGCAGCCCGAGCGTGGCTTTGTGACGGTGACCGGCACCTTACCGAGTAATGAAACCTGTTTGGTGCTATGGCGCGACTGCGAGAAGAACGATTACGAGGGCCTGAACAAACTGTGCGATAAGCTGGCGCTAAACCCGGCGGATAACGAGTTTGATGTGGTCTATATCAATGGCGACCACAATATCCCCACGGTACTGACGCAAACAGCCGAAGAAGGCGGTGAGACGCGTGTATTAAAACTGCGCCAGATTGAACCGGAGTTTTTGGAACGTATGTTTGCTGAGGAGGATGCGTAATGGCCGCATCTAAAAAATCAGGCAAGGCCAGCCCGCCGAGTGTAACGCGCTCGTCGGCCGCCGAGTATTTAACCTTTATTGCTGCCAATGGCGAGCAAGGGGTCGAGGCCATTTATGCCGATGAGAGTATTTGGCTGACGCAAAAGATGCTAGGTGAGCTGTATGGCGTAGAGACTAATACCATTAATTATCACCTAAAAAAAATCTTTAGTGACAGCGAGTTAGATCAGGATGCAGTTATTCGAAAATTTCGAATAACTGCCAAGGACGGCAAAACCTACAATACCCAGCACTATCAATTACCGGCTATTATCGCCGTAGGCTACAAGGTCAACTCTGAGCGCGCCGTGCAGTTTCGCAAATGGGCAACCGGTATTATTGAAAAGTTCACCATTGAAGCCTATGTAATGGATGACGAGCGCATTAAGGCGGGCGGCTCCATACTTACCGACCAGTATTTTGAAGAGCAGCTAGAGCGCGTCCGCGAGATACGCCTGTCTGAGCGCAAGTTTTACCAAAAAATCACCGATATTTACGCCACGGCGATTGATTACGATGTAACAGCACAAGCCACCAAACGCTTTTTCGCCACAGTACAAAATAAATTGCACTGGGCAATTCACGGCCAAACTGCCGCAGAGGTAATTGTTAACCGTGCCGATGCCGAACAAGCGCATATGGGCTTGCACACTTGGAAGGATGCACCACAAGGTAAAATTCAAAAGTTTGATGTGGTGGTGGCCAAAAATTATTTAGATGAGCCAGAAATGGCACAGCTTAACCGTTTAGTGAATGCCTATTTGGATGTTGCCGAAGATATGGCGCTACGCAAACAACCCATGACCATGGAGGATTGGGAAGTAAGATTAAACCGCTTTATTGAAGCCACTGACCGTGAGGTCTTGCAAGACGCTGGTAAAGTCACAGCTGAACTTGCCAAAGCTCATGCCCTCAGCGAATTTGAAAAATACCGCATTGTGCAAGACAGATTATTTGAAAGTGATTTTGATCGATTGCTAACGCAAGGTGATCATGTCGAATCGTTAGAACAGAATAAGGAAGCTGAGTAATGAGTAAGAAAAAACAAAAGCGCAGCTTTCACCAAGAGCTAGTGCTCAACCGTTGGGTAATGCGTTTCTTTAAAGGCAATGAGCTAGCGGCCCTTAAATTGCGCTTAGGCGATGATCAACACGAAGGCATCGATGAAGATGGACAAACCCTGTTCTTCCATGAGCTGACGCGAAACCTATTTGAGGTAGACTGGATTTCTGAGGCCGATTTACGCCGCTACGATTTGCATATTGTTGAGCACTGGCAGGCCATTACAAAACATCGTAACCAGCTGGAAGGCCATGTGCTGAACATGAAGTACTTCCAGTATTTATCCTTATTGTTTACTGAAATCTATCTGGATTGGTACTTCACCAAGCCACAAGAATTACTTGATGGCCTGAACGAAGAGCTGGCAACGTATAGCAAAGAGCAAGGTGCAGAAACCTTTCAGCCCTATATCGACAGCGATTTGAATAAGATTGCGTTTTGGAATGCCACGGGTAGCGGCAAAACCCTGTTGTTGCATGTCAATATCAAACAGTATTTGCACTATTTTAAAATCAGCAAACCGACGGGAAAAATCGATAAGATTATTTTGCTTACACCCAATGAAGGCTTATCGATACAACATCTTGAAGAACTAAAGTTATCCAGCATCAAAGGGAAACTGTTTGATAAATACGCCAGTAGCGGCTTTGTTGTGATTATCGACATCAACAAACTTGGTGACAGCATGGGCGATAAAACCGTCGCCGTAGAAGCTTTTGAAGGGAACAACCTGGTACTGGTAGACGAAGGCCATCGAGGCACCGGTACAGCCGCTGGTGCTTGGATGCAGCGTCGTGATGCGCTGGTGCGTGGTGGTTTTGCCTTTGAATACTCTGCGACTTTTGGTCAGGCAGTTGCCAAAGGCAATACCGTTGCTAAAGCTGAAGCAGATTTGATGAAAAAGAAGGCTAAAACCCTGTTTGAAACAACAGCGTTAAAAAAGCTGGATGACAACCAATTAGCACAACTGGTATTAACGCAAGCAGAGCAGCGCCAAGCCCGCGTGACAGCTACTCGCGAGATCTATGCGAAGTGTATTCTGTTTGACTATTCCTACAAATATTTTTACGACGATGGCTATGGAAAAGAATCGCTCATTTTAAATATGAATGGTGAGGCTTACGAGCAAGCCGATAATGCGCAAAAGTATTTTACTGCTTGTTTATTGAGTTTTTATCAGCAAACATGGCTTTGGCAAACCCATCAGGGCAAGTTGAACGACTTTAACATTGAAAAACCTCTATGGGTGTTTGTCGGTAATACGGTGTCCGGAGAGGACTCCGATATCCTTACAGTCGTGCAGTTCTTAAGCTTTTTTCTCAACGAAGAAGACACGATTAAAACCTGGCTGAAAGAGCTGGTTGATGATAGAGCGCAGCTGCTGGATGCGAAGGGCAACAATATCTTTAAGGGGCGTTTTAACCCATTGATGAGCTTTAGCGATAACATTGATGACCTATATAGTGACATTTTGCATAAGCTGTTCAATGCGAATGCCCGTCAGCGTTTAAAGCTAGTGAACATCAAGAACAGTAAAGGTGAATTGGCACTGCGTGTTGGCGATGCCGAACCGTTTGGCTTGATTTCGATAGGTGACGACAGTAAATTTTTCAAAACCGCTGAGGAGTTGGATAGCTTCGACAGTGAATCCGACGATTTTGGAGGCGCCCTGTTTGGTACGCTGAACAACAAAGACAGCAAATTGAATGTGCTGATTGGCTCGCGCAAATTTACGGAAGGCTGGAGCAGCTGGCGTGTATCCACCATGGGCCTGTTGAATATGGGCCAAGGGGAAGGTTCACAAATTATTCAGCTGTTTGGTCGTGGTGTCCGCCTGAAGGGGAAAGAATTCTCGTTAAAACGCACAGAACCAAACCAACGCCCAAAAGGCCTGCATTTGGATAAACTGGAAACCTTGAATATTTTTGGCGTGCGCGCAAGCTACATGGCAGCGTTTAAAGATTATCTGAAGGAAGAAGGTATTACCCCCAGTGATGAAATCATCGAGCTGGACTTCCCAACTCATCCAAACTTACCGACCAAGAAATTAAAGACATTGGCGTTAAAGGATGGCTACAAAGACAACCAAAAGCTGGGGTTTAAGCGCACTCATTATCCTTGGTTGTATGAAATCCCGGCAGCGTTTGACGGCAAAATCAAAACCCCGCACATCGCTTTGGATTTGTACCCAAGATTAGAGGCGATCAGCACAACAAAGAGTAGCAAGACTCAACCGTTGAATGTGCGCCATGAAGGCAAGCTCAATCAAGCGCATTTTACATTATTTGATTTTGACAAAATTTACTTAACGCTACAGGCATTCAAGCAGCAGCGTAGTTGGAGCAACCTGCGCTTGGATAAACAACGGTTGATGGATTTCTGTCTGGCAGACCAAAGCTGGTACACCCTGTATATGCCCAAGCCGGAATTTGAGGCGAAAAGCTTTGCAGACATTAAACGGCTGGAAGATATTTTGATTCGTTTGTTGTGTGACTACACCGATCGTTTCTACAAGGCGCTAAAGACAGGCTACGAAGGCCAGTTTTATGAAGTGATCCCCATGCATGATGAGCACGGTTCCATGCTCAAGCTCTACCACTTCGAAATTGATGACAGCGATGATGGCCATGAATATTTGAGGAAGCTGGAAGTGCTGAAAGCTCTAGTTGCCAAGGGTGACTTGGGGGAAGCCAGCAAATGGAATGCACCACACATGGTCGCCATAAGCTTTGATCGGCATTTGTTCTATCCACTTTTATCGTTAGAAGATAAAGACGCGGTGCCATTAAAAATGCGCCCACTGGCGTTTGATGCACCAAGTGAAATTCAATTTATTGAAGATTTGCAGGCATTTTATGGCTCTCCAGTAGGACGCGAGGCGATTGGTGCGCGAAGCCTGTATTTACTGCGCAATGCCGACTCAAAAAATAAAGGCATTGGTTTTGCCACTGCGGGTAACTTTTATCCCGATTTTCTACTTTGGTTGGTGGATGATGCAACCGGTGAGCAATGCCTTTCCTTTGTTGATCCAAAAGGTTTAAAGCACATGGATCTGAGTCATTCTAAATTGGGGCTTTATACTGAAATCAAGAAAATTGAGGCAGATTTAACCAGGCAGGCTCCCGTCGGTGAACCCGCACTGACGCTCAATGCGTTTGTTCTATCACCAACAAAATATGCTGATTTGCTTAATGTTGGTGATAAGGTGAAAAAGCAAGAGCTAGAAGACAAGCACGTGCTATTTATGGAAGATGGAGGGAACAGCTACCTCAAAAAAATGTTTGACCGGTTTAATTAATCACAACCAGTGCGCGGGAATCTCTAGCTCAAATTGCTTCGCGGCATATTTGAGCATAGAGATGATCTCCTGGTGTTTGGCTTGGTCAAAAGTCAGGCCGGCCTGTCGTTGATCCACAATCTCTTTTAATTGTGGAAGATTAAACATACCCAGCTTATAGAAATTGGCCCACGAGGGTTGGCCAAAAAGGTTATAAATTGTTTCAGTAGCGTCGCGCTCGCTTGCAAGGCGCTTTTCCCCAGTTATCTTATGTGCAGCCGCCTCGGCTGTTTCCCTATCATCATAGGTATTGAGCAGTTTCACTGATGGTAATGCCTGTTGTCAGATCTCTAGTAAGGCCTGTAATTTTAACATCTTAGCGATTGTTGATACAGGCTTTGCCTGATTTGATAAGAAAGGTGTTAGGCGCGATATATGAGCCCCAAAAAAGACCACATCCCTTGCAAATCCAACTCGCAACAACTTTAGCATAAAAGCTAAACAATATTAGGTCTAACATCAGTGACAAATCGATATATGAAATCCTCCGGTAGAAGAATGAAAGCAATGACCACACTCACAAAAGTAGTCATCCCGATACCACTCCGAACTTGGGGCCTTGATATAGAACTCCCTCGCCATGCAATAGGCAAATGCTTGTGTATCGCACTTAGGACAGCGTAAGGAGTCTTTTGTCTGGTCGGTTGGGAAGGTATCGATATACCGCGTTAGCATGGTTTGTAGCCAGACAGGTAAAACGGTGGGTGCTGTGACGGCTTGAGCGCTTGTTAACAACCAATCGTGGAGCGCACTGGCTAGAATATGTTTGGGATGCTCCGTATCAAGCGTGTTTAGTACGTTTGTTTCAAGCCATGCTCCTAATGTTGCGGCATGGATTTGCACAGAGTACTGCTCTCCATCCGCATTGATTGCCAGCTCAAGCGAAATAAATGCACTGCAAGTTGGTAGCTCGCTGATTTGATACAGCTTGACTCGTAAATCCTTAGCAACCCTGCGTTTTTGTCGCCACTCTCGCAACAGAAGTTTATTCAATAGTCCGCGAGCCATGTCTAAAACCTGCTTATGTTCAGAATGCTTCAGGCTAGCACTTCTTTATTGAGCACGAAAGCATCGGCGGCTTATTTGTTTAGCGGGGCCAGAGCCAAACGGCTGTTACATTGGCTCACCATCGAATAGTTGCTGATAAATAGCATCGGCATTATCGGCTTGCTCGCTATTTTCGACACAAGGCAAAGCCACCGCTTGCTCTGGGTCACGCCCTGGCGTTTTAGCCCTTCGCTCAAACCATCCCAACATCTGCCCCAGCAAGCGGATCGCCTGCAGCTGAGAATGCATCTTAAACCGCAAACCATCGCCGCTAGTCGATAGCTCGGCAATGCTGGCTGCCAGCTCAGGCGATATTTGCTCTTCGTCCTTCATTGTGCAGGTGGCTTGGTATACAGGGTTGCCTTGCTCATCCACGCCCACCTGCCGCTTTCCAAAGTTAAGCAAGTCAGTCACGTTATTACGAGCGATGCAAGACAAGGTGACCAAGGCTTCAGAACGACTCATAATGGCTTGCGTTGCCGCTGTGTCACACAATGAATGGTAAAACGCTTTAACCTTAACATCGCTTAACATACGGCTGACAATAACATCTGCCGCTTCCGGGCTCTTGGCTCTGCCACCGGCCATATAGTATGCCTCACGCTGAGATAAATGCGGCTGCCCCACCAGGGCTAATACGGTGACCCGTTGCAGGCGGGTGAGTTTTTCAGACAGTGACCGTTGTTCGGGGGTTAGCGTCATACGATCCCCCATTTCGCGGCTTCGTGCTGGTATGCGATCTTGTTGAGTAGTCGTAAGACAAAGGCCGATAACAACGCCTCAGCTTCCAGACCATTAGCATGTTCCAAACGTTCCATGAGCTCCTTGACGGCTTGCTTGGCAACCAATGAGGGCTCGGCATAGGCTAATGTCTTATATATCGCCACGCTTCCAAGAATTGATCCCATCGTTGATTCATGGGTTTTGAGTAGTTCTTCCAGTATTTGGGGAGAAATTGCCATGATGTTATACCTCACTGGTATGGACTATTGGTTTTGGTACGGATGCTTGAGCCAGCCGGTTACGCAACCAGGTATTAGCTGCCAGCCGTCCTGCGTTATCTTTTTTGTAGTCAACCGGCTCTTTGCTAGCCGCTTTTTGCCAAATTCGGTGATAGCCGGTGAGGTAATCGACCTGCTTTTGATGCGAAAACAGGCCAACATGCATAAACAG
>DFOV01000105.1 GCA_002376965.1 Gammaproteobacteria bacterium UBA3532
CCCGTTGAGCTTAAGCTGGATCGTTTGGAGCAGAAGCTTCAAAACGGTCAGTTTGACGAAGTTATTTTAGCGACTAACCCCACCATTGAAGGCGACGCTACAGCAAATTATATTGCGGATATAGCGAAAGGTCTTGGAATAAAAGCATCTCGAATCGCTCACGGAATCCCGATGGGAGGAGAGCTTGAGTTCGTTGATGGTAGCACCATTGCTCAGTCCTTTAGTGGCCGACGCGCGCTATAATCATTACCCTCAAACTTTCCAATTTGCCGTCTGTTAATCCTGATTACTTTTTAAACGTGTGACTTTTGCATTTACTGCTATAGTTAATGCAGACGTTAGTGATAAGAGTAGTTTGGTATGTTAACGCACAAAGGGTTTGTGGCCCATATAGACTACGATGAAGATGCCGGTATGTTGACAGGTGAGGTGCTCAATGCTCCTGACGTGCTGGTGTTTAGTGGCCGGAGCGCTGGAGAATTAAAGGAAGCCTTTGAAAAAACCATTAACGAATACCTTCGTTTTTGCGAAATAGAAGGCGAGCCCAAAGTGAGTCAGTTTGTGTCAAATCTGGCTTTACGTATTAACTCCGAGCACTATCGAAGAATATTGGGGGCGGCCCGAAAACAGAATAAAAATGTTGAACAGTGGGCCTTGGAAGTTTTAGAGCAGGCAGCGATTGAACGCGCAGGTAAAAAATAATGAAAGATATTATTAATCCTCAAATCGAACAGTATATCGAAAAACATACTCGGCAAGAGTCGCCACTATTGCGCCAAATTGCCTCTGACACACAAGAGCATCCCAATGCCCAGATGCTAACGGGAAAAGTGGAAGGCCAGCTTTTGCGCATGCTGGTTAAACTGGTGAGAGCAAAACGGGTTTTCGAGATCGGCTGTTTCACCGGCTATTCCGCTTTGACTATGGCAGAAGCGATGCCGCATGATGGTGAAGTCATCACCTGCGAAATTGATGAGCAGGTTGCTCATGATGCCCAAAACTACTTTTCGCTAAGCCCTCATGGCTACAAAATCAAACTAAGAATAGGCCATGCGACCGATGTCATCCGAGCTGTGCCAAACGATCTGGATCTTATCTTTATCGATGCCGATAAAGAAAATGTTTTAAGCTACTACAATGCGGTGAAACCCAAATTGCGCAAGGGCGGCTTGTTGGTGGTTGATAACGTGCTGTGGTCAGGAAAAGTTATTCACCCGAATGACTCTGAGGCGATGGCGCTTGATACCTTAAATAAACGCATCATGGTTGATCCGCAGATGGAAAATATTATTCTGCCAGTGCGGGATGGGGTGCAGGTTGCTATGAAGAAGCCTTAGGTTGAGTGGCGCACATGCACCAGGGGGCCGAGGGCGAGGTTACAGATCCTTGGCCTGTTAACTAATTTAGTAGAATTTTTTATTTCCTAACGCCCCTTCTTTTGCAAAAGCGAAAAAAACTTTTGACGTAACTAATGAAGCATAAAAACCAATTAAAACAGGTTTGAACTCGTATATAGCCTCATTTGTACCTAGCAGGAAAAACAATACTCCGAGAATTGCAAGAATCACTATGGATTCTACTAAATTATCTCCGTTGACCGTAAAAATGATGTTAATAATAAAAAATAAGGGTAATAGCCAGTATTCTACATTTTCAGCTAATACATATATAAAAAACCAACCAAAAGTGCTTGAAATAAAGCTTATACCAAGCAACCAAACCAAGTAAACCAAATTTACACCTCTCAGTTTGGAAATAAAGTAAGCAAACACCCAGTATATGTAGCTAGATAGCCTCGGTCACCCGATAGGGGGAACTATTTGAAAAGAACCGACTTAGCAAATTTTTCTGAAGCATTAATTTGTTCTTTTGACAATTTCCCTTCCAGCTCTCTAATTTCTCTAGTTACATCAAGATGAATATTTTTATCATTTTCATCTAGTTCATCGGCGTTCGGATAAATAGTCAGAATTGAACGGTACCACCCTAATGCGGTAACCAAATTCTTATGCTCGAAATTTTCGTCAGAATAGGCGAAACCCAGGTGCCTACGAGCTTCTAGAACTCCACTTTTTGCTGAATTTAACCAATGTCTAACCGCAGTATTCCTGTCCTGAATAATACCAAGCCCATGATACCTGAGATAGTTCAATGTGCTTTTAGCTATAGCTTGAGTTTGGTTATCACCTTTATATTTTGCTTCCAGCGACAATAAATATTCCCAATGTGCGGCTGCTACACTGTATACTTCATTGCGATAGGCTGCTGTTCCCATATAAAATTGACATTCAATATCGGTATACTCCAGCTTCTCTAAGTGTTTCACTTTGCATTCTTCAGCTGCAACTTGTGAAGAAATAAAAGCTATTGCAAATACCAGTTTCGTAACCTTCATTTACACCTCAGTTAGAATTTATCGCACCCAACATTGCGTTAGGAACGGGACAATTTCCAGATATCCCGTCCATTAATTTTCTTGGCCAGAATATGCATCACCACGAAGAACCATGCTATAACTAGAGTCTACAGAATTTAACTAATAAAGCGAACCTGAAAAATACGGTAGGCTTCCGTCGCTAATGGTTACACAGATCCCCGCCAAATCAGAAGCCCAGCGTAACGTCATACTCTGCTGCTTTTTTACAAAGTTTTTCTTCCTGCCCCTTGATCTCAATACTTACGACCCCATTTCTTTTTCACGTGGATGAGACCCTGAATAAGGAATGTCTGCATTCGTTAAACGGCTGTTGAGCTGCTATTTGGGTTCTTCTAGCCTTGATGGATTTAATTAACCGATTGAAATGTGATAGGTAGTGCCAATATGACTGTAGAAGCCAATAAACAGACGCATGGTTTCCAAGCGGAAGTTAAGCAAATTCTCAAATTGATGATTAACTCTCTTTACTCGAATAAAGAAATCTTTATTCGTGAGTTGATTTCGAATGCATCAGATGCCGCAGATAAGTTGAGATTTAAAGCCCTTTCCAATAACGACTTGTACGAAGGTGATGGTGATCTGCGCGTGCGTGTCGAGTTCGATAGTGATGCCCGTACTGTTACTATTTCTGATAATGGTATTGGTATGAGCCGTGAGGAAGTTGTCGACAACCTCGGGACTATCGCCAAGTCTGGCACCGCCCAGTTTTTCTCGCAGCTGACTGGCGACCAGGCTAAAGATTCCAAATTGATCGGTCAGTTCGGTGTTGGTTTTTATTCGTCATTCATTGTTGCGGACTCAGTTACAGTTGAAACGCGTGCTGCCGGAACGGCTGCTGCTGATGGGGTACGCTGGATTTCTAATGGTGATGGTGAGTACAGCGTAGAATCTATCGAGAAGGCTGAGCGCGGTACTAAAATCATTTTGCACCTGCGTGAAGGTGAAGATGAATTTTTGAATGATTGGAAACTACGTAGCCTGGTTACCAAATATTCAGACCATATTGATGTTTCTGTCGAGATGCTTAAGCAGCCTACACCAGAATATGACGATGAAGGAAACGTCGTTGAGAAAGATGAAGAGCCTGTTATCGAGTTTGAAAAGGTCAATAAGGCTGAGGCCTTGTGGACTATGTCGAAAAGAGATATCAAGGATGAAGAATACAACGAGTTTTATAAGCATATTGCACATGACTACCAAGACCCTCTTTTGTGGTCGCATAACAAGGTCGAAGGTAAGTTGGAATACACTTCTTTGATGTATATTCCTTCAAAAGCGCCATTTGACCTTTGGAATCGTGATCATAAGAAAGGCATCAAGCTCTATGTGCAGCGCGTATTCATTATGGATGATGCGGAAGTCTTTATGCCAAACTACCTGCGTTTTGTTAAAGGCTTGGTAGACTCAAATGACCTACCGCTAAATGTATCTCGTGAAATTCTTCAAGATAGTAAGGTTACACAGAGCATCCGTAATGCATGTGTTAAGCGAATCCTTCAGTCGTTACAGGCGCTTGCTGATGATGACAAAGAAAAATACGCATCATTCTGGAAAGAGTTTGGTCAGGTGCTGAAAGAAGGCCCGGCTGAAGACTTCTCTAACCGCGAAAACATCGCCAAGCTGCTACGATTCAGTTCAACTGAAACAGACAAAGATGACCAGAGTGTGTCTTTGGACGACTACATCAGCCGCATGAAAGAAGGTCAGGATAAGATATATTTTATCACTGCAGAAAGCTTTGCCGCTGCGAAAAACAGCCCTCATCTGGAGATCTTCCGTAAGAAAGGTATTGAGGTTCTGTTGATGAGCGATCGCGTTGATGATTGGCTGATGTCTCACCTGAACGACTACGATGGCAAGAGCTTCCAGTCTGTCGCTAAAGGCAAGCTTGATCTTGGTGATCTAGAGGAGCAGGAAGACAAAGAAGAGCAGGAAAAAACGGAAGAAGAATACAAAAGCCTCATTGAGCAGATTCAAAATGTGCTTAAAGAGCGCGTAAAAGAAGTTCGCTTGACCTTCCGCCTGACTTCATCGCCAGCTTGTATTGTTGCTGATGAGCACGATATGGGCTCGCAAATGAAACGCATCCTTCAGGCGGCTGGACAAGATGTGCCAGAAACCAAGCCGATATTCGAGGTTAACCCTGAGCATGCTCTGATCAAACAATTACACGGTGAGCAAGACGACGCCAAATTCGCTCAGTGGGTCGATGTACTATTTGAGCAGGCAGTTCTTGCTGAAAGTGGTCACTTAGACGATCCAGCTGGTTTTGTCGCCAAGCTAAATCAGTTGTTGCTTGAGCGCGCCTAAGCGAACATTTTAGTTAGAGCATCAATCACAAAAAAGCCCGTCAACTCGACGGGCTTTTTTGTGATCCAAACACGGTCATAACGCTCAAATTATGCTAATGTGTTAGTACACCTGTACATGGGATAACAACGGTTATAACGATATGAGCATAGCCCCTCGATTGCAACACTACCTGGATAGCCACCATGCGCGATATGAATTACTGGAGCGAAATCGTGAGAGGGGGCTTGAAGTGGCCGCTAAAGCATCCGGTTTTCCCTTCGAGAAAGTTGCGCGAGCTACGATTTTGGAAGACGAGAAAGGGCTGGTTCTTGCGGTTACTCATTTAGGTGCCCTGATAGATATCAATCGTCTGAATGAGTATATGGAACGCAATTTTAAGCCTCTGGCTGGTTCTTTAATCGATAGAATATTTCACGACTGTGCGCCGGGCTGTCACCCTCCTGTAGGTGGGGCGTATCGGTTAGAAGTGATCGTTGATCAGAGTTTGGATGAGGCTGACGTGCTATATTTTGAGCCGGGATCTATCGATGCCTGGATTAAAATGCCCAAAGATGAATTTTTGAGAGTTATAAACCCATCATCGACCTTTCGTTGCTCTAGCCCCATTCCCAAATCAGAAGATGTTTGCCTGCAGCAGTCGAATGCTGGTGGCAAAAATAAAATCCCTAAGCCATCTATTACGGATGAAGAAATCACGGCCCGATTGAGACAAGTTCATCGGCTTCCGGCAATGCCTAATATCGCGGTGTCTGTATTAAAATTAGTGAATGATCCTGATGCTACCGTAGAGCAGCTGTCGCGGTTAATTGAAAAAGATCCGAGCATTGCTGCACAGGTAATCCGCTATGCCCAGTCGCCTTACTACGGTTATCGCGGCAAGGTAGACTCCATTCAAACGGCGATAGTGCGTGTATTAGGATTCGAACTGGTAAGCCACATTGCTATAAGCGTATCACTAGGGCAGCAGTTTAATCTGCCCAATACGGGGCCGATTGGCCTGGCTAACTATTGGAAGCATGCTGTCTATTCGGCAACGCTGGCTCAAAGCATTGCTTCACATCTTGACCCTGGTCATAAAGTCTTACCCGGCTTGGCTTATCTATGCGGATTATTACATAACTTTGGTATTCTCGTTCTGGGGCATCTATTTCAACCGGAATTCTATTTGTTGAACAAGTTGGCAGCGACAAACCCTGGTTGCTCTATTGTTGATATTGAAGCGCGGTTGTTAGGCTTAGGGAGCGGCGAGAACCTGATGCGTTTGGGCCATGCCTACATGGGCGGATGGTTGATGCGATACTGGCAGATGCCTGATGTACTGGCTGTTGTTGCCGAGAAACATCATCAAGATTACCAGGGCGATCACCAACTGTATGTGCGCATTATTCAGGTCGTCAATATCGTATTGGCGCGCAAGGCTATCAGTGATGTGGCAAAAGACGATATTCCCGTCGCATGGTTAGAAGAACTAGGCTGCGATGCGAGCTTAATCAATGGTTTAGCAGAGCGCTTATTTGAAAACGAAGATGCGCTAGATGGTATGGCGGGTTGTTTTCTACGCGCTTCGTAGTTGCCCAATTAATTTCCCTCTTGTCGAATACTTTGTGTGCGTGTATGGTTACAGCAGTCTGGCGCTCCCGCTATGCCAAGACCCTGTTGTTAGTGCTGTATCGCCACCGACCAGGGTTTAAATACCGAATAATTGTATAGATATGGTCAAGTAGTTGTATAGATATAGCCAAGTACTTGTATGAATATAATCAAATACTTGTATAGATTTATTCAAGTGCTTGAATAAATAAAAAGGGGAGACTGGTTCATCGTAAACCGGCCAAAGAATTTCATTTTGTTAGGAGAGAGTAATGCGTTTGATCTTATTAGGACCACCTGGTGCAGGGAAAGGGACACAAGCTCAATTTATTAAAGAAAAGTACGATATTCCACAGATTTCGACCGGCGATATGTTGCGAGCCGCAGTGAAAGCTGGAACCGAACTTGGCAAAAAAGCCAAAGAAATTATGGATGCTGGGCAGTTAATGCCTGATGACTTGATACTTAATATTGTCAAAGAGCGCCTTGTTGCCGATGACTGTAAAAACGGCTATTTGTTAGATGGCTTCCCGCGTACTATTCCTCAAGCAGAGGGTATGGTTGAGTTTGGAATCGATGTCGAGCATGTTGTTGAGATCACCGCTGATGAAGATGAAGTAGTTAAGCGTATCAGTGGCCGTCGCGTACATCCCGACTCGGGTCGAACTTACCATGTGGTGTATAATCCGCCAAAAGAAGAAGGTAAGGATGATGTCACTGGCGATGCGTTAATTCATCGTGATGACGACCAGGAAGACGTGGTTCGCCAGCGTTTGCAGGTGTATTTCGAGCAAACAGCGCCATTGATTAACTACTATTCCAGTATTGCCCAACAGGGTGACACTTTAGCCTATCACTCGATTGACGGGATGCAGGCTGTCGACGAGGTCAAACAAAATATCTTCAGTGCACTAAACTAAGTTTCGATTTTAGACGTTTAGTAAAAGCCTGCCATAAACGGCGGGCTTTTTTAATGGGGTTAGCTAGCGATTGGCTTGAAGGTGGAACGGTATGTCAGACAACAAATCAGAAAAAATTGGGATCTTGCTGGTCAATTTGGGGACGCCGACCGAGCCGACACCTAAGGCCGTTCGAGCCTATTTAGCCGAGTTTTTATCCGATTCAAGAGTCATTGCTGCTCCCATGTGGCTGTGGAAAATAGTGCTACATGGCATCATCTTGCGCACTCGTCCGGCTAAGGTGGCAAAGCTCTATCAAGAAATATGGACCGAAGAAGGTTCACCTATTCGTGCCATTACCTATCAACAGGCTGATGCACTGCAAAAATTATTAGACGATGAATCTTCATCGACAAACTCTTCATCGACACATAAAGAACAAGGGTATGCCGTTGCTGTCGGTATGACATATGGCGAGCCCTCATTAGTTGATGGTTTGTTGCAATTGCGAAAGCAACAGGTTGACCGAGTAGTGGTTTTGCCCTTATATCCACAATACTCTGCTACAACCACGGCTGCGGTGCATGACGGTGTTGCTCGAGCCTTCCGCCAGTGTCGTCATATTCCTCGATGGGATATGATCCGTGATTATTATTGCCATCCCATGTATATTCGTGCTTTAGCGGAATCCGTTCGCCCCTATATGGAAAAGTGGTCTGAGTCGCATAGGCT
>DFOV01000278.1 GCA_002376965.1 Gammaproteobacteria bacterium UBA3532
CGTGAAACCATTGGCGAAACCATGATGGAAATGCAACAAATCCTGGGTTATACCGAGATTCAACCAGATGGCTCGGTAATGGTTGAAGTGCCAGCCGATACGCCTTTACAAATTACTGCGCTAGACAGCGAAGGAAGGGCTTTTCAAATCCACAGCAGCTGGCTGCAGGTTCGACCAGGAGAAACACGCACTTGCAATGGCTGCCACTCACCCAGACGTGGTGATAGTATTAATGGACCAGGATTGCGCCAGTTGCACGCTAATGTTATCCCATCGATGCAAGCACTGGTATCAGAAACCAATCCTGACGGGGAAACCATGGCAGTGACACGCCAGCGGGTAATTGGAGACATTCAACTTCAAGCTGATATCATTTTTCGCGATGTATGGAGCGACTCCCAGCAAGTTAATAGTGCTACTCCCCCTACCTCGATTATCGACTATTCAGGACTAACCACACCCAGCCCGCAGCGAGGCTACATAAATTATCCCGAACATGTACAACCGATTTGGGAAACTCCGCGCGGTAACGATGGCTCACTAACATGTACTAACTGCCACAATAGCGACATTCAAGACAGTATCGGACCAAATGGTTCTCAAGGCCTTAACCTTTCCAGTACCATTGACGGTACTGGAAGACTCACCTCCTATCAGGAGCTGATGATTGGCGATCCGCTGTTGGATGAAAACGGACTACCTCTCATTTCAGTCAATGACGAAGGCGAGATTAACCTGGAACGCCAGTCTCCCTTAGTCAGCCCAGGAATGGCACGCGCTAGCCATCTTGTCGAAAAATTGTCGGAGCAAGAGCTTAAGGCTGGTGAAGAGCTTATAGCAGTTGATGAACGATTGCTGGATCATTCAACATTACTAAACCCATCAGAAAAACGGATTATCTACGAGTGGATTGATCTTGGTGCTCAATATTACAACGATCCCTACATCGATGGCGCAGCTGATGATGGATTTTTTGCTATTGATGAACTGCGTGGCGCGCCGCCGCAGTTGAGCGAAGAAACCTTTGCAGAAAACGTCCACCCGGTATTAATGTCACGTTGTGCAGGATGTCATCAACCCTTTGGTGGTAATGGAACCGTTGTGCTTCCTGGAGAAGCGACGGTTAACAGCCAGTTTGATGGCCATCGCTATGTATTAACCGGGCAAATTGATGGTGATTTCAATGCAACGCTTTCTATGGTAGATGATGTCGACAACCCCGAGCAATCTTACTTACTATTACGCCCTCGCTCGGTTCTCGAAGATCCTGTTCCCCACCCCCAGCGCAACCTTCACCGCAACCCAGAAACAGGCGAGCCAATAATCGATCCCGACACTGGCCAAGCTGTCATTCCAGAGCCTATACTTGATCCTTCGGACTCGGATTACCTGACCATATTGGATTGGGTTACCTCCTCCCGCACCGAAAACTCAGCGCCTGAACAACAATAACGCCCTTAACAACAATAATAAAATAAAGGTGAACAATGCGAATATCTCAAAAGCACAACCCAATTCTCATCAGCCTGATAACAAGCGCTTGTCTCCTTTTGGCTGGATGTGAAGATGCTGAAGTAGAGGAAGACAGCTCAGGCATTCAGGATTTAAGCTTTGATATGTTCGTCACTGAGGTCAACCCTATTCTCACTAAAAATATAGATGGAAAGCGTTGTTCGTCTAGCGGATGCCACAATAACGAAAGTGGAACTGGCGGCAATTTCAGATTATTTGATACAGAAAACCCGACCGATGTTCAATTAAGAGCTAACTACATCTCAGCCATATCCTTTACAAATGTTTCGGCACCAAGAGACTCCATATTGCTACTCGAGCCAACCGCTGGCTCGTTCCCAAGCACTGGTGGCCATGCAGGCGGCGATATTTTCTTCCCGCCAGACGATGAAAACTATCAAACATTGCTCGAGTGGATATCAACGCCAGCTACCCCAGTCGAGGGAGGCCAATAACTATGCGTCTTAGATTCAGGTGGATATGCCTGTTGATATGTTTATCGGCTCTTTTCCAAGCATTAAGTCAGGCACAAGAGCCAGAAATAGCCAAAGTTCGCGTAGAAAATGCCTTTATCGATCTTTACACTGGCCCTGGCCGCGGCTATCCAAAGTTTCATATCGCCGAAAAAGGAGAATGGCTCACTCTACTTAAAAGTGAAACCCAATGGTATCGGGTAGAAAATGAACGTGGCATTAAAGGCTGGGCCAGCATGGAGGATTTGGAAAACACCAGCAATATCCATGGCCAACCGACGCAAATCAACCAGTTCAGCCAGGAAAGCTTTCTTAAGCGCCGTTTGGAACTGGGTGTGTCCGGTGGGCTGTTTAACGATGACAACATGGTTAGCACCAGCTTTGGCATGCGTTTTACTCCGTATTTTTCCGGCGACCTGCGTTTTAGCGACATTTCCGGCAACTTCTCAAACTCGTCTTTGGTATCGGTTAATCTAAAAGCTCACCCCTTTTATCAACAACGCTGGTCCCCCTATTTTGGCATGGGTATTGGCTATTTTGAAAACGAGCCCAAAACATCGCTCGTCGGCACCAATGATAGCAGCGCCCAAAGCGCAAGCGTTGCACTGGGTATTAACTATTACTTGAATCGTCGCTTTATCTGGCATCTTGAATTGGGTAATCATCTGATCTTCCTCAATGGCAATGAAACCGATAGCCATCAAAGCATTTCAACTGGATTTAGCGTATTTTACGGCGGTGATAATCAATCGGGCTGGCTCGATAATGGCGAAGGAATTCCAAAGGTCGATTCCGACAACCTTGAAGTCAGTCTTTACTATGGTGCCTATTCGGTTGAAGACTTCGGTGCGGCTCCATCCAGCGGGTTTCGCTTATCCTACTTTATCAACGAAGATCTGTTTTTTGATGCCTCTTTTGGTCAAATGACCATCTACGATCAAAGCTTCCGTGACAAGGGCCTGCCCTTGTTTCAGGATGGCGAAGAATCGCTACGTTATTACCATGTTGGTCTTGGTTACAACATACTTCCAGGGGAAATAACCTACAGTAATGGTTTCGCGTTACCCACACGCCTATACGTACTGGCAGGACTTGGCAGTACCGATTTTGCCGAAAGAGAATGGTTTACAACAACGATTGGCGCAGGCCTGCGCATCAGTCCGTGGAACTGGCTCGGCCTTAAGCTGGAAGTCTTTGACCATATCTACGAATCCGATTTACTCAGCGATAGCAAATTTACCCATAACCCTGAAATTACAGTGGGGATCAGTTATGTCTTTTAAATACTTGCCCAAGCCTGTTTCGTCATTGCTCGTCTTCCTCGCGGCCATGTGGATGATATTATCAGCCACTATTGTCACAGCCGCCGCCCCCCTATCACAGGGACAACCAGCCCCAGATTTTACGCTTAAATCCAATACCAACGTCAACATGCGGCTCGGTGAAATGCGCGGCGAGGTCATTATGCTGAATTTTTGGGCAACCTGGTGCGGCCCCTGCCGTCAGGAAATGCCCGAACTAGAAAAGCTCTACAATAAGTTCAAAAGCGCCGGCTTTCGTGTATTAGCAATCAATGTCGATACAGAAACTAAAAACACCAAAAACTTTCTATCCTCTTTGAACATCAGCTATCCCGTGCTGTTTGATAACCAGAAATCAGTCAGTCGACAATATAACATTGAGGCCATGCCCAGCAGTGTAATAATCGACCGAGACGGCAAGATCCGCTATATCCATCAAGGTTATCAACCCTCTTATGTCGCGCTATACGAAGCTCAAATCAGAAGGCTGGTTCAGGAATGATTACGCGTTTAATAAAGCTCACCCTGGTGTTTCTCGCTGTCAGCACGCTTGCTGGCTGTGCTTTACAACCTTGGGTCATGCCCTATGAAAGAGAGCATTTGGCCAATCCAGTAATGAAATACCCAAACATTGAAACCAGCGCCGGATATCTGGTTCATGTCAAAGAAACACGCCAAGGCGCACGCGGCAGTATAACCACCGGCGGAGGTGGCTGTGGTTGCAACTAAATTCATAGCGCTTCGCAGCATATATCACATAATCCTTAGCATCACCCTGCTGGTTGCAGGCATTGAGTCTGCAACGGCTGTTCTGCTGCCAGAAGAAAAAGCCGAGGTAAACTACCATTATTACGATGGCGGGGGTGTTGAAGTCGACGGACCAACGCTAATTGTTCGCAAAAATTTTAAAGACAAAATCAGCGTAGCAGCAGGCTATCACGCCGATGTCATTTCCAGTGCATCAATCGATGTGGTTACTCAGGCAAGTCCCTACTCTGAAGAGCGCCAAGCCGTTAACCTAGAATCACAATACCTGCACCAAGACACACTGTTTCATGGCGGTATGGCGTATAGTGATGAGTCCGATTATCAAGCGACAACAGCATTTTTTGGCCTGTCACAAACCTTTTTTAGCGGAATGTCGACCTTTGACATGACCTACACTAGAGGATGGGATAGCGTCGAACGCTCAGATACTGATTTTTCGAAAGATCTTGATAGGCACAAGTTCACCCTTGGTTTAAATCAGACCTTAAGCCCAAAGTGGGTCGCGACCTTTTTGTATGAAGGCGTAGCCGAAAGTGGCTATTTAAGCAATCCATACCGAGGTGCATTGGTTCGAAATGCTCCCGTGCCTGAAAGGCATCCCGAGGCGCGCACCAGTCAGAGTTTTAATTACGGAAACCTCTATTATCTTGGACAGAATATGGCGCTTAAAGGTGGTTTACGCTTTTATACTGATACCTGGGGAATATCTGCAACCACCCTATTCGGTGGCTTTGTCCACCAAACGCCCTCGCCTTGGCGCTATGAAATTCGCTATGAATACTACACCCAATCCGAAGCCGACTTTTATTTTGACAATGCCGATCGCCTCTACAACTTTATCAGCCGAGACAAAGAGCTTAGTCGTTTCGATTCACATCAATTAGGCGGAGATGTGAGCTACCGCCTCGGTTACACCAATAAGCTATTTGATAATATGGAAATTGGTATCAGTCTCGACTGGTTTCGATTTAACTATGACAACTTTTCTGATCGGCGTCAGTTTGTTGCTGATGATCCTGACAAGTCACTTGATCAGTACACCTTCACCGCCAGCGTATGGCAACTTTATTTTTCGGGCTGGTATTAATGAAAGTGGTATTAATGAAAGACGCACTAACCAAAGCCATTATAACGGTGACAACACTATTGGTGCTTGGCACCCTATCTGTCCCAGTTGTAAGCGCAGATGATGTTATCGATCCCAAAATCGAACGGCGAGATATTGTTACACCAGATATCGACGATGAAAGCTATGAAATCACCCTGTACTACGGCAGTTACAAGGTCGATGGCTTTCAATCCAACAGCAGTATTGGCATTCGAGGAGCCTACCACTTTAACAGCTTCTGGTTCAGCGAACTGAACTATGCCCAATCAAAAATCAGCGATGAAACCTTTGAAGGACTGGGTTTTCCATCGATTCTAGAGGACGAATCGGTCACCTTCTACGATCTGTCTATCGGAGCTAACGTTTTGCCAGGCCAATTCTTTATCGGCTCAGGCTACGCGGTTAACGTAGATACCTATCTGATTGCCGGATTAGGAAAAACAGCCATCAACGAACAAGACTTCACCACGCTTAATATTGGTGGGGGTGTCAGAATATTACCGACTGACTGGCTCAGCGTACACCTGGATTTTCGTGACTACATCATGGAAGAAAGTGTATTAAATTCAACGAAATCCCATAATATGGCTTTCAGTATTGGCGTGGGGGTCTATTTTTAGATGGTAACGAACGTAATTTTTCGTCCCTCATTTAAAGAGAATCTCACCATGCCTACAGATACTCAACGCAACCAATCTCGGATGATCGCCAGTATCATCGTCGTTTTATCCATATTATTGCCATGCCTGGCAAAGGCCCAAGAACCTACCTCTGACTACGATGCCCAGAAGTTAAAAGCGCTTCAAGAACTGGCCAACCCCGATGGCGGCTCAAAGATGAAACTGCGCTTTGAACCACCCCAGCCGGTCAAAGACCCAAACGCCACTGAAACCGCGGTGCAAATCGAGGTTCCAGCCACAACACCCAGAAAAGAATCTGTCGCTGTTGATGCGGCTGAAATAGCCAAGGCAATATCAACACCACCCGCGGCTGTTCCGCAAGGGCAACTCAATCAACAACAAGCCCTAGACCTGCAACTGCAGGCTTTAAAAGATCAAGTGCTCGAAATTAACCGCGCACTGTTTATTCTTGAAGAAGATCTACTCTACCCTGCTGGCACCCAAACATCGGT
>DFOV01000204.1:0-32163 GCA_002376965.1 Gammaproteobacteria bacterium UBA3532
GCTGGTAGTGCTTGAATAAACTTATCCAAGGTCTTTGCTTTTCCTTCAAGCACCGCCTGACTGATGACATCTTCAACCACTGTGACAAATTGACCACTATCAGCAACCGGTCTAAGCACATCCAGGTGCTCCAAAAAAATATCTGAAGGTGCTTTATTCAGCGGATAAACAGAGCGACAGCGACTCTCAATAAAACGCAATAGCTGCTCCAGAATTGCTTGCTCACTATCACAATCTTCAAATTGTTCGGGAAGTTGCTCACGTGTAAACATGACTTTCATGGCCTGCCTAGCTTCAGCTTGAAGTTCTAAAGACAAGGAACGATAAAAGGTAGAAGCATGCAGATTTAACAAATCGGCCAAACGTCGCTGTGTTTCGATGACATACTGGGGGAGCGTTGTAACATTTATGTTTTCGGGAAAATATCGCCTCAAAGAAAAGCGTTGCTCGATAGAAATCCAATCGGCTTCATTGACACCTTGCACGTGATCGCTCCATGCCACGATGTCATCACGTCCGAACAGATGAATCAACATGGCCTTTGCTAGCTGCTCCTTAAGATCAGGCTCTAACTGATCGTGTATCTTTGCGGCCAATTCATAAAGGCTTTCAGTGATACGAAGCTGGTATTCCTCGGTAAACTGACGAGCGCTCAGACTCCATCCATGTACCAGTTCAAAGAGCATGATAGCCTGGCGTTTAGGATCTTCGAATGTAGCAATGGTATTGATAGCATCAAGAACAGCTTTATCCCGCACGGTAGATGAAGCCAAACGCAGCGTAAGAGCGACCAGACGCTCTTTTTCAATGGCATTCAGGTGTTCAACATTCTCGGCAAGAGCAGCAAGCTGGGTTTCAGCCATTGCCCGAGCTGCAGCAGGTGTCTTGATGGTGCCCCGAATGACGCCAACAGCAGTTCTCAGCAAATCAAACATGTGTGTTCCTTATATTGCTATTTGCAAGCTTCAAAATGCGAGTTTCAATATGAAAGCCATCCATGTTACGCCATATCCACTACCTGTCACCCCAAAATGACTAAAAAGAGTAAACCAAAAAAGTGCGTTTACGATCTCAGGTTACTGACACAATGCTGTCAGTAGCCCAGTGGACCGATGTACAACCGGCCCTTGATACTTTTTTGCACGCTCAAGAAGGTTTTTAAAACGCTCGTTAACGAAGAGAGATGACGGTATGTGGTTTGATGCGATATTTTGGCGCCCCATTGAGCATGCCCGAAAGGCTAGCGAACACTTCCCCAAATCGGACGTTGGCCAACAACTCTGCCCCCGTACTGACGATGCATCGGCCACCATGCGCCAAATGGAGGTTATTGCTGAATCAATGGGACAGTGCGACAGCGTAGCAGATTAGCTTGCCGTCAATAGGTATCGCCTCACTCCCGGTTTTTCGCTGCCGCCACTGATGTTCGATGAGTCCAAACTTCATGCAATGATTACTGGTATGAAAACGGTAAGAAGCTGGGGCGATGATGCGATGGCGGGTGCGGCCAAAAACTCCAACACTATATGGCCCAGCAACCCTGCTAAAATATTGAGCCCGTTTATCTTTCCCTTGTTGTCTCTAGCAAAACAACTTCAGTAGTTGGCGCAGTCCGAAAGAGATGGTCTATATTATCTTCATATGGTTTGATTTTATTGTCGATAATTGATTGGAGAAAAGACACGCATTATGCGATGTCACTGACTTGTTATGGCTGATTTATTAGAAGAGCTGGATGGATTTGATATTCAGTCGTTCAATGCTGGAGAAACGCTGCTACGTGCAGGAGAACCAGGCAAAGCACTCTATGTGTTAATCGATGGAGAAGTCGAAGTTTCAAGAGGTGGAACAAAGGCTGTGAATCTAAAGCAACCGGGAACCGTGATCGGCGAGCTTTCCGGTCTGCTGAATATTACGAGAACAGCCAATGTTACGGCAGTTACACCAACACGCTGCTACCTCATTGAAGACATGCATACCGTATTTAAAGAAAACGTAGAAGTAGCCATCGGCGTATCTCAAGTCGAGTTCGCTCGATTAAACACGATGGTATCAATGATTCTGCAGATTCAAGAACAGTATTTCGAAGCCGCAGAAGCGATCAAGCTCGATTTGAGCGAAATTCCAGGAATGAGTAACTACATTCGCTATTGCGAAGAAGTGCAGGCCAGCTCGGCTAGTAAATACCCTTTCATACTTGAGTCGATTTTCGATTTAGGTGAGGAAGTGACTATTACTTCGGGTGAGACCTTATTTCGAGATGGTAAGGTGACCGAACCTTTCTATGCACTGAAACAGGGAGAGCTTAGAATGAGCATGTTTGCAGGCATGATTAACTTCCCCATCACCGAGCAAGGTACTGTATTAAACGTTGGAAGCGCACTGATGCCTGCTCCGTCAATATTCAGCATCTCAGCTGTTGAAGATTCGGTTGTGATTAAGGTCGATGATATTCGTCAGCTATTTGGTACAGAGCAAGAAGCGGGATATGAACTATTACGCCAAGTGGCACAACGCATCGTCGACTTCACTGCAACCTTTGTCGAAATAAAAGCTAAAATTCTAAATTTACACGCCGTCATTGATGCGAAATACAAAGACAAAGTTGAACAGCTTGTTGATGTAATGCATCAGCAAGAGCGCAACCTGCAAATTGCGTTGTTAAATTGAACGGCTTTAGCCAATTTATTTATCGCAGCCCCAAAACCAAAAAAAGCGCAATCCTGCGCTTTTTTTGTTAAAGCGAGACAGTCCTATTTATTCCGTCACAGGACTACCGTCAGCAATGTCGACAAACTTAGCATCGCTGGCAAAGAAGCTCGCGATGGCCGTTTGCATCGAAAGTGTTGTTAATGGGGATGCCGCAGGACTAAGCAGTGAGCCATGGTCGCCTTCGGTATAGCGGATGACCCCTGAAACCCCTTCAGCGTTTTGGACATCTGCAACAATTGGTGTTAACCCCATCTGACTAACTAGACCTTCAGTTCCTGCCAACGGCGCTCCCGCAACCTCTGCTGGTACAGTCGTATCACCCGGATGGTCACCATTGGCAACGATTTCCAAAATCAAACTATTTTGCTCTATCAGGTGCGCAAAGTTAACCGGATCGGTAGCGTCTAAGACAGACTGAGCGGCATACATAAAGTCTTCATAGGCTTGCATACCTTTGGTTACACCCTGGCAAGCCAAACCACCGGTTAATATGGGGCCAAAAGATTGTGACCCCTCAAGCAGGCGCATAAGTTGGCCACCGGCCGAAACAAAAGCTGCAGCTCGTACACGCTCTTCGACAGCAACAAATGGTACACCAACAATCCCCCCCATGGAGTGCCCTACAAAGTAAATACGATTAGGATCCATATCCGCCATGCCATCACCATCAACATCGATGGTATCTATGGCATGAGTTAGCGACACCAAATCAGCACTGGCCTGACGACCATTATCACGCGCAGTTCTCAGGCTCGACAGGTTCATAAAATGCTGCCCGCTTGGATCGGCCTGCCCATCAGGTTGCGCCGTACAACTGCTTACGCCATTCTCAACAAAATCCAATCCAAAAGTTCGCTCGCGTAACGGCCCGTTGCCGTCAGCGGTGTCATAACCTGCAAAGAATGGATTAGGATTGCCAGCAAAGGTAGCGCTCATACCATGCAAAGGAAGATCAATAGCCACAACAGCTAAACCGGCAGCCGCCATTGAATCAGCAACAGCAAACATATTCGAGCGCTCTTGAGTCACCCCATGCTGAAAAATCACGACAGGCCATCCGTTTTCAGGCTTAGCAACATTTCCACTATTAGCGTTAGGAACAGAGACGAACAGTGGGATGGTTTCCTTCGACTGAACCACGGGCACTGGATTATATTGAGTAATGTGGCTACCGCCTTGCCCTTCCCAAAATTCCAGTAATGGCGCAGGGTTTAACGCCAACCCAGTTTCCGGATTATATATCGCGGGAGTCTGATAATAATTAACGGTTAACCCACCAGCATAAACATTAGCAATACCAGGCAACAATGGGTTGATGTCATTCGTTGTCCCTGCCGGTTGAACAAAAGCAGGGATCGCTGGTTCACTAATAATGCTTTCACGAACCTTTCGTAGAACGGCATCAGTAGAAAGCGTGGTGAAAGGTGCAGCAAGTGCAATATCTTCTTTAGCTAGCTCGATACCAGCACCAGAGAGAATCGCCACAACACCAGACTCCAACTCGTTAATAATCTGCCTTAGACCATCAAGCGGAGCATTGCCCGTCGCTTCTGGAAATTTTGCTTGGGCATAACTGATATCAGGCTGTATTGGGTTGCCGGTAATATCTTTAATACCGGTTGTTAACACATACGCATATTGGGTTTGAGGATCGAGAGCTCTTTTGAAGTTAACTTTAAGGGCTGGGCCATCGACGTCTTTATTAGTCAGATCTTCACGCATCACCTCATAGTCACTGGGCAGCACCATCCCTACAGGGTTTAACGCGACAATATGGAAATTTTGACCAGGTATAACCGCATTAGTATTGATTGGTTCAGGGGTGCCATCAACATCATAGTTAGGTCTAAAGTGAACAATAATAGATGCCGTTGTCGACCAACCATCCAGAGCACTTAGCGAGCTGGCTGGCTCAGTTGTCTGATCGCAGAGTTCATCACGATCAGCTAATTCGTTCTCTGAACATCCAGCATCACTTTCAGCAATAGGCAATGTTTGATCAAGAGGAATATTCAGGGTGCCATCTTCGCTACCTTGGAATAACAAGTCACTCGGTAGTGACAGCTCTCCAGAACTAGGAGAAAACATCACACGGTTAGTAGCGATCGTCTCCTCCGGCGGCGTAGTTGGGTCTGACGAGTCATCTCCTCCACACGCATACAAAGCCATTGAGACGGCAACACAAAGTAGTTGTCGGCTATATTTCGACATTATTATTCCTCGTTGTTTTTCACTATATATAAGTAGTTATCAATCGTTCCAGAGCGCTAAACAGTCCGAGCCTGGCCGCTAACTGTTATAGCTGACACTATACTATGTAATAGTCGCTGGATGAAAGCTTGGCAAAGACTCAGGGCTGATTTGGCCACATTATTCCAAAAATGCATAAAAACACAATCGCTTATAGCTTTTGATTTACATCAATTTCTGGCTTTGTCCGGCATGCCTTTCTAAGCTATTAATATGAACAACAATTCTTGTGTGTTGTCTATTGAGGGTAAAGCACGACAATTGACAGAAGGGGTGAGTGATGGAATTTTTTGAGCGCTACCAATCACGATATCAAGACAAGCAACAAGTCGAGATGTCTCTTGAAGAATATTTAGAGGTATGTAAGGAAGACCCATCAGCCTATTACGGGCCAGCAGAGAGGCTATTAAATGCTATCGGTGAACCAGAGTACGTTGACACCGCACAAGATCCAAGATTAAGCAGAATATTCTCCAACAAAGTCATTGCTCGATACCCTGCGTTTGCAGAGTTTTATGGCATGGAAGAATCGATAGAACAAATTGTGTCTTATCTCAAACACGCAGCACAAGGATTAGAAGAAAAGAAACAGGTGCTATACCTTCTCGGTCCTGTCGGTGGAGGAAAATCATCTCTTGCAGAAAAACTCAAATCGTTGATGCAAGCAAGCCCCATATACGCAATTAAAGATTCGCCTGTCTTCGAATCGCCCCTCTCCTTGTTCTCAGCAGAAGAAGATGGAGAATTGCTAGAAGAACGTTATGGCATCCCACAACGTTGTCTCAATCGTATTATTTCTCCTTGGGCAGTCAAACGACTCAAAGAGTACAACGGCGACATTAGCCAATTTCGCGTTGTCCGGCTGATGCCTTCGATACTTGATCAAATTGCTATCGCTAAAACAGAACCAGGAGATGAAAACAATCAAGATATATCTTCTCTGGTGGGTAAAGTCGATATTCGTAAACTCGATCGTTACAGCCAGGACGATGCAGATGCCTACAGCTATAGTGGCGGTTTATGCCGAGCCAACCGCGGGCTTCTTGAGTTTGTAGAGATGTTTAAAGCCCCTATTAAAGTTTTACACCCTCTGTTAACGGCCACTCAAGAGGGCAACTACAATGGAACCGAAGGGCTATCCGCTCTGCCCTTTGATGGCATCATCCTAGCCCACTCAAATGAGTCTGAATGGTTAACCTTTAAAAACAACAAAAACAATGAAGCCTTTCTCGACAGGGTTTATATTGTAAAAGTGCCCTACTGCTTACGGGTTTCTGAAGAAGTTAAGATATACGAGAAACTGCTGCGGGAAAGTTCGCTTTCCACTGCACAGTGCGCACCAGGAACATTAGAAATGCTGTCTCGTTTCTCGGTACTAAGTCGCCTGAAAGATCCAGAAAACTCGAGCATCTATTCAAAGATGCGGGTTTACGACGGTGAAAATCTCAAAGATACCGATCCCAAAGCGAAATCCTATCAGGAATATCGAGACTTTGCTGGTGTTGATGAAGGCATGAATGGGCTATCCACACGATTCGCTTTCAAGATACTATCGCGTGTCTTTAACTTCGACCATTCGGAAGTGGCGGCCAACCCTGTCCACCTCCTATATGTTTTAGAGCAACAAATTACGCGCGAGCAGTTCCCGCAAGACTTGCACGATAATTATCTCAGCCATATCAAGGGTTTTTTGATTCCCGAATATGTCGATTTTATCAGCAAAGAAATTCAGACAGCCTATCTAGAGTCCTACTCGGAATACGGTCAGAATATTTTTGACCGCTATGTCACCTATGCTGACTTCTGGATTCAAGACCAGGAATATCGCGATCCTGATACCGGCCAGATATTCGACCGCTCAGCCCTGAATGGCGAAATGGAAAAAATCGAAAAACCGGCAGGTATTAGCAATCCGAAAGATTTCCGTAATGAAATTGTTAACTTTGTTTTACGAGCAAAAGCGCAAAACGCGGGTAAAAATCCGTTGTGGACAAGCTATGAGAAGTTGCGGACGGTTATCGAGAAAAAGATGTTCTCCAGTACAGAGGAGCTATTGCCGGTTATTTCATTTAATGCCAAATCCTCGGCTGAGGATCAGAAAAAACACGAGGATTTTGTCGAACGCATGATGCAAAAAGGCTACACACGCAAACAAGTACGATTACTGTGTGAATGGTACTTGCGCGTGCGTAAAGCCTCCTAAGGTATCGCCTGTGACGCAATTTATTGATCGCCGCCCTGTTAACAAAAATAAAAGCGCCGTCAATCGCGAGCGCTTTATTCGACGCTACCGCAAACAGATTAAAAAAGCGGTGTCTGATGCCATATCTCACCGCAAAGTTACTGATGTTGACTCGGGCGAGAAAATATCTATTCCATCCAAAGATTTGCATGAGCCATTTTTTCATCATGGACGCGAAGGCAAAAACACGCGCGTACTGCCAGGAAACAAAGAGTTCATGCCGGGTGATACGATTGCGCGGCCACCTCAGGGCGGTGGCGGTAGTGGGGGCCAAGCCAGCAACCAGGGAGAAGGAGAAGATGACTTCTCGTTTACCCTGTCTCGAGACGAATACCTCGACCTACTGTTTGAAGACTTAGAGCTACCAAACCTGGAGAAAACAAAGCTCAATAAGCTTCAAAAGTTTAAAAAGGTGCGCGCTGGCTTCACCAGTGATGGCGTGCCTAGCAATATCAATATTGTACGCTCGCTGCAAAAGTCACTGGCTAGGCGTATTGCCATGCAATCTGGCCTGAAGTCTCAGCTCGAAGGATTAGAAAAAGACCTGGAAAACGAGACAAACGAACAAGCCAAGCAACAAATTGTAGAAGAAATCGAAGAGGTGAAACGCCGGATCGCCAAGGTGCCGTTTTTAGACACCTACGACCTGCGCTACAACAATTACCGTAAAGATCCGGTACCAACCAGTCAGGCAGTGATGTTCTGCGTGATGGACGTCTCAGGATCTATGGATCAGAATACCAAAGATATTGCCAAGCGCTTTTATACCTTGCTCTACTTGTTTCTAACCAAAACCTACAAGAATATTGAAGTCGTATTTATTCGCCACCACACCATTGCCAAAGAAGTTGATGAAGAAGAGTTTTTCTATTCCAGAGAAACCGGCGGCACCATCGTTTCCAGCGCTCTGCACCTAACACTTGATGTCATTAAAGAACGCTTTAATCCGTCAGACTGGAATATCTATGTCTGTCAGGCATCCGATGGCGATAACTGGCACGACGACAGTCCAAAGTGTCAGGACTTGCTAGCCAATGCCCTACTACCACAGACCCAGCTCTACACCTATATCGAAATCACCAAGAGAGAACCTCAGAGCCTGTGGCACCATTACACCGACTTGGCAAAATCCAATAATCGCTTGGTATTAGAGCGAATAGAAGATCATTCAGCCATTTTTTCCACGTTCCATAAAATATTTAAAAAGAAACCTAAATGAAGAAAAAGCCTATCTCTACTGGTTCAGACTGGACATTTGAGTTACTTGATAAATATTACGTCGAGATAGAACGTATTGCTCATGATGTGTTTCAACTGGATACTTATCCCAACCAAATAGAAGTCATAACGGCTGAACAAATGATGGATGCCTACGCCAGTGTCGGTATGCCGGTTGGCTACAGCCATTGGTCATTTGGTAAACAATTTATCCAAACCGAGCAAAATTATAAGCGGGGAGCTATGGGACTTGCTTATGAAATTGTTATCAATTCCAATCCGTGTATCTCCTATCTAATGGAAGAAAACACGATGACCATGCAGGCTTTGGTCATAGCTCATGCTGCTTTTGGTCATAATTCTTTCTTCAAAAACAATTATTTGTTTAAAACCTGGACTGATGCAGATTCGATTATTGACTACTTGGTATTCGCCAAGGATTACGTCAAGAAATGTGAGATGCGCTACGGTATTGATGAAGTTGAAGATATGTTGGATAGCTGCCATGCGCTCATGAATCATGGCGTTGATCGCTACAAGCACCCACCACCGATTTCAATCGAAGAAGAGCAGCGACGCCAACAGTCCAGACAAGATTACATTCAAAGCCAAATCAACGATATTTGGCGAACGCTTCCTGATAGTGCGGTGCAAAAGCGGTCGCATTCTAGCCAGAGCTTTCCAACCGAACCACAAGAAAATTTGCTCTACTTTTTCGAAAAAAATGCGCCGCTTCTCAAACCATGGCAGCGCGAAATTATCCGTATCGTCCGTAAAATTGCTCAGTATTTTTATCCCCAGCGCCAAACAAAGGTCATGAACGAAGGATGGGCGACTTTCTGGCACTACACCATATTGAATCAAATGCACAAAGAAGAGCTGGTTACTGATGGCTTCATGATGGAGTTCCTTCAATCACACACCAATGTGGTATACCAGCCAACATACGACAAGCCCTACTATAATGGGGTAAATCCTTATGCGCTTGGCTTTGCCATGATGTCCGACATCCGCAGAATTTGCGAATCACCTACCGATGAGGATAGACAATGGTTTCCCGATATTGCAGGTTCGCCTTGGCGAAAAACACTTGAATCGGCAATGATTCAGTTCAAAGACGAGAGCTATATTGCACAGTATTTGTCACCAAAGCTCATTCGTGACTTCAAGTTCTTTACTATTTTGGATGACAGTGATCGCACCAACCTGGAGGTTTCAGCTATCCATAATGAACACGGATATAAGGCTATTCGTCAGCAACTATCAGATAATTTCAACTTGAGTATTAACGAACCCAACATTGAAGTTGTCAATGTAGATATCAATGGCGACCGCTCTTTGAAGCTGCGGCATAAAGTTCAAGATGGACGCATGTTAGACGATGGTAGCGCCAATGAAGTATTGCGCCACGTCTATCGTCTGTGGAGATTTCCGGTCCATTTAGAGTCAGTAAACCTTGAAGACAAAGTCCTTCGAACCTACCATTGCCCGGAAAATCCCCACTGATTTTGCTTAATTGTCAGAATAATGGTTAAATTGCTGTGGCTTAGCTGCTTTATCAAAGCTACAATTCTGAGTCGGGAATCAGCTGGCACATGCCATCGATTATAAGAAGAACTTAGACCATCAAAAGAGACATCACTATTATGGGCGGAATCAGCATTTGGCAATTACTAATCATCGCAGTTATCGTAATCCTGTTATTTGGTACGAAAAAGCTGCGTAATGTCGGCGGCGATTTGGGATCTGCGTTAAAGAGTTTTAAGAAAGCCATGAATGACGATGATAAAGACGCCGATTTCAGTAAGCTTGAAAGTAAAGAAAGTCAAAGCGCTCAAAGCAGCGACGAGCAAGCAAAAGAAAAACAAAAAGACAACGTATAAACGTTTGACCGATAAAAACGAGATTGCATGAGCAACGCAACAACCACAGAAGATATGCCGCTAGTCTCTCACCTGCTAGAGCTGAGAGACCGACTGCTAAGAGCGCTGCTTAGTGTACTTATCGTATTCATACCTTTGGTATTTTTTCGTAACGAACTCTACACGCTTTTTTCCAACCCGATTATTGAGGCCATGCCGGAAGGGAGTAAGATGCTGGCTACTGACGTTGCCTCGACGTTTTTTACTCCTATCAAATTAACGATCGTCGCATCATTCTTCATCGCTATCCCAGCTGTTCTATACCAAATTTGGGCCTTTATCGCTCCAGGGCTATATGAACATGAAAAGAAATGGGTTTTCCCATTAATGGTCTTTAGTTCTTCTCTTTTTTATCTTGGAATTGCATTCGCTTATTTCGTTGTTCTTCCCATTGCCTTTATGTTTTTTAGTGAATCCACCCCAGAAGGCGTAACCTTGGCACCAGATATCACCAGCTATCTAAATCTGGTACTAAAGCTGTTTTTTGCTTTTGGTTTGGCGTTTGAGGTACCAATAGCTACCTTTTTGGTTGTTCTATCGGGAATGACAACTGTTGAAAGCTTACGCGAAAAGCGTCCCTACATCGTCGTTGGTGCTTTTATCGTCGGCATGCTACTCACACCACCAGATGCAATATCTCAAACGCTACTTGCCGTACCCATGTGGCTTTTATACGAAGTAGGCATCATCATGGCGAGCAAAATTAAAAAGTCTCCAGAAGACATTTCTGACAACGAAGAAGACGCTTAAAACATCAGACTGTTGCATCGTACACTATCCAGTTACCAATAATTGTAGATTTCACCACTCCCCTTTTTTATTTACCTTTTTTCACTTAAGCCGGAGTTACTATAGGTAACCAAGCCCCCCTATAAAAAACGCCGAAACATTTAAGTTTCGGCGTTTCTTTAGGCTTATATCGCTGCGACGATAGATGCGGCCCTAATGAAGGCTATTTTGCACCTTTAGGCGGCGAGGCCTCTTCCCATTTACCATCGCGGTAGTAGACCCGCCAACCAGAATCTTTGCCATCGTTCTCAGAGGCTATATATTGCTCCTTAGCTTTCCTGCTGTAACGAATTAGCGCCGGATTTCCTAGCTTATCGGCAACTGGCGCATTGGTAAGGTAGCGGTGTTTGGGATCGAGCTCATCTTTGTGTGGTATCAGCTCAGATACGAGTGGTGCGCGCGTTTCGCGTGATTTAGGAAAATCATGGGCAGCCAGGAATATCCCAGATGCACCATCTCTTAGCACAAAGTAGGCATCAGACTTTGTACACTTTAACTCAGGCATTGGTACTGGATCAGCCTTCGGCGGAGCAGGCGTACCATCCTTAAGCAGCTTACGCGTGTTCTTACATTCATCATTTGTGCAACCGAAGTATTTACCAAATCGCCCATTTTTTAACTGCATCTCGGACTGACATTTGTCGCACTCGATAACTGGCCCGTCATATCCTTTGATTTTAAACTTACCTTTTTCTATTACATGGCCAGAACAATCGGGATTATTGCCACAGATATGAAGACGCGTTTCTTCATTGACCAAGTAGCTATCCATTGCGGTTCCACAGACCGGGCAGCGCTTTTTCTTTCGCAACTCATTGAGTTCGGCTTCATCATTATTAACCTGATCAGCAGCAATAGTCTCATCGCCAGGAACCAGGTTAATGGTAGTCTTGCAGCGTTCTTTTGGCGGAAGATTGTAACCTGTACAGCCTAAAAATACGCCAGTTGACGCTGTTCTGACAGCCATTGCGCGTTCACAAGTCGGGCAACTAATGTCGACCTCAGTAGGGCGATTTTCTGCCATTCCACCTTCGTCATCAGGCTTATTTGCCAGCTCCAGCCGCTTGGTGAAGCCGTCAAAAAATTTGTTGAGCGCATCTTTCCAACTTTCTCTACCCTCTGCGATGCTATCAAGTCGCTCTTCCATCATCGCTGTAAAGCTATAGTCCATCAAGTCTTCAAAGCTACCGTCAAGGCGATCGGTAACGATCTCTCCCATTTTCTCAGCGTAAAAGCGACGAGCCTCTAACCTTACGTAACCACGATCCTGTATTGTTGAAATAATCGAAGCATAGGTGGATGGGCGCCCAATACCTCGTTTCTCCAGTTCCTTAACAAGACTAGCTTCTGTATAGCGAGCTGGTGGTTTGGTGAAGTGCTGCTTCGTTTCAACTTTATCCAGTACCAGGGTCTGGCCTTGTTTGACTTCTGGCAATAAGGCATCGTCACCTTTCACCAATGGCGATAGTACACGCGTCCACCCATCAAACTTCAAGACACGCCCTTTCGCTCTCAGCCCGTAGTCTGCGGCATCTATATTAATCTGTGTGACATCGTATAACGCAGGCATCATTTGGCAGGCTATAAATTGACGTCGAATCAAATCATAGAGTTTTTGCGCGTCAGCCTCTGCGCCTGCTAATGCTGCAGGCTCCAGGTTGACGTCTGTTGGGCGAATGGCCTCATGGGCTTCTTGTGCCCCAGACTTACTTTTGTAGATATTTGCGCTTTCTGGCAGATATTTTTCACCACAATTCTCTGCAATCCACTCTCGCGACATCGTCAATGCATCTGCACTTAGCGCAGTCGAGTCTGTACGCATATAGGTAATATAACCAGCTTCATACAAGCGCTGAGCCACCATCATGGTTTTTTTAACACCGAACCGTAACCTTGTGCTGGCAGCCTGCTGTAGTGTCGAGGTAATAAAAGGAGCGCTAGGCCGAGATTGCGAGGGTTTGGTTTCTACCGATTTTACGATATGCGGTGAAGATTGAAGAACCGACCGAGCCTTATCCGCCACTTCTTTATTGGGGATGGTTATATTCTTACCGTTTTGGCTAAGTAACTTACAAACCAGAGGCTCTTGCTCAGCCACTTTCAAATGGGAATGTATGTCCCAAAATTCTTCCGGTTGAAATGCTGAAATATCGCGTTCTTTTTCGACAACCAGCTTAACCGCAACGGATTGTACTCGCCCTGCAGATAACCCTCTAGCAACCTTTTTCCACAACAGTGGCGAAACCATAAAGCCGACAACCCGATCAAGAAAGCGCCGAGCTTGCTGGGCATTGACACGATCCATATCCAATGAAGCGGGCTTAACAAAAGCTTCTTTAATCGCTTTTTTAGTGATCTCGTTAAAAACTACCCGTTTGAACTTTTCTGGCTCTCCACCGATGATTTCGCGCAAATGCCAGGCAATCGCTTCCCCTTCACGATCCAAATCCGTCGCGAGATAGATTTCATCAGATTTAGCAGCCAACTTTTTTAGTTCATCAACGACTTTTTCCTTGCCAGCCATAATCTGATAGTCCGCCTGCCAATCCGAATAAGGATCAACCCCCATGGAGTGGATCAGCTTAGCTCGCTCTTTTTCAGCCTGGTAACGTTCTTTCTCTTCTGGCGGTAGTTTTCGAACTTCTGCGGCAGTCAAACTTTTGAACTTGGGTGATGTTTCTCTCTTGCCTGTCGGAAGATCGCGAATGTGGCCAACAGATGACTTCACTAAATACTGTTTTCCTAAGTATTTATTGATGGTTTTGGCTTTTGCGGGTGACTCAACAATAACAAGAGATTTCGACATAAGGGACTATTTGCTCATCTTTTATTAGGCTATGGAGTGCAATATATAAGTGAAAACAAGCAAACTTCAAGTTTATTCACACATCTTGGCCGATTTTTTGTGGTTTGTGCGCAATTATTGCTCACTCTGTTTATGAAATGCACAAATTATGAACACCGTTACACAGGATATAAAAAGGTTCTAGTCAATAGGTAACGAAATGGTAAATTTCGCCCCATCGCCAGGCTTGGTATCTAAATCAATCTTACCTTTATGGTTATTATGAATAATAAAATACGATACAGATAACCCCAGCCCCGTGCCATCTCCAACACCTTTGGTCGTATAAAAAGGCTCGAAAACGCGTTTGCGTATCTCATCGCTCATTCCAGGCCCGTTATCTTGAATGACTATATCAATATAGCCATGGTTCTGTCTGGTCGACACATGAATACTCGGATGCTCAGTTTTTTGCATCGCCTGTGCCGCATTCTTTAGCAAATTAAGCAGTACTTGCACTATTTCGCCGGAGTTAAGCGGAATACGAGGTAGTTCGCTGCCATATTCTCTAATTAGCTCGATATTGCGAAAATCAAAACGCTTTTTCATATCAAAGTCTTTGGCAGCAAGCTCGATACTGGTATCAAGTAACTTATTGACATCATATAGCTGACCCGACTCACGATTTTTACGGCTAAAGTTCAGCATATTATCAACAATCGACGCAGCTCGTTCACCGGCCTCAACGATATTATCGAAAAATCGATTGATGCCTCGCTCTTCCAGGTATCGGTTCAGCTGATGCATTTCAAAGCCCAGTTCATCAGCTACCTCTGCATTTTTCGGTAGCCTGTCAGATAAACGACGACGTACCGTTTGCATACCTTGCAGTATGCCACCTAGCGGATTATTGATTTCATGCGCCATACCTGCTGCCAATCCACCTACCGACATCATCTTTTCCGTTTGAACCATCATATCTTCCAGACGTACCTGGCTGGTAACATCATCAATGCGCACTACTGCACCCGATACTTCCTGAGATATCAGCGGATACACCATGATATTAAGGATCATATTTCGTTCGCCAACGCTGGCTTTTACGCGCTCTACTTTTTGGGTAGCCTGCTCTTTAAGTGCCTGCTCTATCAATGAAGCGTGAGGCTCTAGCTCTGGCATGATAGCAATCAGGCTTTGACCAACAGCCTCATCCTTCTCCAACTGGCAATGATACGTTGCCTGTCTATTCCACTGAGTTACCGTACCATCGAGATCGATCGCTACCAATACCGATGGCATCGAGTCGATAATATTTGAAAGGTGATTTTTTACCTGTTTGATCTCAAGCTCGGCACGGTTAGCCTTAGCAAGCTGCTTGACCAAGTCCTGATTCAATGCCCGTACCTGGTTTTCACTTCGCTTTATTCCAGTAATGTTTTCGATAACTCCAAGAATATAGCTTTCACCGTTGGATTCGAACTTGGTTAACCGCCACCGAAGCATCTGCTGGCCAATACCGCGAACTTCAAATGCGCGCTCAATTTCAATAGAAACCTGTTCTGAAGCAACAAACCTCTCCTGCATTTCGCGCAGATAATGACGGTCATTGACGCTCCAGTCCAAGTGAAAGTCGGTTTTGCCAATAACATCTTCGGTGTTACGTAAATTCAATAACGCGGCAAATACCTGATTGATTTTCAGGTATTCGAGTTTAAGATTTTTTTGGAAAACAGCATCTGTAATCCCATCAAACAGCGCGACATTCAGATCACTAACTAAGCGATATTTGTGCTCGATATCCTTGTTTACGTCGCGAACAGATTCAGACTGCCCCAGCGCATGATCCAACGTTTCCTTGAAATGAATGAAGCAAGGCTCAACATCTGGTGCCTCCCCATCATTTGGGGCCTCAATTGCCTGATCCAACCTGCGAATTCCTTGTAAGATAAGGGCTTTGTTAACTTGGGTAATGAGTAAAGCGACTAAATTCAGGCACAGAGATAGAAGTAAGAACAGCGAAAACGCCGTTTGACGGATATCCCGCTTATCCGTATATCCAATCAGCTTGAACTGCCTGACTTCAACTTTAAGCGCATCCTCCTTATCTATCTCAGCGCCAGCAATAAATTGCCCGTTTTCTTCAACCAACTGAATACTATTCAAGGCTATCCATTTAAAGGACTTGTTGCCAAGCGGCGTGTCGGAAATACGTGAATAATACTGATTGCTAAAAGTTCGCAATTCAGCACCCATTTGCACCAATACGTTCTCTTTTTCCTGGGCATACCAAAAATATGCCAGTGCAAAAGACACCAGTATCAAAATAACAGCGCTAAATAAATAGTAGAGGGGGTGCGAAAAGTGCTTCAAATCTTAATCTTATACATTACAGCGTAAATCAAAGGCTAGCCTACTTTAACTTTTGAGCAAACACAATAATTATACCCGAGCCGCTTTAAGATGCTCTGGCATATATCCAACCAACGCCAACGAATATACCTTAGGTTTTGATTCACTGTCTTTCCGCTATTGGCACGTAGAGGGTATCTTGCGGCCCCGTATAATTGGCGATAGGCCTTAATTTTTGATTTAGCTCTCGCTGCTCAATCACATGAGCGGTCCATCCTGCAATGCGACTCATAACAAACATCGGTGTGAATAACGTGTTGGGGACACCGGCGACTTTAAAGGCAACAGCAGCATAAAAGTCTAAGTTAGCGTATACCTGATGGCGTTCGCGCATATACATCTCAATCGCTTGAGCAATGCTTAGTAAACGTCGGCTGCTTTCATTAATCGCTGCAGCATCAATATGCTTTTTAATATAGTGGATACGAGGGTCTCCATGGCGATAAATATTGTGCCCAAAACCAGGCACACTGCCATCATCCTCGATATACAATGACATGCGTTCTTCCACCTGTTCTGGCGAATCAAACTGCTCGATCACTGACATAGCGGCTTCGTTAGCACCACCATGCAAAGAACCACTTAGTGTCGAGATGGCAGACACTACCGAAGCATAGATATCCGACTTGGTCGCCGCTGCAATTCTTGCAGCAAATGTCGAAGCATTAAACTCATGCTCTGAATACAGAGTCAACACACGGTCTATCAACATCGCATGATGGGGAGACGGCGACTGCTCTTGCAGAAGGCTGAGAAAATAGCGAGCATTTTTCGACTCTTCAGAAAAGGTATCTACACGACGATGCATATGATGAAAGTGATACCAATAAGCGACAATAGCTGGTATTGAAGCAATTAGCCGCTCACCAATCCGCAGTGCTTCATCATCATCTAACTCAGGTTCGATACAGCCCATCGCAGAAACCGCAGTTCTGAGTACATCCATTGGATGGGCTTCAATCGGCAAACGCTCTATTATTTGCCGAACTTGCACAGGCAGGTGACGGGCGCTACACAAGCGTTGAATGAACTGGTTCAGCTCGCTGGCATTGGGTAGCTTTTTGTATAAGAGCAAGTGGGCTGTTTCTTCAAAACTGCCTTGCGAAACAAGATCCGCAACAGAATAGCCCCGAAAAGATAAATGCCCCGAATCGGCACACAGCCGACAAATATTGGTCGTGCCTGCGACAATACCATCTAAATCATTATTCACTGAATTTTTCGCCTCAACCAGCCCTATCTTTTTATCCTGATTCATAGACTTATATTCGTCAAGGCTTGAACCTGTTTATCTACAGGAAAAGTGTACCAACGCTTGTTTGGATTACTACGTCGAATAATCCCCGTAGAGCTTGGCATACAACCCATTTCTACTAACCAGCTCGTCGTGATGGCCATGCTCACAGATTTTTCCGTCTTCAAAGACATACACCGTATCTGCTTGTTTAATAGCGCTTAAGCGATGGGCAACGATAACAGTGGTTCTGTTTTCTAGAAACTGCTGCAGGTTTTGATGAACTTTAAATTCCGTTTCACTATCAAGAGCACTTGTCGCCTCGTCCAATACAACCACTTTAGGATTTTTTAGCACCATCCGCGCTATGGCCAAGCGTTGCTTTTGACCACCCGACAGCCGCACGCCTCGGTTACCAATTATGGTATCCAAGCCATCTGGCATGGCCTCAATGGTTTGAGCGAGCTCTGCTATTGACAATGCTTGCCACACAGCTTGCTCGGACCGCTGTTCTCCCATGCACAAATTATTACGTATACTATCGTTAAACAATGCAGGATGTTGCAACACGGTTGCTACGTTTTCTCGGATCGTCGTCAATCCAACTTCTCGATAATCCACGCCATTAAAGCGTATTTGTCCCGATTGGGGCTGATATAACCCAAGTAATATATGCACAAGGGTAGACTTGCCCCCACCACTCGCACCAACTATGGCGACCTTCTTACCCGGCTTAATCGACAGGCTCAAGTGATTTAAAACAAGGGTTTCGTCCTGGTAGGAAAAACAAACATCATTGAATTGAATAGCGACAGCCGAACTATCAAAGGGGTTGACGCTACAGGGATAAACCGGCTCTTTTTCTTTATCCAGAAAACTATTTATCCTGGCTAATGCTGCTGTAGCGCTGTAGTAGGAATATTGAATATTAAGCAGCTCTTGTACTGGACCCATCATAAACCACAGGTAACCAAAAATCGCAAACATCTGGCCTATAGTGAGATCTGAAAAAACGACCATCCCCATGGCCAAAGCTCTGAAAATATCGAAGCCCAGTAGGAAAACAACAAAACTTAGACGGTTTGATGCATCACTTTTCCAAGAAAAGCGTATTGCGCTATCCTTAATTTTTTCGGCATCTCCCACTAAGCGCTGCATGAAAGAGCGGTCTTTGTTCAGCGCCCTTATTTGCTGCATCGCATCCAAGGTTTCGGTGAGCGCCTCCTGAAATAGACTAAACGCTTCGTTTTCTCGTCGCTTATATTTTTTAACCTTCTTTCCAAGGCGCATGGTGCAATAAATTACAAGGGGATTAAAAAACAAAATAAATAGAGCCAATTGCCAGTGCAGCAACAACAAAATCACTGCGGTGCCTATTACGCTTAGTATGGATACAAGACACCTTGATATGCTGGTGCCAATAAACTGATCAATGGTTTCAATATCCGTAACAAAATGCGAAGCTACCTTACCAGAGCCTTCTGACTCAAACTCTCGAATGGACATGTCAGGAAGAATATTAATTAACCTGGTACGCAAATAGAAAGTAACGTTCTTCGCGATAATGGCGAACTGTTGAGACTGAACGATATTTAGCCCAACGGTGGCCAGACGCAGAAAGATGGTAATTATCAGGATGGAAAGAATGTAATATTGGGCGGCATGGAGTGACGGCGGCAATAGCCAGTGTAATGCGGCAATCATATTCCCTGGTTGTTCAAGCAAAACTTCATCAACCAGCAACGGTAGCAGCAATGGAAGTGGAACACTAAGAACCGCAGTTAAAATGGCGACAAACTGAACCACCACTAGCCGCTTTTTATGGGCCAGCGCATAATTCAGTAGTTGTCGCCAGGCAATACTCACAGTACTATGGTTTCACGCACACGTGCTATGATTTCACGCAAAAGCGGCGCAAACAAAGCATACTCCCTAATAAAAGCAACCAGCTACCAATAGGCCCACCACCGGAAGAATCACTATCATCTTCCTCGGACTCATCCAAGCAAGGTGATGCACTCCCCTCACTGGGTGTCAAAATAGCTGGCCGATTCACTGGCCGGTTATTTTCATCAACCACATCTGGCAGCACTTGAACATCAACTAATATACGCCCATCATCGAGTATTTTCTTTGCCTGCCCAACATAAACACCGGCGCTACAATCAATTCTTTTATTCAGATCGGCAAAACTACCTGTCTCATGTTCATAAATGAAAGCAGTGAGCTTTTCTGGATCATCCTGAGTTTTGTAAACGCCAACGACTTGATTATTATTATTGATATCCAAGGCTTCGCTATATCGTTCTTCTTCATCAAGCGAATCACTACTTGGGTGGATCGTGCGCATTTTTCCAGAATCGGTATAAATATAGGCCTGAAACGTGTTGTCATGGGTAGTAGCCATACCGACCACAACACCTTGATCATTTACGGCATTGCCATAGCTCCAGCCATCAATATCAAATACATCATCGCCGGTCTGCCCTGTTGAAAGCTCCTCAGGGTGCAAATCGGTCACTTGTTCAACAGCTCCTTCAGCCTGGTAAGACGGCAGTCGGTAACGATAGGCATGAATTTCGCCATCAATCTGTGAATACCCAGTAACAAAACCTGAGTTTGATATGTGACGAGCGCTGCTTTCTCGGCTGTCATTGTGGCAAGGGTCAAGATTATCATCCACCGAATCAGATGGATCGGAAATCAAAGGGATGGGATAGAGCAATTCGTTCGTAATGTCATAAACCACAGCACGTTCATTGTAGCTATCATTATTTTCACCGTAACGCCAATCGGCCTGCCCCACCAGTAAGTTGTCATTATTAACGTCGCTAACGCGGAAATTACCGTCATCAGGAATTCTTTTATGGCTATCATTAATGTCAGAACAATCGTAGGTAATGTCGTCCGGGTCTTCACCGCCCGGCTTTTTGGCATTCAGTGCCAGATTGATATCGACTAGCTCACCACCATTGATAACATAGAATGCATGGTCGGTATTAATACCATCATCAGGGCTATCAGTATCTCCAAAGCCAACGGCAATACCACTGTCATTAATCGCATTTAGTTGAGTATCGTGGCGCTCTTCTAAATCTTCTTCCCCCATATTTTGGGGCAGTAGATGAATCGCTCCTAAGTCGTCTAAGCCAATACCCGTTGACCAAAATGCGTGAGTGGACAGCAAGTCGTCGGTTCGCGTCTCGGAATCTTCGTCATCAACGACAATATTCGTTCCACCGACGACTACACCGCTATTGTTAATACCAAGGCCAAAGGTATCATACAGACTGGTATGGTCGATTATCTCAACCTCATACTTTGCTGGAATAGCTGCAGCAGCACCGGCCCAGACACTCACAGCAATCAAACTAAATGTTTTTCTCATCTATCTACCTATTATTCGCTCTCGACAGCCGAGATACTTTATCGACAATCTATTTAACTGACTAATTAATTCACTAACTAGAGCCTGCTTACCTTTCACTTTGACGTTAGCAAGAAGCGCTTTGCTCTTTTAGCATTTCAAGCTCTTCCCAGCGCGCCATCAACTGTTCTAAATGCTGCTCCGCTGTTTCTAACCCAGACAATACGCGCTGTACCTCATCATTATCCTGAGTGTAAAAGTCCGCTTGACCGATAATACTTTCCAGTCGCTCTATGGCATTTTCAGCTTCATTTAGCTGCTCGGGCATCGCATCCAGTTCGCGCTGCAATTTGTAGGATAGCTTGGTACTGCCTTTTTTCTCTCCTTTTTTGGCAACTGGTTCTGGCATCGCAGCAGCTTGTATGCTGCTTGTGGCTTCTAGGCTTTCAGCAAGTTGATCTTTTAGATCGGAGTATCCCCCTACACACTGAATGATGTTACCTTCTCCTTGAAAGAACCAGACACTGGTAACCACATTATCTAAAAACTCACGATCATGGCTAACAACCAATACTGTACCACCGTATTGCGAAAGTTTATCCTCAAGCACTTCTAAGGTTTCAACATCTAAGTCGTTGGTGGGCTCATCCAGAATTAACAGGTTTGAAGGTTTTAGAAAAACCCTGGCAAGCTGCAATCGATTACGTTCACCTCCTGAAAGCAACCTTACAGGCGTTCGACAGCGCTGAGGGCTAAACAGAAACTCCCCCAAATAGCTAATAACGTGTTTCTTACGCCCATCAACGTCAAGCTCCTGCTGCCCATCCGCAACAATATCCGATGGAGTCTTATTTTCGTCTTCAAAAAAAGCATGTTGACGATAGTAAGCGGGAATAATATTTGTGCCCGTTTTACGTTTGCCCGAATCAATCGGCAGTGATTCCGTCAAACAACGAATTATAGATGTCTTCCCCACGCCATTAGGCCCTACCAGACCTATACGATCGCCACGGGTCACAAGAGCAGAAAAATCTTTAGCAATGCAGTTTTCGCCAAGGAAAAAATCTATATTTTTTAGTTCATAGACTAACTTACCTGATATTTCCCCCTGCTTGATGTCAAATTTGGCACTGCCAAGCTGCTTTATAAACTGGGCTTTTTGCTTTCTCATTTCAAGCAACCGACCAACCCTGCCCATATCGCGTGTACGTCTTGCTTTGACACCTTGCCGGATCCAGGCTTCTTCCTGAGCCAACAATTTATTGAATTTTTCCTGCTCAACCTCTTCGCGTTCCAGCGCTTCCTGCTTACGCTGCAAATAGTCATTAAAACCACAGTCATACACCGTTAGTACGGTACGATCTAAATCCCAGACTTTAGTGGCCAGTTTGGCGGTGAAGGCCCGATCATGACTGATAAAAATCACGGTTCCCTGATAATCTGCGATCTGCTTTTCCAGCCATTCGATACTATCAATATCCAGATGGTTGGTCGGCTCATCTAAAACTAAGATATCGGGCTGCCTAGCCAAGGCTTTCAAGATAGCCATTCGCCTTATCTGACCACCAGAAAGCTCGTTGACCAATGTATTTTCATTAACGTTGAAGCTATTGAATATTTGCTGAATGCGATTAACAAGATCCCAGCCGTCTTGGTGTTCGATTTCGCTCTGCAGCTTACCCAAACGTTCCGCCCAAGAATCAGAGTCAGCCTCAGGCTCTTCAAGTAGCGCGAAATATTCTCGAATAACAACGCCCAGCTTACCTAAGCCGCTTAATATGTACTCTCCACATCGAATCTCAGGATCATCTGGCAGCTTTTGCTCAACCTCGGCAATACTAATTAGCTGTGCTTTCTTTATTTGGCCGTCATCCGGTTCAAGCTTTCCTTGAATCAACTGAAGCAAGGTCGACTTTCCACTTCCATTTCGCCCTACAATTGCAATCTTTTCCTGCTTGTGGATGGAGGCAGACACATTGCTGAATAAATGATTTCCAGAAAAACTGAGTGAAATATCTGTGAGATTGATTAGTGCCATAGTTCTACTTACAATTGATTGAAGGCGCGATTATCACATGTTTTACACTTATTTTCAGCCAGGATAGCTAAATCACTGCTTAATCAATGGCACCTCAATAAAACGACTGGAAACAAATGCCTAGATCGGTACAATGGAACCAATCACCTCAGTTAGCACTCATGAAACGGACACCATGATAACCTTATCTAAGAAGATTCTCGTCTTTTTCATCCTTATTGTTCACGCCCATCAAGCAATAGCGGAAGAGCCCTTAAAGTCAGAAACGGAACAGCAATATGTTTCAGCTGAGAGCAGTGCGGCATTGCGGCTGCTTTTCACAATAAAAGAAAAGGAGCTGGAGGCTGGGATCATCGATATCCATTCACCGCAACTCTCTTTACTGAAGAATTATCCTCTCTACCCTTATCTTGAAGCTGCTTACCTTGAACGCTACGGCACCAATAAGGCGCTCAAGGACTTTCTGAGCCAGCACTCCAATAGCCCTTACACCCGTTCAATCAAACGTACACTGATAAACCGTTATTACCAGCAGCAAAATTGGCCTGAGTTTATACGCCATTACAGATATTCAGGTAATGAAAAGCGTCACTGTAAATACTTATCGCTACTATGGCAGCAAGGACCTAGCGCAGATACCAAAGACCAGGTATACCGCTATTGGCTTCACGGGAAATCACGCCACGCCGATTGCGACCAAGTGTTTGACGCCTGGGCCAAAAGCACAAAAAACTTCGGCGATAAAGCCTGGCGTCGTATTCAACTCGCCATCAATCAGCGTCAATATGGTCTTGCAGCCTACCTAAAACGCTTTGTAAGCCGACAGCAAGCCAGGCTGACAGACGAGTGGATAGAGCTGGATAAAAAAGAAACACCAAAGCTTAATCTAAAAGGCGGCAAGCGAGAGCTCGGCGTTATCTACACCTCGATTTTAAAAAAGTATAAATGGGATAACCCCGACTACATTATTTCCTACCTAAAAGATGAAAACCTCCCACTAACTCTGGAGCAGGTGAAGTCTCTGCAGTATGACGTCGCGTTGAGCTATGCAGTTAAACAAGATCCAAAGGCTCGCTATTGGTTGCTAAAATCACTGCGCACAAGCAATGATAAGCAACTGGCGGAATGGTTTGCTCGATTCTTTTTATATCAGCAGGACTGGGACAGCCTATCGGGAACGATACACCAGTACGCACTTTTCAATAAGAGTCGGTGGAAATATTGGCTGGCGATTTCACTGAGCCATCAGAAATACCTTCCAGAAAGCCAGGCTTTGCTAGAAGAGCTGGCAAAAGAGCGTAGCTACTATGGCTTTCTTGCTGCCGTGCAACTCAAGCAATCCATCGCACTTAATGAAAAATCGTTTATACCCGATCAAAAACACTTAGCAAAGGTGGCCCAAGTTCCAGCCATTCGCCGCGCACAAGAGCTGTTCCTGCTTGATCGCCATTATCATGCCAGGCGAGAGTGGTTTCATGCGTTAAAGGTTGCCAAAGGAGAAGACTATCCCTACTTGGCTCAGCTGGCCTATGACTGGGGCTGGTACGACCGAGCTATTTCGTTACTTTCTGGTGGTGAATATCACGATGTGATTAACATGCGATTTCCCACCGCGAAACAACCCGAAATAATTACGATGTCCGAAAAACACGCCATGCCCGTCGACTGGATAAGCGCGATTATTCGCCAAGAGAGCGCTTATCGTCCCGACGCCCGCTCCCCTGTTGGGGCATTGGGTTTGATGCAATTGATGCCAGCAACAGCCAGAGCAACCTACAAGGAGCTCTATCAATCCAGACTGCCAGGGCGGAAAATCCTCGAACCAACCACGAATATTGACTTGGGAACTTATTATCTGGGTAAACAATATCAGACCTTTAATCATTTTGCCCCTGCAACAGCCGCGTATAACGTTGGACCTCATCGTGTAAAACGCTGGCTTACTAATATGCCAAAAGAGTCTGTACCTGCCCCGGTTTGGATTGAGACCATGCCCTGGAAAGAAACTCGCCATTACGTGAAGAACGTCGCCGCTTTTCGAGCCATTTATGCCAGGCTAAACAATATGCCAACGACTTTTCTTAGTGAATTGCTGACCAGCTCGATTGGACGAGCACTAATTATTGAACAGTCTCTATCCGACGCAAACTAGCCCTCTCAATTTGTGGAAACTGTTCTATATTTAGAATAATGATCTCGGCTTTTACAAGAATAGGCGCATTTGCATGTCGTTACACACCCATCGAGAGTTACTTGATCTACTCAATGTAGCCGTCGCTCAACTGCATCATGCCCAGCATGATGCCAACCAAGCTGTTGGTTCACTCAGTGATAACTTTGCACAGATGGCTGGATTCAGCCATCAATTAAAGCAACAGCTAGACAGCGAAACCGAGCAAAACGATAGCTTGCAGGATATTAGTCACCAGATTTCTGATCGAGCACAAAACTCCGTAATTGCTTTGCAATTTTATGACCGTTTAGGCCAACGCATTGAACATGTTGCCGATAGCATTACCGAACTGGCTAAACTTCTCGATAAAGTACCGCCAGTAGAAATAGATGAAGAAAAATGGTCGGCTCTTAATGCAGCCGTTTACAGCAAATATTCCATGAAAGAAGAACGACTAATTCACGAGCAAATTGCCAATGGAGCATCTATTCAAGAAGCCCTGAGCGCCATGAAAGCCCTGGTTGAACAGGATGCTGAAGATGACGATGATGACATTGAGCTTTTTTAACTATAGACCCAAACTGCTTCAAGCTGCTCGATTCAGCCAGTCTTGTAGCTCTTCGACATTAAATGGCCAGCATAAATCACGCTCTCCCAATATAATCACCGGGATTTTATCCTGATAACGCTCCAGCCATTCACTGCGTTCTACTATGTCCTCTATACGGGTTCTACCTGACAAGCCAGCTTGGTGAATAACCCGATAAGCCAGTTCACACAGGTGGCAGCCCTCAGTTCCCAATAAAATTATATCAGTTTTCATGCCGTCCTCATTTTTTCAACTTTTTCGCTAGTTCTCGTATCTCAGGTACCAGCTCATTGGCAGACGAACCATCACGATAACGTACGACTCGATAACGCTGCGCCAACCGTTTACCTTCCTCACCAACTAGCTTTTCTGCAACGAGCTTTTCTGCAACAACCAACTTCGAGTAAGGAGGCTTGCGCAGCGATTCTGGAGCAGCCAGCGCCAAAGACTGGTCGAGAATGCCAAACGCTTTTTCGAGTGGAGTAAGACGATGGCGAGGTATAGCAAACAACGCCACTACCGCGACAAATAACAGCAGAATAACGACCATTGCAATTAGCAATATGTGCCATTGATTTGCCGCCAAACCAAGCTTTTGTAGCAACTCTTTTTGCCGCTCATGATCATATCCCAATACCATTTGATGCCATTGATGATTTAGGTAGTCCCAGCGCCACACCGCTTTTTGCAGCCATCCAATCCCACTGCCTATACTAACCGAACTACCTGCTCGCTCGGCCACGTCTTGTTGTAGCTGCTCTTCGACCCTTAAATCAGAAATAGCCGCTGTCGGATCGAACCGTTGCCAACCACTACTGCTACTCCAGACTTCAACCCAGGCATGAGCATCGGACTGTCTGACAATAAGATATTGCCCTACATCATTGACTTCTCCCCCCTGATAGCCGGTCACTACACGAGCCGGAAAGCCAGCAGCGCGTAATATGATGGCGACTGCAGATGCATAGTGGGCACAAAAGCCTCGCTGCGTCTCAAACCAGAAATGATCATAGCGACCCGCTTCGGGCAATAGTGGAGGAGACAGCGTATACCAATAAGGCTGCTGATTAATGGTCGCGGTTAATTCGGCCACTACATCACTCAATGGCCTACCTGCTAATTGCTGGCCATAGCGTATCAAACGCGGATTGTTTTCAGGCAAAGTACGATAATAAGCTTCTTCTCTGCTTGATAGCCTGGTTACCGGAAACTCAGACAAACCTGGCACACTGGTTAGCTTATAGCGCATTCGTGCGGTTAATGCTTTTCGCTTAGTAGGCACCATGCCTTCATCAGAAACCCTCCGGTTATTACTATCAATTAAATAGTCCAGGCTTGGCAATGCCTTAACTTTCTGAGGCTCCATGGTTATCTGGTAGGCCACCGCGCTCCCCTGCTCAGTAGCATAGTCAATAGCCCCAACATTGCGTTTTTCACCCTGACTCCATTTAATGCCATCAAAAAGCGACAAGCTATAAACACGAAAATAGCGCATCATCTCAGGCGGCATTTCACCTTCCAGAAAGTCGACCCTAAAAGCTACACTGTTATCCTGATTCAGATTGGCTATATCGCCCGGCGACATATCTTCTGATAAACCAGATAATGCCTGGCCTAGGTTGGGTAATCCCAACTGCGCTGTCGGCAGCCGTGGAAAAGCGACATAAAAGAAACTCATCAAAGGTATGCTGATGACCACCAGCATAAGCGAAAACTTAGCCATACCAAATTCCCGCATTTTGCTATTTGTACCTATTGCAGACAGCATTATAAGAAAATACATAAGCCCGCTAAGGCCCAACAGCATAAAAACCGCTGAAGGTATCCCTTGATAAAAAAGAAAGTTCACACCCAGCCCAAAAAAGCCCAGCGCTAAAACAATATAAAGTTCGCGTCGAGTACGCATTTCAAAGCATTTAAGCAATACGGTGGCAATAAAAAAGCTCACCGCTGAAGACTGAGAAATAAAGGGGGAGTAATTAAGCTTGATGGCAACTGCATAACCAGCCAACAGCGAAAACTTGATAAGTACAGTTAACCACCCACTAAAACGTTGACGCCAGAATATAAAAGGAAACAACAACAATGTGGCGGCAATCACCAATCCCGGTTGATGGTAGATCAAGGGGGACAGCACAAAATACAGTAATGCCACCAACTGCAAGTAATGACGACGAGTCAGTATATCGCTGGTCACTACCTACCCTCCCCATACATGGCTAAGGCCTTTAAGCACTGTCGAAGATGCGCTTCACCAGTTCCTGTATCATGGCGTTGTGAACCAAGGACTAACCCATAGGAGAGGCCTTTATTCTCAGCTTCGATACACCAGTGGGCAAGATGGCTTAGCTTTAATTCAAGATCATTCGCCGGTGAATTATCTAACGAAAAGATATTATCGACTGCGGTTTCTGCCCTCAGATCTTTCACGAAAGGCAACCCCGTCTTAGCATAGGCAGACCAAGCAACACGAGACATACTATCCCCCTGTTGAAACGGCCTTAAGCCAAAAAACTGCTCACCCGGCTTAGCTGAAGAAGACTCACTTTCATCTTGTTCATCTGCTGTGCCTGAAGGCCACATACTAGGATCAATGGCCTTAGGATAAACAAGTGTTGAGGCATTCACATGGGCATAGGTCCAAGCCCGAAACAAGCCAGAAGGAAAGGCTGTAACTACCTTTATTCGCGGAGCGAAATGCAGGCCCCGTCTTCGTGCTTTTTCAAGCACCATGAGCTTAGCTGACTCACCAGCGCTTACATCAACACTAGTTCCGCCCTCCAGCCGTATATTCCTATGATTGCGCTGGCTACTAGCAGCGAAACAGAAACCAAGAGATTCGCCGACCGTAGCCTCTCTCCCATAGCTAGGTGACAAAACCAGACCAACAAGGTTTCGAACGGTAAAGATCATCACCACAAAGCCAATCGCCATCATCCAAAAGGCCATGATGTAAGCCATGCTGTTCTGATAGTTAATCGCACCGACAATTAATAGTACCGTCGCAAGTGCATATAAATAGCCGAGTGGTGTAGGTAGGATAAAGACATTATTGAACTGCACTTTATGCTCGCTGGCCATGGGAAAGCGTCTATCCAACCAGCTTTGAAACCGTGCCTTAAGCCCTCTTGCTCCGCGTTTAAGCATCGATTTACACAGGAACCTTAATCGCTGACAATATAACCTCACTAGGCAGCTTATGTTGAGCGGTTTCAGCAAAGACCAATCGATGATTTACTACCGGTTCAACCACAGCAATAACATCCTCGGGAATAACATAATTGCGCTCATGCACGATGGCCCATGCTTTGGACGCGGCTACCAGTCCAATCCCTGCTCTGGGAGATAAGCCATGAGTGAAAACTCCGGATTGGCGGCTATATTTTAAAATTTCTTGAATAAGCAATACCACAGGCTCTTTCATCGCGACTTGCTCAACTTTTTTCTGAAGAGAAACCAACTCTTCTTCACTAAGCAGCTTTTCTAGCGAGCGATGGGACGGCGCTTGACCGAGTAGCAATCGCTTCTCACTGTCTGGGTCAGGGTAACCGAGAGAAACTTTCATTAGGAAACGGTCAAGCTGCGACTCGGGCAGACCAAATGTTCCTAACTGATAGCCGGGATTCTGACTGGCAATCACAAAAAACACATCCGGCAGCGGGTAGCTACCATTCTCAACCGTAACCTGCTTTTCCTCCATAGCTTCAAGCAAAGCACTTTGGGTTTTTGGACTTGCCCTGTTTATCTCATCGGCTAACAGCACTTGATTAAATATCGGCCCTTTTCGAAACTCAAAGCGCTTTTCTTCCGGGATAAATATCATGCCACCGGTAATATCAGCTGGTAGCAAGTCGCTGGTGAATTGCACCCGATTAAAAGATAAGCCAAGCACATTAGCCAGGGTATGAGCCAAGGTTGTTTTTCCCATACCCGGAAGATCTTCAAGCAACAGGTGCCCACGCGCCAAGGCACATGTCAAAGCCAGTCGAATTTCTGTTTCTTTACCCAGTACTACTCGTCCAATTTGCTCAATCAGGTTATTTATTGTTGTCATGTGTTATTCGCCAACATTGATGGATTTTTTTATTGCGCGCATAATCCATATCCAGGGTCTGCGCCGTAATTTCCTCTACATTAAACATAGTCGACAACCGCTCATCTAATTTAAATTTCTGGAAATTATTAGAAAAAATGAGCGTGCCATCAGGCACCAAATGCCTCATAGCTTTCTCGATTAGCTCGACATGTTGCAGTTGGACATCGAAAACCCCATCAAGTTTTTTTGAATTTGAAAATGTCGGCGGGTCGACAAAGATAAGCTCATATTGATTACTGCTAGTCTCTAGAAATTGCATAACATCTTGATTGATCAAGGAATGACATGAGGCATCCAATCCATTTAGCTGAATGTTTCGTTGTGCCCAAGCCAAGTAGGTCTTTGACAAATCGACCGAGTCAGTTACTACTGCACCACCCAGTGCCGCACTTATGGTGACAGCGCCTGTATAGCAAAACAGATTCAAAAAGCGCTTGTTATTGGCATTTTCCCTTATCCATCGTCGCATGGGGCGATGATCTAAAAACAGGCCGGTATCCAAATAATCAAACAGGTTTACCTCAAACTTAGCGCCATATTCATCTACCACTTGCCGGTGCTGAGTATCAGCCAGTTTTCGATAGTTGTCGCGAGCATTCGACTGGCGTAGCTTGGTACTTACTTGACGGTTGCTTAAGCCAAATGCCTGCATCACTGCCAATACCACTTCTTTAGCGCGGCGTTGCTGGTCTTCCAAAGGAACAGACTTGGGCGCTTTATATTCCTGCAGATGGTAATTGCCATCGTATACATCTATAGCAAATTTATACTCTGGCAAATCAGCATCATACAAACGGTAACAGTTGATACCTTCTCTCTTCAGCCAACGAGAAAGCTTTTTCTGATTTTTCAACAAACGGTTAACTAAAAATTTCGCCCCTTCACTTAACACCAGGTCAGTTTCATCTGAAGCTTTTACTTTGTTCGATTCGTTCAGAGGGCTTGCTTGGTCTAATGCTTCGACCGCTTGTTTCGTCGTGGATTGACTTAATCTATACTGATAAAACTCACACTCCAGCGCACCGTTATACACCTTATTCTTCTTGTCTGCTCGTAACCTCAACTGGTGAGCCAATGACTGCTCAGGTGTGATCAAACCAAGCACCCATCCAGCAAACTCGTCTTTACATGTTTTTCCAAGACGACTATATAAGCGGTACAATGAATCCACATCATCCAAGCGCTTACCATATGGTGGGTTTGTTATGATTAGCCCTCGATTCATATGTGCTTTTGGTAGCTGGTGTTTGGTAAAGTCGCGTTGTTCAACATTGATAACTTTTGATAATCCCGCCTTTTCCATGTTGCTCTTCGCCGCAAGAATAGCTTTCTCATCTTTATCGAAACCAAACGCAATGACTGACCCGCTTTCAATTGCTTCCAGCTTTAGCTTTTCTTTTTCAAGCAGTGACTGCCAAACCTCAGACTGGTGTCCCTTCCAAGGAAAGAAACCGTAGCGAGACCGATAGATCCCAGGAGCAATACCCAGCGCCATAAGAGCCCCCTCAATAAGAAAAGTCCCTGAACCACACATTGGATCAACAATGGAAGACTCTGGCGAGAAGCTGTCAGGCCAGCCTATGCGTTGCAGTAATGCTGCGGCAACATTCTCTTTTATTGGTGCTTCAACACCAGCTACACGATAACCGCGCTTATGTAAGGGGTCACCACTTAAATCGAGGGCGAGGGTTAGATTTGACCACTTATCGAGAAATGCATTGATGCGTAAATGAGGCGTTTTTTTATCGACAACTGGGCGCTTTCCAAAATAGTCGCGACTCCAATCGCAAAACGCGTCCTTGATTTTCAAGCTACCAAAGTGAGTATTGCGAATTTCATCGGACGTGCCGTTAAAATCGATACAGATCGAGCGTGGTAGTGACACATGTTCCTGCCAGGGAAACTCAATAACATGACGATATAGATCTTCGGCATCGGTAATTTTTACCGTCGTTAATGCTAATAAAACCCGACTTGCGATTCGTGACCCAAGACAGGTTCGATAGATCGTTTCGATATCGCACTGACCAGTTACCGCACCTACCGAATCGGATAGCTCTTTCCATCCAAGGTGCTCTAATTCTTTATGCAGCAAGCCTTCAAGACCACGCGCCGCCGTCGCGGTGACATGATAATCAACCACAATAACCCCTTATGAGAATAGTTTTAGATTGGATACCAGTGGCTAAAACTTAACGGCTTCCGGTCATGTTGGATGCTGAAAAGCGGTCTTTAGCCATGTAAAAATATAAATTTGACAAGAGTTTATCACATCCGTATAATTCTCGCTCGTTGTCGCGGGGTGGAGCAGCTTGGTAGCTCGTCGGGCTCATAACCCG
>DFOV01000204.1:32497-33095 GCA_002376965.1 Gammaproteobacteria bacterium UBA3532
TTCAAATCCAGCCCCCGCAACCAACTCTCTTCTATTGGCTGCGAAGCCACAATTTCCGACTATATTTTCTTACTCCTGATTGACTATTCGCTAAGAGGGCGAGGAGTTATTCCTTCACATAACTCAGCTAACTCTTCATTGGTTACATTAGCAATCGGGAATGTTCTCGATATATCTAACTCCATGACTACACCATTATCGTTTTCTGAAATGAGATTGTAGGTCAATTCTTTGCCGTTGGGGGTTAAGTTGAAAGTTGTAGAATAACCGTCTCCTTCGTTCTCCCGATAGGTATCCCCCCCTAGGTTTTCATAGTCAAGCTCTAGAATCCACTTACATTCGCCATCTGTAACTAAATACTCTAAGGCAATCTCAGCATCATCTTCAAAATAACGGTATTCAATACTTCCTTCGGCTATTTGTTCTGCATCAGATAGCAACCAAACCCCGTTAATGCCATCGGCGGTTATATTATTGTTTTCAACCTCAGTAGGCTCGGTTTCGGTATTTTGTTCTTCCGGTTCATCAACGCTGGTGCCACTGTCAGTTTGCCCTTCATTTGCTGTGGCCGACGGCAGTTGAAATAACTCGACTTCAC
>DFOV01000204.1:33412-41073 GCA_002376965.1 Gammaproteobacteria bacterium UBA3532
GGGGGGTCTCCAATTTTTACTAGCACTGCCGCCACAACCAATCATTGCGTAGCTCAAAACAGCCACGGTTAATAAATTTAACTTAGTTTTCAAACGAATCCCCTCTTTCAAGAAGTAAAAGAACTTTAAACTCTTGGAAGCTCTAACGGCAACCTTAGAACAAACTCGACCCCATTGTTTACCTCAGATGCACAAGCAATACTCCCCTTGAGCTTCTGCGTTACTAAATTATAGACAATATGAAGCCCCAGCCCAGTTCCACCCTCACCACGCTTGGTGGTATAAAATGGTGTAAAAATTTTAGTTCGGGCTTCTTCACTGATCCCGGTTCCATTATCTTTGTATGTAAAAATAATAGTCTCTTGTTCCATAGAGACTGTCATCAATATTTTAGGAGCTTCAATTCCTTCAAAAGCGTGAACCAGCGAGTTTATGACCAGGTTTGATACAATTTGTGATAGAGCTCCAGGATAGTTGTCCATGATGACCGTACGGTCACCATCAATCGCGACCTCAACATTGGTATTTTTTAGTTTTGGGCGCAGACTTAGTAACACATCTTGCAGGTAATCAAGTAAATTAAATTTTCGACGCTCTTCACTGCTTTGATCGACAGCGACCTGCTTGAAGTTCTTAATCAACTTCGATGCGCGATCCAGGTTTGAGAGGATAATTTTGCTCGACTCTGTGCAAGTAGCCAAAAACTCAGTCAACGAACTCTTTTTAAGCTGACCAGATTCAAAAAGGCGCAGCATATCCCGCGTTTTGGCCTCTAAGTGACTAGCCGCAGTAACACCAACCCCTACTGGCGTATTGATTTCGTGGGCAACCCCAGCAACCAGCTGCCCTAAGGAAGCCATTTTTTCCGATTCGACCAGTTCATTTTGCGTCACCCGCAAGATTTCCATGGTTTTATTTAATTCATTGTTGGCACGTTGCAACGCTTCCGACCGTTCAATTTTCTCCAGCACAGCCCCAGCTTGTTTGGCGGCTATCACCAGAACATCAAGATCATCGCTGCTTATCGACCACTCATCTCTCTCAGTAACTAAGAGAACATTAGCCATCACCCCCTGCTCGCCAACTAATGGCAAGTTAATAATAGTGTTACTGGAAGTACCTTGGGGTTTTGGTAACGAAGGGACATCACTAGCAGGAACGACAGCTAGCTCTTTCTTCTTAACCAACGCCTTAACCGCTGGCATAAACAGCTCTCTGGTTGCATCCGTATCAGGCCGGGCACTTAGACACTGCCATTCTCCGCCGGTGAATTCAGCGAAAACACCAACTTCAATTGGGTAGTTCATTTGCATCAGCTCAAGCAGCTCATTCGCCAACTTGTATTTATCGGCACTATGAACAATGGTTGACTGCATGTTTTGCAGCAACTTAATCGTCGCCAGCTTACGGTGCGATGCATTGAGAGCCACATCTTTGCGTACCGAATCAATAAAGCCATCCATATCGATTTCAGCGCTGGCCAAAGGGTAATTTCTGATAGGCCTTTCAGGCGAAGCCAGCAAAGATTGGATCCAACGAATACTATGAGTAAAGTCATTCTCAGTGGCAATATCCAAGCCTTCATTCCACGCTGCTCTAGCTTCGTCAACGCACTCAAGAGAATAAAGTGCGCGACCATATTCGATAAAGAAAAATGGCGAAAATAGCAGTATTAGTGGATTCCGAATGGTTAGCAATTTTTTGGCTTGCTCAAAGTATTCCAAAGCCAGCTCAGAATTGCCTTGCTTCACACTCAAAATGCCACGCGTGATATAAAAGAACATTTGAGTTTCAGGATTGTTGCCTTCATCCATATGTCCCAACCGGTTGATGTACGATATCGCAGCCACATGCTGATCAATCAACAGATAACACAAAGCCTTTAGCGCATAAACATCATCAATGGTGTGATACGGGAAGACATCAATATGCAGAATATTCATTAACTGTGCGATGCCAGTCATGATCCGCAGACATTCTTTAAACCGTCGAGCATGCAAATAAAGTAAGCCTAGGTTAAACAGCGATACCGCTACTTCGTTGTAATCACGTACAAATTTCAACTGCTTATTTGAGCGCTGATAATATTGAAGTGCCTGCTCATAATCCTCATAAAGTAAGTGGAAAAAGCCAATACCATTGCAAATTCGCGCTATCTCGACAGGGTGACCAATACGCAGCCGCAACTTCTCACTCTCTTTGAAGTAACGAAGGCCACTACCGTACTCCTGAAGGCTGGCATAATATAAACCCAGTTTGTGGTAAGCAGCAGCCAGCGCATGCTCATTATCCAGCTTTTTACTGATTGATATCGCTTTCTCGCATAGCGATTTTACCGTTTCGAAATCATCAAAAAAGTTCTGATAACTAAATGAACTTTTGCTACAAAATGCATAGCAGTTTTCCCAGCCTAAACTCTCCAGTGATGAAAGCAGCTCTTCAAATTGTTCGAGCTTTAGAACTTGCGTTTGTTGTTCACAAATAAGGAATAAAGCAAACAGTGCAGTGGTAGCGCTTTTCTTTTGATCAAAGCGCTTAGCGATGCGTGAACTCATCTGAATGTAGCGCCGAGCACCATTAAACTCTTGCAAGTGCAAATAGCACAATGCAATTTTGCGGTAGCCACGAGTCAGAAGCTGCGTATCGCGCGTTCCATGAGCGTCGTCCACCAAGCTTTGATAGACTATCAGCGCCTTTTCAAATTCACGTGCGTAGTACAACGCCTCGGCTTTTAGTAAGGTAAAATCTTCACTCAGTGCCTGCTCCGCGCCAGCCAGATACCCTTCGGCCAATAATAAAGCCTCTTCGTTAGCCAACCATTCCAATGAATCTTTTGCTTTTCGCAAAATATCTGCGGGCACACTGACCTGTTGGTCTTGCGCGTTCTTAACTACATCAAACCAATGCGATTGGGCCTCGGAAGTAAGCTCGGTAGACTCGTCATTAAGAACTGCACCTTCGAGCTGATTAACGAAAGACTGCCATTTTTCTCCATGCTCCTCATTGGTGAATTGACAGTCGTTACGGTAGCCAATCAGATACAGCACGCGACCCCGCTGTTGAATTCGACTAACCAGACTAAGCAACTTCAAACTGGAAATCGAAGCTAAGTTAAACTCAGGAATAGCGATCACGAGTGTTTTATCGCTTGCAAGCTCGCTCAAGCAATGAATGATACCTTGGCGCAGCCGGTGCTTCTCATACCCCAACTCCTCAAGGATGACGGGCTCTTCACGGCGATAGGTCGTTTCGTTAAACGTAGCCTGAAACAAGGGCCGGTGAAGCGGATATACGGAAGCTCTATTTAACAGGTCGTCAAAAGGGGCGTCGTCACTCAGTTGACGAATAATATCGATAAAAGGCTGGTAGGGTGACAAAGACATGCCACTGTTACCCAATGTACGGATAACCACTGTATTTTGAGGGAGTTTTTGGCTGGAACGGTCAAACCAGTTGGCGAACTGCCGCCAATCATCATAAGTCAGCCGCAGCGTCTTTTGGTAGTTACGTAAGTTTACTTCATTTACAGCATCGGCTAGCAGGTGGTCATTAAAATTGGGCATCTCTGACTCTTGTTATAAAACTATTTCACGTGTTTTAAACACTAAAGCAAGTGTAATAAACACCGAATCAAGACCCGCACTAGGCGGTCTTCGTAAAAAACGGTCACTCACGCGATACGTAGTAATCGTCTTCCTTAAACAATTGATGCTGTCTTAATATGTCGTGGTAGTCACTAATTCTTTCTACATACAAAACAGGCTCTAGTCCACGAGCGTAACCATACCTAAGGCTAGAATAGTATTTCTTTTGCGCCAATAAAGGAAGTACCTGAGCCATGTTTTCCCAATACCGGTAATCATATCCTAACCTCTTAGCTAAGCCTATGGCATCCCAGAGATGCCCCATTCCAACATTGTATGCCGCCAAGGCAAACTTAAGCTTGTCGGGTTCATGGATCTCTTTTGGAATACGCTTCTGCAGTCGGCTAAGATATTTTGCTCCCCCCCAAATATTTTGCTTGGCATCCAAACGGTTTGTAACCCCAACAGACTTAGCCGTATTTTGCGTCAACATCATAAAGCCACGAACACCAGTAGGACTCTTGGCCTTCGGATCCCAGTGGGACTCCTGATAGGCTTGAGCGGCTAATACCATCCAGGGAATATTATAGGTATCAGCAGCCAGCTGAATCTCATTGACATAATTCGGTAAACGAGAAGCAATCCGACGGTTATATACGCTGATATCCACGTAATCGAACGCATCTGCATTGCCATAGTACTTGTCATAAAGCGCTTCGATGAGTAATTGGGTCGAGGGTTGAGCGAAAAAGATATAGAGTTCATCTTGTAGATACGGACGGTTATTACCTATCATCCATCCAAACTGCTGACTATCACTAACATCCATCACTCGCCTAAGGTGGGGAAAATAGCGACGATTCATATCAAAAATATTAGAATCGGTGATGGTACACAGCGCATCCGACTCGGATACTTTGAATAGTATTTCCTCGACATCCAAATTATCTGTTGCATGCCAACTAATGCGAGGATACTGCGCTTGCAGCGCTTTGAGGTTTTCTTCGAAACTACTGTCTTGATTAACAATAAGAGCCAAGCCTTCCAAGGCTTTTAGGTCTGACGAAACATCCAATCCGATAGGACAGATCAGTTGCTGGGTTATCTTTAGATAGCCGGGACCAAAACTATAATACTTCTTGCGACGCGGTGTAACTGTTATACCAGCAGCAACGATATCAGCATGCTTTCGGTTTAGCACGCCAATTAAACCAGTTACACTTTCCGCTGTTTTCAGTTGGAGTTGTCTCCCGCTCCAGTCGGCAAATGCTTTTGCCAACTCAAACTCAAATCCTTCTGGGCCTTGATGACCATAATAATATGTCGTTGGCGCATTACGTGTAACGACACGCAGAACATTGCCATGCTTGGATAGTTCGCCTTCGTCATTACCGTATCCAGCTATCAGCAACGGTAGGAAGCAAAGCAGTAATGGTAAAATAAAGTGGTAAGTGGCTTTATTGTGAGTCGGTAGCGACATAATGTTTCAATGTCTCGTTAGCGAGCCAGCCTGGAGCGACGGCGTTATCAGCTTTGTTAAATTACAAAATCACCTCGTTTCAACTTTGACTTCGTGATGTTTTGTACCATTATATTTAGAGGAAGATAACATAAGAAAATAGGATTACCTATACAGAACGATAGTCAGAGCGACGGGGGGCGTTTTTTCGCCGATAGATGGGTATGGAAATGACCGAAATTAGACCTAGCGTTATTGATATTCTGCGCCCCTATAAAAATGAAGCAGAGCGCCTGCTCGACCAACGACTACTCAACGAATATCGTTCGAGCTTCTTAATTTATATCGACTCAATTAAGCACTTAGCCAAACGCTATAGCTTTGAATTTCATGACAATGGTCTGGAGTTTGAGTATGAATCGATCCTGCATCACTCATACGGGATCCGTAAAGACCATATCATCGATACAAAAATTGCCATTGTTCCCAAAGGAACGACTCACCTTAAACTAAGTGATGATGAAACCTTCGATCCGAAACATAGTGAATTTGTTATTAAGATTCCTGGTCAAGAGCAGAGCCAGAAAAGCCGCTACGGCAGCGATATTCATAACAAGCTTTTTGGACTAATCACCCGAGGATACAAAGGCAAACCTTTTTTCCCCATAATAACCCTTAAAAGCTTGCGTACTTACCATGATCGCACTCCATCACTGTTTATTAGCAACTTGCTTATCGACGAGTGTGACTCGCTATCTGCCCTTTACAAAAATCGTTTAAAACGCCAGATCATCGATCAACTTTACGGCGGGCGTATGCCCCATATTGCCTTGGAACTTAAAGCCCTTCATGTCAAGGCAGATGAGCTGATTGAATAACCAGCTCAAAGAAGCCGCATTGCCGCTTATGCCAACAGCTCATCAACTAGCTGTTTCAATGCGTTAAGTTCCGCTGTTAGCTCTGCCACTTGACCTTCGAGCACTTCAACACGAGTGGCTACCCCACTCCCTCCTGTACCACTCTTATCACCAGAACTAGCCATTGCAACCAAGCTTGATGTGTCCTCGTCATCCATAAACAGATGAATATACCTAGCTTCGCGTTTTCCAGGCTCGCGTTCCAGCCTTCGAACATAGGGGCCATCATCACGAGTCGCCAACTTCTCCAACACGCTCTCTACTTCTGTTGTACTTGAAAACTCATGAAACCGAGCTGTCCGAGTTCGTAACTCCCCTGGCGTTTGAGCACCTCGCAACATTAAAACACTGAGTAACGCCGCTTCCGCTTTTTTAAAGTCAAACACACTTGTTGAACTGCCCCAAAATCGTTGCTTGTACTTGTCCGTTCGGCCGGTGTTCGTGGAAATTTTTAGAATAAGATGCTTGGTCTTTAGCAAATCAAGCCCATCAATGACCTCTGTTTCCGTTAAGTTGGTTACTGGCTCACGGTTACTCTTTTGATTGCAGGCAGTGGTCAGGCTATTGAGTGTTAATGGATACTGATCGGGTGTAGTGATTTCTTTTTCCATCAGCGCGGAGAGAATACGAACTTCTGTAGGGGATAACTCTATTTTCATTATTTTTCATCCAACATACTTACTTAAAAATTCATTCGCGACGAAATCGTTCTTTTATTGTTTATTCTAGGCCAGAACATCTAAAATAGGAATGAATAACACCGCCATCTAGCAAGTTGGAGATAACCATGAAGCTTGTTTATAAGCTTATTGCACTAGCACTCATAGCAGCACTCGCAGCACCCATGTTAATCAAAGGCCCGGATGGTAAACCTATTATGTCCTGGAAAGACTGGTTACCAGACACTCAGGCAATAAAAAAGAGCGTAGAAAAAAGCATTCCCGAACTACCTGTGTCAAACTCAACTCCCCAACCAACCCAAAAAGTCTATCGCTGGAAAGATGAACACGGCGTCTGGCACTATTCCAATCAACAACAAGATGCTCACAAGCCCGAGGCTCAAGAAATTCAACTGCAGTCTACCAATCAATTCTCAATGGAAGAAGCCACCCCTGATATCATTTCAGAAGACGAACTCAACCGTTCTTCATCGACAAATACTCCCACTATTCAACCTCCCACTGGCAATATATCAATAGAAGACGTTTCAAAAGTGATAGAGAATGCTAAAAACGTTCAAAACATCGTCAACGAGCGAGACAAACGCACACGAGAAGCAATAGATGGAAATTAATTTATCTTATAATAGATATAAGTTTTGCATTTTTTGCAAAACACATCCTCTGCAGCCCTTATTTTTCAAGACCCCATAGTATTTTTTGCAATAATTTGCTGTATCGCCTTTTTCAGTATATTTTCACTTTGAAAAGGGGGTAAAAGATTGTTTGGACAACGATTATCTAGAGTTATGCGTGAACGAGGCGTTACGGATAGCCAGCTCGGGCAACGTATCGGCCTTCACTCTACAACTATATGGCGCTATAGGCGTAGCAAAGAAGCACCCAAGTCCGGCCGCACAGAGCAAATTGCACTTGCATTGCGTTGTAATCCCGAATGGCTCCGCACGGGGCTAGGCATGAAAGATTCCACCTGGGATAAACGCTCTGAGCAAACCTTGGTAAAGCTTTATCGCTCATTACC
>DFOV01000022.1:0-6250 GCA_002376965.1 Gammaproteobacteria bacterium UBA3532
GGTGATGCAGCCAAAGGATGGACCGATCATGGCCCATTCGATGCCATTGCGATTAGCGGCGCCGTCAATAATGTACCAGACTGCCTGTTTGATGCTTTAAAAGAAAACGGCCGTTTATTTGCCATCGAAGGCGACCCCACTCTTATGACCGCCAGTCTTTATCAGAAACAAGGCGACAATATAACGAAGCGCTCCTTGTTTGAAACCCGCCGTAAATATCTTGTTGGTGCCGAGCAGCCAGCCACTTTTAATTTTTAGCAAAAATAGCGGCCCCTAAGGGCTGTTCATGTAGAGCGCAACGCCGGATGAATGACCTGGCCATTGGCCAGGTTCAGGCTGTTAGCAAATCCGCTAGACTGTTTGATAATGCTGTCTTTGCCATGTTGGGCCAAAGCACTTACATACGGTGCCAAGATGCGACTGAGTACAACGGATGCGGACTGTGGTACTGCTCCGGGAATATTGGTCACACAATAGTGGACAACCCCGCCCACTTCGTAAGTTGGATCTTGGTGGCTAGTCGGGCGTGAACTCTCGGCACATCCGCCTTGGTCAATCGCCACATCCACTAATACACTACCCTTTGGCATATGTTTTAACATATCCAGCGAGATCACCTTAGGAGCCGCCGCTCCTGGTATCAGCACCGCCCCGATAACCAAGTGGCTTTGTTCCAGTTGCCGAAGCAATGCCTGGGGCGAAGACAAAACAAGATTTAAGCTACTCCCAAACTGTTGTTCTAACTGCGTTAACACTACTGGATTGCGGTCAATTATTGTTACTTCAGCACCTATACCTAATGCAACACGCGCCGCGGCACTACCGACAACGCCGCCACCGACAATGGTTATCCGAGTATGCTCAACTCCTGTTACCGCAGCGGTTAACACACCGGCTCCGCCAGCAAACTTCTGTAAATGGTAACTTCCATTCAGCACCGCAAGCTTACCAGCGATTTGCGACATAGGCATCAGCAGTGGCAACCTGCCCGAATCATCTGTCAACGTTTCGAAAGCAAAGGCATAGCACTTTCGCGCCAACAGCTCCTTCATCAATGTATGACAAGCCGCCAAATGCAGGTAGCAAAAAAGGGTGTGTTCTGGGCGAACAAAGCTAACCTCATCCGGCTGAGGCTCTTTCACCTTAACAATCAGCTCGCCATCTTGCCACAACGCCTGCTGCGATACGATCTTGGCTCCAACACCAAGATAATCATCATCGCAAAAGCCAGCACCATCGCCCGCCCCCGATTCAACCAACACGTCCAAGCCTTGCTCGACCAAATCAGCAACAGTTTCGGGAACCAGCGCCACACGATATTCATGGCACTTTCGCTCTTTGGGTATACCAATACGCATTCAACACCTCCAACCTAATACCAATCCCCGAGGACCCAAGCCCTTAGCTAAAATTCGAGTCTGTATATACTCAACTATAGCTTATTTTTCTGCCTGCTCTGGCATTGGCCCCATGATGAGTGCCGGATCAAGTCGCTGGTTAAACCAATTCATACGCCAGTCTAGATGTGGCCCAGTTGAGCGCCCCTTTGAGCCAACCTCAGCAATGGGATCGCCAGTTTTAATAACATCACCATCCTTAACCAACACTTTACTGAGGTGAATAAAAGTCGAGGAAAGGCCATGACCATGATCTAGTATTACCGTACCACCTGAGTAGTACATGTCATCATGAGCCAGGGTAATGATTCCTGGTGCTGGAGCCGTTACCAGCGTACCAACCGGGGCGGCAATATCTAAACCATAGTGTGGGCGTTTTGGCTGTCCATTCAGCACCCGCTGACTGCCATATACGCCGGTGATAGGCCCTAGCAGCGGCCACTCAAAAGTAGATAGAAAGTCCGTTCTTTGATCATTTGTTTTACGAGCAGCCTTCACCAATGCTGTTTCCTGACGAATACGTTTTAACACCGACTCAGGAGGTGAAACATGCTTTGAGGGAAGGCCATCAATATGTTGAATATTGTATTCACGGGGAGCAACCTCCACAGCTTTTGTTTCAACCAACTGACCATTGCGCTCGATCTTCAGCGTTTGTTTCTTAGCGTGATCCCGCCCAAAACCGAAAACGAACCGCCCCTCTTGACTGACTCGCACTTTTTTATCACCTACCCAAACCACATCGCCGGGAGTCGTTTTTCCAATCACCATCCCTCCCTGCTGGAACACCCCATTCAACTCGACGCCAGCGAATGCCTCACAGAAAATTAACATGCCGAAGAGGCTTAGCATAATAGCTGCAACTTTTTTGATCATATCTCGTCCTATACCGTTAACAATGATACCCTTTCCACAATCGTTTTGAGCGAATACATCAACCCACTTACGCGAATACATTAACGTTGATCCGACTTTTACCATATCTATTAGTTCCCTGTGCCTTTTATCTGGGTTGGCAATTTGGCCAGCAACAGCCGCCGCCCGCCAACGCGTCACCAATCCAAGCCGCGCCTCAACAGGAGCAGGTTGCGCAAGCATCAAACAGCGCGCCAACTCAAGCAGCCACCCTATCATTGGTCGATATGTTTGAACATGCCTACCAGCATAAAAACTACAGGCAAGCATTGCAGCTGGCGAATATTCTGCCAGCAAACACGCTTGAACAAGTACCGTGGCGCTGGTGGTATATCGAAAGCTTATATCAAACCGGTGACATCGCTGCGGCTTTTCGTTACTTGCTACAATTTGCAGCGCCTCTGTCCGGGCAACCACAAAAAGCTATCGCCGATGCTGTAATTTCGAGCTATTTACAAACACTCAGCTCATACGATCAAATAGACGCCTATCAGCAATTGCTCGACTGGATTCCAGAGCACGTTCCTTATTCACTGGCTTTAGCCAATGTCTATATTCAACTGGAACAACCAGAGCGCGCAGAACAAATCCTGCTATACCTCGGTGATGCGGCCGAGTATCAATCACAAATCACTGCATTGTGGCATCAAATTGATCCTCCTGCTGGTGAACACAGTATAGATGTAGTAAAAGTGGGCAATCAGTTTGCGGTGGATGTGATGATAGATGGCGACGAACCCGCACGCTTGTTGATAGACACCGGCGCCTCCATGACCGCTCTGGCCCAAGACAGGTTTTCTTACCTGTTGAACAGGTATCACCACGACACCATTCGTATGCGAACGGCCAATGGCGTCGTTACTACCCCCAGGCTGGTGCTCAATCAATTGTTTATCAATGATATACTGTTTGAGCAATTGGCCGTCGCGCTTATCCCTATGCCTTCTGGTAAAGGCATTGATGGCTTGCTGGGCATGGATATTCTTGGCCAGCTGAACTACCAGTTTTCAGAAGATAAAAAGCACTTGCAACTATCGCGAAAAAAAACACCATGAAAATTCTTTTTGTTAGCGCAGTCCTGGCTTCTTTGAGCCTAACCAGCCTTTCAAGTCATGGCTCACTGCTGCAACAGGTCGACTTAGCCAAATCCAACGATCCGGTTTACCTCCAGTCGCTAACTACCTATAAGCGTCAGCAACAGCTTAAACCCATCGCTCGTAGTCAGCTATTCCCCCAAGCCGACTTGAATGCAAACTATACCAGCAGCGACAGCGAAGCGGATGACTGGTCGGACTCAACGGACAACCTTCATTATGATGTATCTGTGACACAAGCCGTATATGACCAGTCCGTGTTTGCCGCCAACAAACTGGCTAGTCAACAACTTGATGCCGCCAGCCTGTCGTTACAATCAGCCGAACAGCAGCTCATTATGCGCGTTGCAACCGCTTACTTTGCCGTGCTTGATGCCCAGGCTCAACAGCGCTTTGCCGATGCCGAAGTTCAGGCATTAGAAAAGCAGCTTGAACAAACCGAGTTGAAATTTAGTCAGCAGGATACGACCATCACCGATCTTCTCGAAGCCCAAGCTGGCGTCGATCAAGCCAAGGCACAACACATACTGGCAACAACTCAATTAGCCATTGCCGAGGCTCAGTTAAAAGAAATTACCCAAACAGAGGTAGCAACAACCTCAGCCGCATATCCATCACAGCAGGCACTGCTGCAGTTGGATGCCGGTACACTAGAACACTGGCTGGATGCCGCAAAGCGAAATAATCCGGCACTGGCACTGGCATTGAATGGCGAAGCCCAGGCCAAGAGTCAGCTGGCAATCACTAAATCCGCCCACCTGCCTACAGTGAACCTGGTTGCCAGGCACAGTGCTGACGAGCAACAAGGCTCTTTGGAGAATTATCAACAAAACAGCATCTCACTGCAGCTCAAACTGCCACTGTTCAAGGGCGGACTAACCTCGGCGCAAGTCGCGCAGTCCCGCCACGATCTAAACAATGCCGCCCTTGGCACGGAGCAGATCCTCCGCCAATTGGATCGCGAAGTTCAAACGGCTTATCTCAATGTAAAGTCCCACCAAAATCGTGTGAAAGCATTAGAACTGGCCGAAAAATCGAGCACCAAAGCGCTGGATGCTACCGAGCAGAGCTTTGTTATTGGCACGCGCAACCGCATCGATGTGCTAAACGCAACACGCAACCTGTATCTGGCCAAACGCAACTTGGCCAGCGCTCAATTCGACTTGATTCTATCTTGGCTGTCGCTGCAACATGGTGCTGGTCAGCTAGATAGAAAAGTCGTAGAACAGGTCTCGCAGTGGCTGGTGGCTAACTAATCCCAAGGCAAGTATTGGCACTAAATAGTTAATCACAGTGCCAATTAGAGCCGAGTGGAGGGATGTTTCTGGAGCAAATATTTGCCGCATGGATGCGGCAGCTAAGCCATCAGGGATGATTTCACTGCGTTTTGCGCAAGAAATTTCCCGCCACTCGGCTCTAATTGGCAGAAACGATCCATGATCTTTCCCAGCCATTAAACTCTTTGATTCAACGCAAGTGAAAGAGTATTATTTCAATCCCGATTTCTTTCACTCTTCTACCGATACAGGCAACAGATTTCCTATGAAAAAGATGTCATTAGGCAAAGACAAAATTAAAGTCTTACTCCTCGAAGGTTTGCACAAAAATGCCGTCGAGACATTTCGCGCAGATGGTTATAGCAATATTGATTATTACGAGAAGTCGTTGCCCGAAGACGAGCTGAAATCGAAAATTGCCGAAGCCCATTTCATCGGCATACGCTCGCGAACCCAATTAACCAAAGACGTCTTAAGCAATGCCAAAAAGCTAACCGGGATCGGCTGCTTTTGCATCGGCACCAATCAAGTTGACTTAGGAGCAGCACAAAAACTGGGGATTCCCGTGTTCAATGCGCCCTTTTCCAACACCCGTAGTGTTGCAGAGCTGGTGCTAGGTGAAATTATTCTCCTACTGCGTGGCGTTCCACAGAAAAATGCCTCGGCCCACCGCGGCGGATGGATAAAAAGTGCCGTCAACTCCTACGAAGCGCGAGGTAAAACCCTGGGGATTATTGGGTATGGCCACATCGGCAGCCAATTAAGTATTCTTGCCGAACACCTTGGCATGCAGGTTATTTTCTATGATATTGAAAATAAACTGTCTCTGGGTAATGCATCCTCGGTCAGCTCGCTAGACGAGTTATTGGCCAAAAGTGATGTCGTCAGCCTGCATGTGCCTGAAACGCCGGACACCAAAAACATGATTGGCGAAAAGCAATTCCAAACCATGAAGCCTGGCAGCATCTTTATTAACGCCTCACGCGGAACGGTAGTCGACATCGACGCCCTGTCTCAGGTGTTACAAAGTGGCCACATCGGCGGAGCGGCTATTGACGTATTCCCTGTTGAGCCCAAGTCAAATCAGGATGAGTTTATCTCACCCTTACGTGAGTTCGATAATGTAATTTTAACCCCCCATGTTGGTGGCTCGACTCAAGAAGCTCAGGCCAATATTGGTCTGGAAGTAGCCGACAAGCTGATCAAATACAGCAATAATGGCTCCACGGTTTCCGCAGTCAACTTCCCTGAAGCATCGTTACCTAGCCATGATGGCCGTCATCGCTTGTTGCATATCCACAAAAACGAGCCTGGTGTACTGCAGCAATTAAATAGCGTTTTCTCGTCGGGTAATATCAATATTTCCGCTCAGTACCTGCAAACTAACAGCGAAATTGGTTATGTTGTAATCGATGTAGATGCTGATTCAAGCAAGATCGCTCTACAAGAACTGAAAAAAGTCCCTGGCACGATAAAAGCACGAATTCTTTATTAAAAAAGTATTTACAAGCTAAGAAGGTTGGCATAGAATACGCGCCATCTTCTGCGGGAATAGCTCAGTTGGTAG
>DFOV01000022.1:6606-9459 GCA_002376965.1 Gammaproteobacteria bacterium UBA3532
AGTCTCGTTTCCCGCTCCAAATTTAAAAAAACCGGCTTCTAGCCGGTTTTTTTATGCCTAAAATATGTCGACCAATCTTTAGGGCTTGGCTGACTTAGATTTCTCTTCTTGTAGGGTATCTGCTGCTGCACTGTCAGCCTGCTTCTCCGCCTGTGCTTTTTTAGCCGCTTCAAGTGCCGCGAATGTGCCAGTCAAATTTGCATCATGTAGATTCCCAGCATCGTCCACCAGCAAATACAGCGACTTTTTAACCTGAGCATTCTCCACTTGGGCAATAAAATAGCCGACACCTTTTTCAATAATCTTGGCGTCTTTCAGCTGCAAAGCCTGCCATGACTCATCCAGCTTGCCAAAAGAAATCCCCGTATCCTTAGCACTAAAAAAATGCGCCGCCTTCACCGCCAACTCTAATACCTGCTGCTCACTGATAATTTCATGAGCATGCCCATGATCACCATGCGCCCCAACCCAACCACTGGTTAGCAAACTAACTGCAAGTAATCCAGCTTTTAAAAGATGTTTCATAAGATCTCGCTATATGTGAATACGTATTAAACCATGTGGTAAGAATAACCTAATGCTGGCAAAATGGCGAAACTCGAAGCGTAAACGTCGGATGGCGCTTCGCTTATCCGACCTACGATACTCGATTATCGTTAGAGCCATCGCATACGACGAAAAACGACTCCGAGTGCAACAATAAGCGGCGCTATTGCGGCTAATATTTCCAGGCGCGCAAGCAGCTTTTTCGAAATCAATGGACACTCGTCGTACTTTTCGCACATGTATTCGGTGTCCATCGAGGATATATCATCCCCAACCCACTCCCATTCGTCTAACCTGTTAGGGCCAAATGAATTGATAACGGGCCTGCCACCTTCTTCGAAATAGGCAAACGAACTTCCCCACGCATCCAATAATGCATCGGCTGGAACATATTGTTGCTCAGCCAAAACAGATAGTTCATCTGGGTAATGGGAGTAATCTAAATGGAAAAGATGCAACCCACCTTCCAGCTGCTGAATTCGAGCTTTCGTGGTGCTGACCGAGCGGTCATCCGTTGTTCTCTGGCTGTGATAGAGCATTGCGACGGCTAGAATGTAACTAGCGACGAAACCAACCAATAATATTTGCCACGACTTCACAGCCCATTCCTTGATTTAAAAATCGAAAATGCCAAACTGAAATAATACCATAAACATACAACACTACAGGCTACCTGAAGGCGGACACACAGGCGATGATTCGTATACTCTCGATATTCTTTCTACTAGCTGGCTCGCTCACCTTCGTAGCAACTAACGCCTATGCGGAAGAAAGCCCGGCCTCTGACGAAAACACCGAAGAAGACGCAGCAGGGGAAAATAAGGAAGAAAAAGAGTCAGGCGAAGATGGCGAACAGGCGAAAGTAAAGAAGCCTATTAAAATTGCGCCGATTGAAAAGCCGGAGCCTGCAGAAGGCATCACCCATCGCCTAGTTGCCGAACAATTATCAGAAGGCGACGCGGTATGGCTGAAAGATCAGAGTCAGGAATTTTTGAATATATTACAGCGTGATCGAACCGGTAAACAATCAGGCCTGGTTGTGATATTACACGATCAGGGCGGGCATCCTAATAGCCCTGGCGTGGTTCATTACCTGCGTACAGAATTAACCAACCACGGTTGGGATACCTTATCCGTCGCGATGCCCCACTACGATGATTTAGTTACCAACTGGCACTATGGGCCGATGGTAGAGCCAGTGGTAGTGGAAGAACTCCCACCACCGCAGCCCTCCACCACTGACGAGGCAGCTGAAGAAGGCGAGAGCGATGAAGAAGCCGCTAGCGAAAGCGAGAAAACTCCAGCTGACGATAAGGCCAAACCTGAGGTGGGAGAAGGCCAAGAAACGCCAGAAAGCAACTCAGAAACTCAAGCGGAAGCCACCGAGCCCGACCCATCACTACAATTTCTGCCCAAGGTTGATATTAACGAGCGTATGCTGTCATTTAAGAGTAGAGAAACGCTGGAAAAAGCCTATCAACAACAACTTAGTCAGCGCTGGAAAACCATTCAGCCCTATATAGACTCGTTAGGTGCGGAAACGGTGGTCTTTATAAGCTATGGATTAAGTACCTACTGGCTGATGCAAATCCACGAATCCAGCGGAATAAAGCTCGACAAGATGATTATAGTCAGCGCATACGGGCCGACAGCACAAGACAACACCCTGCTATCTACCCGTTTGAATAACGGCTCGGTGCCATTATTGGATATCTATGCTGAAGATGATTTTACGCTGGTGCTGACAGGCGCAAACAGCCGCCGTGAATTAGCACGACGCACCCAAAAGGAAAACTACCGCCAGGCAATAATGCGCGGAACCAACCACCGCTACTATCAAAAGCTACCCGACTTGCTCCGCCTTATTCGTGGTTGGCTATCGCCTACTCGTCTCAGGATTTAAGAGCGTCCCTTCATAAGGCTATGCACCGCTCCTAGAACCAAGCCAGCGATTAGTCCCGACAAATGAGCCATATTAGCCATCGGGCCAAATATTACATCCAAAACACCGAAATAGCCGAGCAATAAAAAGATAACCAGAAAAACAAATATCTGATCAATCAAGGGCTCGCGCCAGCCAAGTTCCAAACGTCCACGTATCCATAAATAGCCCAGCAAGCCATAGTTAACGCCAGAGAGTCCGCCAAAATACGCGTGCTGCGCATAATACTGACTGATATTGGAGATCATACCGGTCACGACTACTAGGGTGATCAACGGCCAATGCCCTAAACGTCGCTCCAAGCGCGTACCAAACTGCCACAACCACAACATGTTGAATACTAGATGCATCAACGAGAAATGCAC
>DFOV01000155.1 GCA_002376965.1 Gammaproteobacteria bacterium UBA3532
AAAAGGCAATGAAACATTTTTTAACCAGTCATTACCGCCATCGAGCATAAGGTTGCCACTTATATCGTAGTCAAATCCTTCCTTTCCTTTCAGCAGGCGCATAACAGATAACCCAATATCAGAATAGTTAATACTGAAAGGGATCTCTAATAAACCGGCTCCTTGCTCTGGTAGGTTGACTGGCTGACGTAGTTTACCTTGTCCCCATGATTTCCCATCGATAACGATGTTGTAGCTCATACCCTTAACCAATAAATCAAAGGCGTTGTCGTTTTGTACTTGCATCTTTAACAAGAAATCAGCCCCTGAAAAGCCAACCTTTTCTACATCAAAGCTAGCAATAGATAGTTTGGGCATCTGTGGAATAGGAAGAACGCCAGAAGACGATACTGGGATTGAGAATATCCCAATGATAGGCAAGTTAAGTTTCACATTGCCTTTAATGTTATAGGGAACTTCTTTCTTGCCCTTAAGTTTGCGTGACAGGCGCGATATGTCACTATAGCTAATTCCAACGGGAACGGTAACTTTAGAGCGGGATTTTGCCGCAACTTGCGTTTTTAGTGGCTGGTCTCCATCCAAAAGCTTTTCACCTTCTAAAAGCAGCTCATAATCGAACCCAGCGACACTGATCCCAAGGCTATTGTTATTATCAACCGCAACACCGACATCGATGATCGCTTTTTCAAAATTAACCGAGTTTAGGGATAAGCTATCGATACTAGCCTTTGGAGTCTCTACGCCAAGACCTGATTGGTTCAAGGTTTGACATCCTGAGATGAAGAAAGCTACGAAGACTAGAAGTGCATATACAGACACGCAATTTTTTGAAGAAATCAATGGCTCACCTTCTGACGTTGATTGAATGCGACGATTAAAGCGCAAATTCATTTTGATGAGAGAAAGCATAGTCCATCAATAACTGAATGAGAAACTCTTCATTATTATAAAATTCTGTCCCTAAACGTCGAAAGAGAGCCAATGCCTCAGGCTCATTTTTCTCAAGTTCTGTTAAACGTATATCAAAAGACTTAGGAACATCCTCACCGACATAAGCAGCCTTTGAAGCGTTTAACAACTTAGCATGCCCGGGTGCATTAATGGCGTGAAGTGCTTCAAACAAAGTTTCATAATGGTCAGCCGAGTGGTGTAAATAGTATTGCCCATACCCACCCTTATCCATCAACAAAATAAACCAATACACACAATAAAACTCCAACTCTTTACGTGTCAGAGTTTCGATGCCCTGCTGTTGAACCTTGGTTTCGATGAGCTCTCCTAGTTCACCAAAGGCTTCATAGATATCGGCTGACTCCAGCTGTTTAAAAACTTGTTGAGACATAGGCTTCCTATTTTTTGGTTTGTACGAGTGTGCTACAAGAGCAGCTATGCATCCCTTAGTGGCTCTTCGCCCTCGCTACTGGCAATAACAACTGCGCCGCAAGAATCGCTAAATACATTGACCGCTGTGCGGCACATATCCAGCAAACGATCTGTAACCCAAACCAATCCGACGGCTTCTGCGGGCAACCCAACTGTTGATAAAATGACCGTGATGGCAACCAGGCTAGCCGAAGGAATACCTGCCACTCCAATAGAGGTTAATAGTGCAGTAATAACCACCGTAAGTTGCACCGCAAAACTCAGATCTGCACCATAGGCCTGAAGTAAAAAGATGACTACGACACACTCATACAGCGCCGTACCATCCATATTGACCGTAGCACCAAGGGGTAGGACAAAGCTGGATGTTTTTTCTGAAACTTTGGCATTTTTCTGAACGCACTCAAGCGTCACTGGCAATGTTGCAGAGGATGAAGCCGTAGAAAAAGCGGTTAAAATCGCATCGAACATAGCTTTATGGTGACGAAATGGATTATCTATTTTGCCAAGATACTTCAATACCAGCGGCAAAATAATAAACATATGGGCTAGCAACGCCAGCAATACAGTAATGAAAAAGGCGAACAGTGCGCCAATTGCTTGACTAAAACTTTCATTTTGAATGGTTTCAGTAACAACCTTCGCAACCAACCCGAGGACACCAATGGGGGCAAATTTCATAATAAATAGCGTGATATGCATCATGGTATGGTGAAGACCATCCCAGAAATTCACTAGAGTTTGGCGTTGGCGCTCAACCGTTTTAAGCATAAAGAAACCAAATAACAAGCTGAAAAATATAATGCCGAGCATTTGGCCATCTGACGCAGCTTGAACGATATTGGTAGGCACCATACGAATAAAAATGGCGGCAATGTCGCCCATACCTTTGCCTTCGGCTTTAGCGGTGATGCTGTCTGCATAGGTTTGAGGTGGTAATGAAAGAAAGTCTTTTGCTGGCTGGCCATCAACAACCCCTGGTTGAATTATATTCACCAGAATCAAACCAACCATGATCGCAAAAAAGGAGGTCATTACATAATAAACGACCGTTTTTAAGCCTAACCTGCCGACACCTTCGCCACTCCCCATCCCTGCAACACCACTGATAATTGCCGACATGATCAGTGGAACAATAATCATTTTAAGTGCATTGATAAACAGGGTTCCAATAAACTCGTAGGCTCCGAGCAATGAAAAGCCAACCACGCTCTCATCAATACCAAAGCCGCTCAGCGGCCCAAATATAAAGACAGCAAGGGCTATCGCTCCGAGAATTTGCCAGTGGAGTGCGAGTTTCAAAGTTATCTCCTTATTTTTCTAATGTAGTTCCTGGAGGTCTAGCCATCCGATAGAAGTTCGCGTAAATCAATAATAGCTGCGTTAGCTCTGGAAATGTATGACGCCATGACTAATGAGTGGTTTGCCAGCATACCAAATCCATCACCATTTAATATTAATGGGCTCCATACTGTTTGCTGGGTTGCCTCAAGTTCACGAATAATTTGTTGCATGCTGGCAACAGCATTTTTCTTAAGAAGCACTGAACGAAAGTCGATTTCTATAGCTTCCAGCATATGTAATATAGCCCAACATGAGCCTCTTGCTTCATAGAAGACATCATCAATTTGACTCCAAGGAGTCTGAACCCTCACTTGACTAGGTTCATGTGTTGAACCTTTTGCCGCACTGTCCCCTGCTAGATTGGTATTTACTCGCTTTTGACCAACACTGGCTGCCAACCGTTGAGACAATGCTCCCAAACGGTTTTCTACTTCAGAAAGCCAATCGCGCAGGTTGTCTGCACGCGCATAAAACTGGGCGTCGGATTGGTCAGGATCGGCTAGGCGCTCTTGATAGGAGCGTAAGGCAGTGATGCCCTTTCGATACTCGTCTTCTGCACTAGGGAACATCCATTCCTGCGTATCAATATGCATCTTGGGTTCTGCGATTTTCAGGTCTTTGTCTTCGATTGACTGACTTTGAGAACGGCTTATCGATTTACGCAAAGCTCGGGTCATATCCCTAACCTGAATTAACGCTCCAACTTCCCAAGCAGGTATGTTATCCAGAAATACAAAGGGCGGCAGCTTGTCATTAGACATAAATCCGCCAGGCTTATCGAGTAGCGTTTCAGAAATAGTAATAACCACTTCGGTTGTCGCATATCCTGTTACGCCTTTTCGCTCTGCTACGAGCTCCTCTACATCAAAGGTGTCAGGTTCCTGGCTGACATACCAGCCCACCAGCAACATAATGGTAGTGAGCACAACGAGCCCAACAAAAATACTATACTTGAGACCTCTACCTTCTTCTTGCATGTAAGACTCTCCTTAATAGTCCCGACCAACCGTCAAGGTTAGCGGATAGCGCTGACCTTCTTCATCCTGTGCTTGTATGACAATGCGCTCACCATCTTTCAATGGTCGCTTTAGGCCTATCAACATCAAATGATATCCGCCTGATTCCATGTTAAGCGGGGTTTGCTCTGTAACTAAAAAACGCTCTACATGACGCATTTTCATCATGCCATTTTCTTCACTATGTTTATGCAGTTCAACTTTATTGGCAACATCAGAGGAAAAGCTAACCAAGCAGGTGTCGACCTTGCTAGTGAGTTTGCCGTAGCCTGCCGTTGTTTTTGATGTTGGAGGCATCAGACGTATAAAACCTCCAGCCAGGTCGATAGCAAAAGAGGGTTGCGACAACAACAAAAGCCCTACCAGGGAGATCCAATTAAACTTCATAATACATTTGCTCGCTCACGGTGTTCGACAAGTATTTCAAACGCTTCTTTTAAGACCATTTCCGTTGCTCCCTTTTTAAAAGCATTCTCACTGATATGTCTTCTAAACAGTTTAGCACCAGGCTGCCCTTGAAACAGGTTAATCCAATGTCGCGACATATGCTGTAGCCTTGTTCCTAGATTTAACTCTTCCCTAGCATAGTCTATCAATTCACTAAAAACGTTATCGAGTGACACACCACACGGTTCACCGAAATAACGCCGATCGATATCCAGCAACATAGACGGAGAGTAATATGCAGCTCTCCCAATCATAATCCCGTCAATTCCCTGCAACAATAATTCATCGGCCTGTTTCCAGCTCTCTACGCCACCATTTAGCTCGATGTTTAGATGGGGGAACTCTTTTTTAATACTAAAAACACGTTCGTATTGCAGAGGTGGCTTCTCACGATTCTGTTTTGGGCTAAGCCCTTTTAGCCAGGCCTTTCTCGCATGAATAATTATAGTTTTACACGGAGAACGACTAGACACTGTTTCTACAAAATTGTGTAAGTCTTCGTAGCGATCCTGGTCATCTACCCCGATTCGACTTTTAACCGTAATTGGGATAGAAACACTTTCAGCCATTGCTGCGACACATTCAGCAACCAGCTCAGGCTCTTTCATTAAACAAGCACCGAAACGCCCTTTTTGTACCCGATCACTTGGACAACCAACGTTTAGGTTAACTTCGTTGTAACCGTATTCCTCAGCTATACGGGCACACGTCGCCAAGTCTTGAGGAGCGCTCCCCCCTAGTTGCAAAGCAACTGGTTGTTCTATCGAGTTGAAACGCAAGTGAGCATGCTTATCGCCATGTATAATCGCCCCAGTGGTTACCATTTCGGTATAAAGCCACACATGCTTTGACATTAAGCGCGCCATATAACGATAGTGGCGATCGGTCCAGTCGAGCATCGGCGCGACCGATATTCTTGGAGGGCTTTGGATGGGGTTTAAATCTGAGTATGACATTAATGGGTGTCGATATATTGTTGAATAAGCTCGGCGCCATTTCTAGCCAGCTTTAGGAATGATAGTCCTACGCTAAAGCGCTTCTCGTCTGGAATACAAATACAATGAACCACTTCAGATATAGCGTCAATTTTATGTTTTTCATCATCTAATGTAAGCAAAAACGAAACCAGCAATCGAGTGCCAACGCGTGGAGAAAAGAAACACTCAGCGTTCGCGCCACCAATAGATATATCGTAAATCAACGACCTGGCTTGCTTACCACTATCATCGGTGAATGTAGCTATGATCTTTGAAATAATCCGCGGGTGTTGACGACGCTCGACAAAGCCTGCATCGTTGTTAACCATTGATTTATTTTTTGACTCGGTCACATCAAACGTCTTATGGGTATACTGGTATTATTCACTATTCTTTACCTTTAGCCACCATTGTTCAAGCTCTTCGATTGAACAATCAGCAAGTGATTTTCCATCACCTTCTATACCAGCCTCCAGGGCTCTAAATCGACGCATAAATTTTTTATTGGCGGCCTGCAAAGCTTGCTCTGCATCGACACCCAAATGGCGTGACAGGTTGACACAACTAAAGAGCAGGTCCCCCACTTCTTCGGCCAGTGCGCTTGGGTCGCACTGCGCTTTTGCCTCTTCGACTTCTCGAGCTTCTTCAACAATCTTATCCAAAACCTGTTGGCTATCAGACCAGTCGAATCCTACATGGCTGACGCGTTTTTGTATTTTTGTCGCTCGTTTAAGTGCTGGTAGCGCCATTGGTATATCGTCCAGCAGCGAGTTTTGGGCTTTTTCTTTTCGCTCATTTGCTTTCTGCTCCTCCCAAGCCGACTTAAACGCCTGGTCTGTTTCAAACTTGGTGTCACCGAACACATGAGGATGTCGAACAATAAGCTTTTCAGCTACTGATGTAGCAACATCATTGAAAGTGAATCGATTTTCTTCTGCCGCTATCTGTGAATAAAACACAATTTGAAACAGTAGATCGCCTAATTCACCCTTAAGCTCATCATCACAACCCTGCTCTATAGCATGGGCAACTTCGTAAGCTTCTTCAATGGTGTAAGGGATTAGAGATTTATTGGTTTGCTTTAAATCCCAAGGACATCCCCTTTCTGGATCTCGTAATGACCCCATAACATCCTGCAACTTGTCAATTCCGCTTCGTTCCGATGCCATTAGCGCTGCCTTTCAACTTCCATTACGTTAGGCAAGCTATGCATTTGGTTGAGTACTTGACTAAGCTGCTCCAAATTCTGAATTTCCATCGTGATTTGCATGTGGGCAGTGTGATTTTGCTTTTTAGAAATAGTGTTGACCGAAGTGATATTAACTTTTCTATCAGCCAATATATTCATGATATCGCGCAGAAGACCTGACCGGTCGTAAGCTTTCACCACAACGGTTACTGGATACACCTGATCGGGAGCGCTGCCCCATTCAACTTCGATGATTCTGTCATGATTTTCATCATCAAGAAGGATGGCTTCCTGACAATCTTTTCGATGAATAATAACCCCACGGTTCTGTGATATGTAACCGACGATTTCTTCTCCTGGAACGGGGTTGCAGCAACCAGCCATTTGAGTGAGCAAGTTGCCAACACCATGAATTACGATTTCATCTTTAGTATGCGACTTGCGAAGGCTGGCCCGAGGGGAAAAATCTTTCTTGCGCGGCTCTTCCGGGTTTTCTAACTGTTCAGCATAGTGAACAACTTGATTAATACGAACATCACCTGCGCCGATCCCGGCTAGTAATTCATCTATTTCAGGGTAATTAAATCGAGCTGCGATCGGCTGTAAATCCATGCCCTTTAAGCCGATTTTGCGCAACTCCTTTTCTAACATCAAACGACCAGCTTCTAGATTTTGGTCGCGGTCTTCCTTTTTAAACCATTGTTGGATTTTTCCACGAGTACGCTGAGATTTCACAAAGCCTGAAGTAACATTGAGCCAGTCGCGACTCGGCTTTGCGTTAGGGCCTGTTAATATTGATACCTGATCACCCTGCTGCAATTGATAATTCAGGGGAACGATTCGCCCATTCACCTTAGCACCGCGGCAATGATCGCCAATATCTGAGTGAATTGCATAGGCAAAGTCTATGGGAGTAGCGCCAAGTGGCAGATCTTTAACCTCTCCACGCGGTGTAAATACATAAACACGATCTTCAAAGACCTGGTTGCTAAGCGCCTCAAAAAACTCGCCGGTATCGCCCTGAAACTCATCTTGCCATTCCAGTAATTGTCGTAACCAATTAATTTTCTGATGCAGTGAATCTACGTTACGTTTAACACCTTCTTTGTAGTTCCAGTGGGCCGCCACTCCATTTTCAGCATCTGAGTGCATTTGATTTGTACGGATCTGAATTTCGACCACTTTACCTTCAGGGCCGTAAACCGCAGTGTGTAGTGATTGGTAGCCATTTTCTTTAGGGTTGGTTATGTAATCATCAAACTCTTTAGGGATGTGACGCCACAAACCATGCACAATACCCAATGCAGCATAACAATCTTTTACATGATCAGTCATGATGCGAACGGCACGTACATCATATATTTCTTCGAATTTAGCCCCCTTTCGCGACATCTTTTTCCAAATACTGTAGATGTGTTTAGGGCGACCGGATATATCTGCTTCTATGCCAGCCTGCTCCATTTCGGAGCGCAAGCGATCAACCACCTGGTTGATATAGTCCTCGCGTGATAGTCGCTTTTCATCAAGCAACTTAGCGATTTTTTTATAGGTATCAGTGTGAAGGTAGAAGAACGAGAGGTCTTCAAGCTCCCATTTCAGCTGGCCAATACCAAGCCGGTTAGCTAAAGGTGCGTAAATATCCATTGCCTGACCAGCAATGCGATACCTCTCTTCAGGTTCGAACAACAACTTCGCTAACCGTAGCATAGCGACCTGTTCGGCCAGCTTAATATAAACGACTCGCACGTCGTCAATCATCGCTAGCAACATACGGCGTAGATTATCCGTGCTGCCACTATCAAAAGAATGATCATGGTAAGCACTGATCGCTTCCATTTTTTTAGCCCCAACCACCAATGCTTTGGTAATGTCGCCATATCGCTGGCCTATTTCTTCTGTAGAAATTAGGCCTCTACGACATGCCGGGTATAATATCCCTGCACACAAGACTTCTTCAGATAGCGCCAGGTGTTCAAGCACACTGGCAATAATGGTGGTTTCTTCTTGAAATACCCTGTAGTCCTCTAAGCCCTCACCAAGCTTAATGAAGTCATCAACAACATTTGAAAGCAACGCATAATCGCTGCCATTGTCTGTGGACAATATATGCTCACGCCAGTTGAGAATGTCTACCCATCCTTCATCATCTTTCGGTCTTGGCTTTCGGACTTTAACCATAGTTATATCTCAACCTAGTTATTTATCAACCTGGCTATTTCTCAAATAGAGCCATTGATTCGACATGTGCTGTATGAGGGAACATATCCATTACACCGGCTGCTACCAAGCGATAGCCTTGAGCAATAAGCGACCCGCTATCACGCGCTAGAGTGGCTGGATTACAGGATACATAAACAACACGCGATGCACCTAGTTTAGGGAAATGCTCAATAACGTCAATAGCGCCGGATCGTGGCGGGTCAATTAAGATCTTATCAAAACCTTGATGAACCCAGTCCTGATCCGAATAATCACCGGTCAGGTCAGCCGCGTAAAAGGTTACGTTATCGATGCCATTTAGCTTGGCATTTTCATAGCCGCGTTTAACCATGGCATCACTGCCTTCCACACCAACGACAGTTTTGGCTTTTTTTGCAATGGGGAGTGTGAAGTTACCCAAGCCACAGAACAAATCCAAAATGCGTTCATTCGACTGGGGATCAAGCAAACTCATGGCCTGTTCCATCATTTGCCGATTTATATTGGTGTTAACCTGGGTGAAGTCCGTAGGGTGGAACTGGTACCTGACGCCCTGTTCAGGAAGGCTATATTCCAGCCTTTCATCTGCTTTGTTTGCGGCCTCAGGCCATAAGCGAAAGATGGTATCAGGTCCTTTTGCCTGAGAATACATATGGATGCCAGTTTCCTGCGCAAACTCTTTTATACGCTGAATGTCAGACTCAGTTAGAGGAACCAAATGGCGAACAATGATAGCTGCGATATCATCGCCCATAGCTACTTCAAACTGAGCAATCTTGTTTGAACAGCTAAGGTCGTTCACCAGTTGTTTTAGCGCTTCGATTCTTTCGCCAAAAACAGGATGCAAAACTTTGCATTTATCGATAACGCAAATAAAGTTTGAGCGTTTCTCGCGAAAACCAACAAGCGCCCCACCTTTATTATCTACATATCGAACACCCAAGCGCGCTTTGCGTCTATACCCCTCACTCATAGCGGTTAAGGGAGATAGCCAGCGCTCAGGAGCAATGCCGCCAAAGTGCTCAAACTGTTCGGCTAATACCTGCTGTTTATGTTGGATCTGGTATTCAGTGCCCCAATGCTGCAGACTGCAGCCACCGCAAATTTCCGCATACTCACAAGGAGGAACAACACGTTCTGGAGAGGAGGATAGAACCTCAGAAACTACGCATTTAGCGTAACTATTTTTAACCTCAGTATAATGGGCTACAACGCTCTCTCCTGGGAGCCCTCCACTTACAAAGTGAACCTTTCCATCCAGTTGAGCGATCCCCTCACCTTCGTGACTAAGCCCGGTGATTGAAAGCTCTACCGGCTGCTCCGGCAGCTTTTTTCTTCTATTTCTTCGTCTTGACATACATTTACTCAAATATCTTTGCGAAATCCGCTTTTTTTCCACTGCTCAAGGAACTCAAGCAAATGAGTTTCCTGAGCATTTTCCAAATGATTTGCTAGCAGCGCCTCTTCTTGTTCGAATGCACCTTGTGATAACTCACCTTTCATCAACAAAAACCGCAGATATACAAGATGGGTATTAAGCACATCTGTTTCGCAGTAGTCTCTTATGGATTTAATATTACCTTCTGAATAAGCCTGATAAACTTTGGAGCCATCCATTCCCATTTTTCCGGGGTAACCAAACATAGTGGCGATATGGTCGAGTGGCGCGTAGTTGCGGCTATTGAAGAGCGCCACCACATCCATAACATCTGTATGCCGTTCGTGGTAGCGGTTAATGTAGTTATTCCATTTAAAGGTCGAAACTGTCTCGCCTTGCTCCCAGTATTTACTGGCCGTTATCTTGTGTAACATCGCTCGATAATGCAGCACGGGCAGATCGAAGCCGGAGCCATTCCAGGAAACCAGTCTTGGCTCATAGCGGGCAATACCTTCGAAGAAACGCTCGATAATTTCTCTTTCTTGGGCATCTTGCTCGCCCAACGACCAAACATTTATTTTGTTCTGGTATCTCAGCACCACGGAAATGGCGACTACACGATGCAAATATAGTGGCAGAAACTCATGTCCGACATCCTGGCGGCGCATAGCGTAAACGGCATTGACCACATCAATATCGTCCAAATCGTGTAAGTCGTGAATTTTTCGACAGGCCTCTACGTCTGGAATGGTTTCAATATCGAAGACTAAACTATTCATTTTGGATGGTAATCTCGGTTAAATACTCCTGTAGATAAGTATCTATCACCACGATCACAAATAATAATAACGATAGTGGCTCCCTCTACTTGTTGATCGAGCTTTAGCGCTGCAGCTAAGGCTCCACCCGAAGAAATGCCGCAAAATATCCCTTCATCAGCAGCAAGACTTCGCGCCATGCTTTCCGCTTCTTGTGCACTGACTTCAATAATTTGATCAACACGATTTTTATCGAAAATTTTCGGTAAATAGGCTTCTGGCCACTTACGTATGCCTGGAATTTGCTGTCCTTCTTCAGGTTGGATACCAACAATTTTCACTTCAGCATTTTGCTCTTTTAGATACTTGGAGACCCCCATAATCGTCCCTGTTGTGCCCATTGAACTTACAAAGTGGGTAACAGAACCTTTGGTATCTTTCCAGATTTCCGGACCGGTTGTCTCGTAGTGGGCAAGTGGATTATCGGTGTTGGCAAACTGATCGAGTACAACCCCTTCGCCTTTGGATTCCATTGATTGTGCTAAATCCCGCGCCCCTTCCATGCCTTCTTCGGCTGATACCAGTATTAAATCCGCACCATAGGCTTCCATTGCCGCTCTTCGCTCAATGCTCATGGTCTCAGGCATGATTAGCTTCATTTTGTAGCCGCGAATAGCTGCAGCCATGGCAAGCGCAATCCCCGTATTTCCACTAGTTGCCTCAATAAGTGTATCGCCGGGCTTTATTTTTCCAGCCGCCTCAGCGTGAGCAATCATAGATAACGCAGGCCTGTCTTTGACCGAGCCAGCTGGATTTTGCCCTTCTATCTTAAGAAGGATGGTGTTTTTTTCCGATCGTTTGATTCGTTGCAGACGTACCAGTGGAGTATTGCCGATCAAGGTTTCAATGGTAGGATAATCAGATTGTTGCATCGTAACAAAATTGACCTCATATTGATGATAACAGCACATTTTTGAGCTATTATCTTTTTAGAACTTCGCATTTTTCTGTGCCGTGGGAATACGTCAATCGTCCCGAAGCTTACGATTAGAAAGCGCGGCTAGTTTACAAGTTACGCTTACGAAATAACAGGTATTTTGGTCTTGCGATCTTGAAGGTTGCTACCATGCCTTATAAAGGGGGCAAAATTGGACTTAAGATGCGGCTATGATAGACTGGCAGCCCTGTTAATTTTTCCTATAATTTCGACTGGTTACACGGAAGGCAATATACTTTGCGACTCGCTTTAAGCTGTTATGTCCGCAAGACGATATTCTTACCTCTATTGGTGTTGGTAAGTTGCTTGCTGTTGCCGCAGATCGCTGCCAGCTCGAATGACCAGCAAGCCGTGCCTAATACCCCGGCGACCCAACCAGCTTCCCCCAAACCAGCACTGGTGGCATTAGTTACTCATGGAACGCATTCAAGTTACGATGCCTGTTTAATTGGCATTCGCTCGGGATTACAAGCTGAAAAGCATAAACCGGATATCACCAGTATAAACCTCAAAAATACCCAGCCAATTTCATGGGATAAATTCCAACTTGTTGTTGCGATTGGCTCAAAGGCAACTAGCGAAATTCTTAAGCTCGGATTAGACAATAAAATACTCGCCGTTTTGTTACCCAAAATAACTTATAACCAACTGGTATACCAAGCCTCTGATAAGTATAAAACGGGAACAAACATTAGTGCCGTTTATCTTGACCAACCAGTAGGGCGCTACTTGGCTCTGATTAATGCTTTGGCGCCCCAGGCAAAAACTGTAGGCGTCATGCTGGGTGAAGGGGCTTCTGTTTATGAAGCTCCATTAGATGAATCCCAACACTTATACCAGTTACAGGTCAGACACGGCTATGTCAAGAAGGGACTTTCTCCTCTTAAAGCGCTTGGAACCATAATCGATCGCTCAGATGTGCTTCTGGCCCTACCCGATACGTCGGTATATAACAGTAACACCGTACCGGGTATATTATTGAGCAGTTATCGCAAGGGCATACCCTTAATCGGCTTTTCCAGAGCCTATATAAGGGCTGGAGCGCTAACAGGAATCTACACCCTGCCGCAAGAGCTGGGGTATCAAACTAGCCAGAAAATTTTAGCAATTCATCAACAGAATTATCAAAAGCTCCCTCAGCCAGCATTTCCTGATTCTTTCGATATATCAGTGAACTATCAGGTGGCACGCTCTCTCGGTTTCAAGAATGTGGAACTGAATAAGTTAAAACAGCGTATTGCTGAGCACGTAAAAGGCGAAAATTTCTGATGTTTAAATGGAATATTAAAACAAGAATACTATTCCTTAGCTTGGTGCCGACCTTCACCATCGCCCTATTACTAGGCATATATTTTGTCAGTGCCCGAATTAGTGATTTACAAAGGGCCCTGGAGGAACGCGGCATCGCAATTACTGAAAACCTAGCCTATGCCAGTGAGTACGGTGTAGCATCTGGTAATGCTCAGGTTTTGCAGCACCTTATCAATACTGCTAGAGATGGCGACTCCGATATTATTTCTATCGCTATTCTTGATGAGGGCGGACACCTGTTTGCCTACAATGGCCCGCAAAGTGCGCTAAACAAACACCGCGAATCCAATTCATTACCCAGTACTACTGACGTCGCGATAGGCGACGAATATATCATTGTACAAACTCCGATCATTGGTCAGCCGATAGAGATCAGTGACGTTCCAAATGAGCTTAATCAGTTTGCTATTGCCGGGCGAACTCTCGGTTACATATCGATTCAAATGAGCCATAAAGAAGCAACGATAAGGCAATATCAGACCTTCACCGCAACCTTTTTCATCGTCTTGACGGGATTGTTTGGGAGCGGTTACATTGCGGTGCGCATGGTAAGGGACGTAACGACCCCAGTAATCAAAATGTCGCGAGCAGTCGATCAGATACGTGAAGGCCGCTTGGATGTTCGAGTTGAGCCGGTAGCGACCGGTGAGCTTCAAACGCTTGCTGAAGGCATAAATGCGATGGCAGAGTCACTTCGTGAAGCAAGGGAAGAAATGCAACAGAATATCGAACAGGCCACGTCCGATCTGCGTCAAACACTTGAAACCATCGAAGTGCAAAATATTGAGCTGGATATTGCTCGTAAGCAAGCACTAGACGGTAGCCGAATCAAATCTGAATTTATGGCTAATATGAGTCATGAAATAAGAACGCCACTCAACGGCATCATCGGCTTTACGGATGTACTGCTAAAAAATGCCCAAAATCCTCAGAATATCGACTACCTGACTACCATCCGTAAATCCGCTACTAACCTACTTACCATTATTAATGACATTCTTGATTTCTCTAAAATTGAAGCGGGCAAAATGGAGCTCGACAATGCACCGCTTAGTTTACGTGATACATTGGATGAGGTTCTAAACATTCTTGCTCCCGCATCTCACGCTAAAAAGCTTGAACTGGTGGCAATGGTATATGCAGACGTGCCTGATGATTTGATCGGTGATGCACTGCGGATTAAGCAAGTGTTGACGAATATCGTTAACAACGCTATCAAGTTCACTAAACAAGGTAGTGTTGTCGTTCGGATCATGATGGTTGGTGAAGAAAATGGCTTGGTCAATCTGTGTATTCGGGTCACCGATACTGGCATTGGGATTAGTGATAAACAAAAGCGCAATCTATTTCAAGCCTTTAGCCAAGCAGATACATCAACCACTCGGAAATTTGGTGGTACTGGTCTTGGGCTCGTCATTTCACAAAAGCTGGTTCAGGGCATGAAAGGTGAAGTGGGTGTTGAGAGCAAGCTTGGTGAAGGCTCTACCTTCTGGTTTACCGTGAAACTTGAACGAGCCAGCGAACAAACTCCGACAGAGCTTATCCCGTCAAAAATATCGAGTAAAGACGTCCTAATCATCGACCAACATCCAGTAACACTGTTATCGCTCCGTCAAAACATAGAATGTTTCAATGTTAAAATATCAGAGTGTGCCTCATTTGATCGTGTTCAGCATTTTCTACTCGATGGGTCAAAAGATTATGGCTTGTTTATTCTTGGAAGTAGAGATTACGACGAAGAAGCAACCAAGCTAGAAAAAGTCATGGCGGAAATTAGAAGCCAGTTTCCTCAAGTTCCATTGATTACACTACTAAATACCAACGACAATCAAATTCGCCAATTGATGCTGGATAAAGGGTCTTCGCAATGCTTGGTCAAGCCAACCACTCAAAAGCGCTTGGTAGAGTCGATCCTCAACTCTTTGGATAGCGAGCGGCCCGTAACAGTAGTAGAAGCTACGGATGACGAAGCCTTACCTTCTTCTCACAGTGAGTCGTCATACCGACAATGCCATGTCATGGCCGTTGACGATAATGATGCTAACCTAAAACTACTTACTATTTTCCTACAGGCATTTGGGCTTGAGGTCGATCAAGGCAGCAATGGTCTCGAGGCATTAAGGCTCGCTAAGAAACAGGAATATTCGATGATTTTCATGGATATTCAGATGCCGGAAATGGATGGCATTACGGCAATGCAAGCTATTCGCTCAAATACTATAAATAAAGATACCCCTATTATCGCGCTAACCGCCCATGCTATGGCGGGCGAAAAAGAAAAACTGTTATCAGCGGGGATGGACGACTACTTATCCAAACCAATCACCGAACAGCAAATTTCGGCGCTTCTTGATAAGTGGGTTACTCAGAAAGCAATCTCTGACAATTTCGAAAAAGCAACGAAAGAGCAAAATGATGCGGCCAACGCTGCGCCAGCCTCTCCAGCTATCCCCTCCCAATCAAGTCCTACCGCCAGCCCGAAGCCTACTTACTTAAATCCAGCCCCTGATTTAGTCGACTTGGAGCAAGGCTTAGCTCAGGCAGGCAACAGAGCAGACGTTGCCCAAGAGATGTTTGATATGCTGCAAAATTCATTGCCTGATGCGCGCAAGAAAATTGAAACTGCATTAGAAATTGAAGAATGGGAAGCTCTTCAAAGTGCAGTGCATAAGCTTCACGGTGCATGTTGCTACTGCGGTGTTCCCAAGCTGAAAAAACAGTCTAATTATGTGGAAGATCTACTGAAGCAGAAAGATTATGAACTGGTTCCTGATGAAGCTGGTGTTCTATTAATGTTAATCGATAAAGTGGAAAACTTGAAAGGACAGGTCAAATACATATAGGTAGCTTTCTTGTGTACCTTTCCCTGTCGCGTGCGCTCCAGCGTCACTTTTCGAAAATTACCGTCGCCGATGCATAGTGATTTTCGTCGGTTAGGCTAATAAAGTACTTTTTGACGCGATATTTCTTCGCTATTTTAAGAGCTTCACCATAAAGTTTGAGCGAAGGTTTTCCTAACGAGTCGTGATTGACTTCGAAGTCACAGAACTTTACGTTTCCACTAATTCCTGTCCCCAGTGCTTTGGCTGCTGCTTCTTTCGCAGCATAACGCATAGAAAGAAACCGGCATTGCATTTCATCATCGTCTGGATATTCAAGAAGCTCACGTTCAGTCAAAATTTTGTCTGCAAATTGCTCTCGGGTATTGAAGGTCTGATGCTCAATTCGCTTAATCTCAACAATATCCGTACCAAGACCCCATATAGCCATAGCTCTAACCTTTTTATGTTATATTTTTATTATTGCAGCAGCTGCATTTTAACACTATCTAGATTGTAGCATGAGTTCTTTCATTCGACGAACTGCTTCGCCCAAACCACAAAATACCGACTCTGCGATGATGGCATGACCAATATTTAGTTCGTTGATCTGTGGAATCGCCGCAATAGGTTTTACATTGTGGTAATGCAACCCATGACCAGCATTAACGATAAGCTCCAACGTGCTGGCAAAATCAACCGCAGCGGTTAACTTAGCTAATTCTTCTTCCTGCCTGGCGAATACACTTTCTTCTGCATATGCACCAGTGTGTAACTCAATCACATCAGCCCCACAACGCTTCGCTGCATCTATTTGCATCGGCTCGGGATCGATAAACAATGAGACTTCAATATCATGCTGTTTTAAGCGTTGTACCGTTCGATAGATGTGCTGCTCGTTAGCTATTACATCCAAACCGCCTTCTGTGGTTAATTCTTCGCGTTTTTCAGGTACCAGGCAAACAGCCTGAGGCTTAATCACTGAAGCAATAGCAACCATTTCTTTTGTTGCTGCCATTTCAAGGTTCATTCGAGTATTTAGTGTTTTGTTGAGGATCTCAATATCTCGTTCTTGGATATGCCTTCGATCCTCTCTTAGATGGACGGTAATACCATCAGCGCCACTCGCTTCGGCTATCGATGCCGCATAAATAGGATCGGGATATCGTGTTCCACGCGCTTGCCTCAAGGTTGCAATATGATCAATATTAACGCCGAGTCGAATATCATTTTTCATCATTATTCTTCCTAATATAAAGATTTGGTGTTTTTAGTTTTTTTCCTGATAGTTGTTCAATACGCTTTTGATGGATTTTCTTATAAAAATACAACGATTCTTTCGTAAAATCATTACTATGGATAGAAAGAAGGATGTTTCCTTTAACCATTATGGAGCCACTAGCGTCTTGAGGCTTAAAAAACTCACCATTAAAAAAGTATGTGTTTTCAGAAACTATTGGGGTACCTGTTACATCCTCTGTAAAATCTAGCACATATCCAGCCTTGTACAGCAAGGCACTCTCATATTCCCGAAGTACTAGGTTATATTTCTCTGGAGACAAATTCTGAAGTTGCTGTAAGGCTAAATGAAATACGTTGAATAGGTCATCATTATCGCTAAACAGGTCAAGCTCGATAAGTTCGGCGGCATACTGTAAGCATGAAAAATATATGTAGTCGTCACTCGGCCAACATACTGACACTAAGTCAGATGCCAGCAAGCGCCAACTATGAGCAGTTTGCTTTTCCAGCGTCAGCTCATAAAGCGAAAAAGAATTGAGCACTTTGCTGCTCTTATTGGTATAGAAAATGCCAATATCATGACCTAGCCACTTAATGGCATTATGGTACTTTTTTAGACAGTAGGCTGATGTAACGTTAACTGCTATATTATTTAACTCTCGTCGTAACCAAGGCTCTTTAATGCACGAATGTCATCGGACCAGTTATCTCTAACCTTAACCCAGAGTTCCAAATGTACTCTATATCCAAACATTTCGTTCATGTCGAGACGCGCTTCTTGTCCGATACGCTTGATCATCGAACCGCTTTTTCCCAAAACTATCGGCTTCTGCCCTGCTCTTTCTACCAAAATTACCGCATTAATTTCAGCCCGATCGGAACTGACCATTTCAAAGCGTTCCACTTCCACCGCTGTTGCGTAGGGCACCTCATCGCCCATCAAGCGCATTAGTTTTTCGCGTATAATTTCAGCAGCCAAGAAACGAGCACTTCGATCAGTAAAATCATCTTCATCAAAACCAAACTCACCATAAGGAAGCATTTGGTAAATCAGTTGCTGTAACTGTTGAATATTGTCTCGCTTTAGCGCGGAGACTGGCACAATATCTGTATTGGTTACTACTTCAGCCAGTTGCTCAATAAATGGAAGGACAGCATTGCGATTATCAGGGCGATCCACCTTATTTACTACCACTAACGTTGGCTTGTTGCTTTCCTTTATTATTTGGAAAACTCGCTGATCTTCCTCCAGCCACTTACCGCTCTCAACAACGAAAAGGATGGCATCAACATCGGATAACGCATTGTGCGCTGCCCGATTCATTAGTCTATTCATTTGTCGAGTAGATTGATGGATCCCTGGAGTGTCGACAAAGACAATTTGATGCTCGTTGTCAGTCAGTATGCCATGAATTCGGTGACGTGTTGTTTGAGGTTTACGACAAGTAATACTCAGTTTCTGTCCCAAAAATGCATTCAGGAGGGTGGATTTTCCGACGTTAGGTCGACCAACGATGGCCACATAACCGAATTTAGTTTTTTGACTGTCTGTCATGAATTCCTTGCAATGCGCGTTCTGCGGCTTGTTGTTCTGCTTTTCTCCGACTAGTTCCACGACCAGTCGTAACAATAGAAAAATGACTAACGCTACAGGTAACGTTAAATATCTGATGATGATCTTTACCATCAATTGACTTTACAGCATAGTCGGGCAAGTCAACTTGGTGTTTTTGCAACAATTCTTGCAAGCGTGTTTTTGCGTCTTTTCCGAAGCTCTCTTTATCAAGCTGTTCAATGAAACCATTAAAATACTTAAAAATAAAAGCTTTGGCTGGCTCAAGGCCACCGTCTAAATATATGGCACCAATAATAGCTTCAACACAATCGGCAAGAGTTGATTCTCTGCGATAACCACCGCTCTTTAGCTCACCAGGGCCCACAACCACATAGTCAGTTAAGTTCAACTTTAGAGCAACCTGATAGAGTGTCTCGCCTTTAACAACATAAGAGCGGAAACGCGTAAGTATTCCTTCCTTTTCCTTGGGAAAGCGCTGGTACAAGGCATCCGCAACAACAAAACCTAAAATAGAATCACCAAGAAATTCGAGACGTTCATTATTATTCTTTCCGCAGCTTCTATGCTTTAACGCTCGCTCAAAAAGGTCCTTATTCTTGAATAAATAGCCAACAGACTTCTCAAGCTCCGTGTTAACAACCATTAATTTCCTTTTCCAGCCAACATGACAGACTCATTAAAGCGAACAACTACATCGATATTTTTTACTAAGTTAGCACGATACTCATAAGCTATCGTTAGCTGTCGCTGACCATCAATATCCTCAAGAGTAATATTTTCGTTCTTAAAATCTCGAATGCCGTTCATATCTAAGCGACGCTGGATATTCGCATAAATTTGCTTCTTATTCATAGTGGCAATTTTGGGCTCATCCTTAAGTGTTTTAACAATATCCTGTATTAAGCTGTGATCAAAGTAGGCAGGGGCTGTTTTAGTTGCAAACAACACTGCAAATAAAAACAACATCAAAAAAATCATTATCATGTATAAACTGGCACCAGCCTGTTTGGATATATTCATTGTTATTCTCCAGCTTATTTAAATTGTCCTAATTGCTCGAATCGAATAGACGGAGGCAGCCAATTAATCCCCTGTTCGTCTGCTTCTAAGCTTAGCCAAATAAAGAACGCTTTGCCCACTAAATTTTGTTCAGGCACAAAGCCCCATACTCTAGAGTCCGCACTGTGATCTCGATTATCACCCATAACGAAATAATGCCCTGTAGGCACCTCTATAACCCGATCGATATCCAATGGACTACGCCCTGGAGCATTCATCATAAGGTGAGTGATCCCACCCAAGTTTTCATTAAAAACGGCATGGGGAAAACTTTTATACTCAAAAACATCCTCGGTTAATTCCTGTTGGACCGCATAAGACTCAGGACAAGAGTGTACTGTCTCTTGGCAAAAAGGAGTAATACTAATATTACCATTCGCACGGATAGTGAGTTTATCCCCCGGCAAACCAACAACGCGTTTAATATAGTCTATACGCTCGTCGTTAGGATATTTAAAAACGACCACATCCCCTCGTTCCGGATTACTTATATCAATAATTTTTTTATTGATAACTGGTAATTTTATACCGTAAGCGAACTTATTAACCAATATAAAATCCCCAATAAGTAGCGTTGGCAACATAGAACCTGACGGGATTCTAAATGGTTCAATTAAAAAAGAGCGTAAAACAAGTACAACAACAAACACCGGAAAAAACGCACGAGCATTGTCATACCAAAAGTTCGGCTTTAATATTTTTTCAATTTGATCATCGGAAGCATTATCACCAAGTTCCGTTTTTAGCTTTTCAGCTAAAGCGACGCGTTCTGGCTCATATTTCCACTTATCGATGGCATATAGAACGCCTGTAAGAATCGAGCCTACTACCAGTATTAACGCAAAATCAATATGCATCTATTATTTCCCTACTTGTAATACTGCTAAAAACGCCTCTTGTGGAACATCTACTTTACCCACTTTTTTCATTCGCTTCTTACCCGCTTTTTGCTTTTCTAACAGTTTCCGCTTTCGGCTTACATCACCACCATAACATTTCGCTGTTACATTTTTTCTTAGCGCCTTTACAGTAGTTCTGGCAATTATGTGATTTCCTATGGCTGCCTGAATGGCAACCTCAAACATTTGACGTGGAATAAGCTCTTTCATCTTTTCTGCCAGCTGGCGCCCTCTATATTGCGCCTGATCTCGATGGACAATAAGTGCTAGCGCATCGACCTGCTCTCCATTGATTAGGATATCAAGCTTAACCATATCCGCACCTTGAAAGCGCTTAAACGAATAATCGAGTGATGCATAACCACGAGTCGCGGATTTTAAACGATCAAAAAAGTCTAGAACCACTTCATTCATTGGTAGATCATATGAAACCTGGACTTGTGACCCTGCGTAAGACATTTTCGTTTGTACTCCACGCTTTTCAATACTCAAGGTAATGACGTCACCTAAATAGTCTTTTGGTACCAATATATTGGCTTCAACAATTGGCTCTCGTATTTCTTCTATTTCTTGAGTCGGAGGTAGGTCTGCTGGGTTGTCAATATGAACAGTTGTACCGTCAGTCTTTAATATTTCAAAGACTACCGTTGGCGCCGTTGTAACCAGATCCAGGTCATATTCACGCTCTAAACGCTCTTGGATAATTTCCATATGGAGCATTCCCAAAAAACCACAGCGAAATCCAAAGCCTAAAGCCGTTGAGTTTTCGGGTTCATAGAACAATGAAGCATCATTTAAACATAGCTTGGCCAAGGCATCACGGAATGACTCATAGTCATCTGAGCTAACAGGGAAAAGACCTGCATACACTTGAGGCTTTACCTTTTTAAACCCCGGCAACGGCTTCTCAGCAGGGTTTGAGGTGTTGGTTAGTGTATCTCCAACGGGGGCACCTTGAATTTCCTTTATCCCCGCAATGACATAGCCAACTTCACCGGCGGCTAGCTGATTGGCTGGAGTACGTTTGGGCGTAAAAATTCCAACATCATCAACCTCGTAGCTGCGGCCTGTCGACATTACGGTGACCTTATCTTTCTTCCTTAGCACACCGTTTTTAATCCGTACTAATGACACCACGCCCAAATACTTATCAAACCACGAGTCAATAATAAGTGCTTCTAATGGGGCATCATGCGATCCCTCTGGCGGTGGAATCTTTTTGACGATCTCCTCTAAGACATCCTCTACCCCAAGGCCGGTTTTAGCACTACAGGTAACTGCATCGACTGCTTCGATGCCAACAATGTCTTCTATTTCTTGACGAACTCGATCTGGCTCTGCTTGTGGAAGATCGATCTTGTTAAGTACCGGTACGACTTCCAGCTCCTGGTCAATCGCTGTATAACAATTTGCAACAGTTTGAGCCTCAACTCCCTGACCCGCATCTACAACCAGCAAAGCTCCTTCGCAGGCTGAAAGAGAACGTGATACTTCATATGAAAAGTCAACATGACCAGGAGTATCAATGAAATTCAGCTGATAAACTTTTCCGTCCTTAGCATGATAATCAAGGGTAACGCTTTGGGCTTTGATGGTGATCCCGCGCTCCCTCTCGATATCCATAGAATCAAGAACCTGTTCTTCCATTTCACGCTGAGTGAGGCCCCCACAGGTTTGTATAAAGCGATCGGACAATGTGGATTTGCCGTGATCTATGTGTGCGATAATGGAAAAATTTCGGATGTGCTGCATATAGATTAGATAAACTCAAGATTATATTTGGTGAGGGATTCTATCGAATATTGTCGTGACAAACAAAATCTTTGTGTAAATCCCTGCTAATTAGCGCGTCTTACTCGCGAATAATCTTTTTAACTAACACTTGTGAGCGGCTTTTTCGTGACATTAAGTCTAACGCCCTTCCCAATAACATTCCGGCAAACAAACCTGCAAATGACCCTAATAGGACGATAGGCTCGGAAATAGTTAGAGCGTCCACTACTACCGCCCCTAGTAGAAGGCCGAGTAGCGGACAACAATAGGCGGCAAACAAAGAAAAGTAGAAGGTTTTGCTGCTAACCTCAATCAATAGTTTGTCCCCTTCTTTCGGCATGCTTCCAGCCGTTGACTCAGAGGCTTTAGCCTCAACTGAGGATAGCGGTAATGGAAGTAATCGAGGCTCACGATTAAAAAATGCATCAAGCAAGCCCTGCCCACAGCCCTTTTTGGCGTCACAACTACCACAGGAAGAATTCACTTCGCCTTTTAGCCATACAAAACGATCATCTATTGAAACGATGGTTGCCAGCTCATTCACTTTCAGGACCTCTAAGATAAATAGACCCTATTATCTTATCAGCTGAGTGAGAATTGAGGTCACCCATCACCGTTACAAGTAAATCATCTTTAATATACTTTTCTACTACCACATTGCCTTGGTGCTTTAATATTCGTGAGGAAAAACCAGTCTTAACGCCTTCAGCTAGATATATGGAAAAGCGAGCCAGACCATCAGAATACAGCAGATGGCCACTTAGCGAGGAGCTACCCTCCTGAGAGGATACATTGACAAACCCATCCGGAATCCAACGAGGTGCCCAACGAAGCTCGGTGCTAGTACCTGGATTGTGCTGAGTCGGTTCGCCTGAAACATCACCTTGCCGATAATCACTTAACGGAACGGTCAACTTGCTTCCAGGCACTGCATCTAATTCAATCGAAACGACCATTAACTGTTTCATAATGGCTCCATGCTCATCTAAAACATCATGCCTTAGCGGTAGTTTCGACGCTTCGTCAATCCAAAGCCGGTGGTTGGAACGATCAGAATCACGTGGAGTAATATTGATGGTTAGTGCTTCTCTTCCAGCGACGTAGTCTTTCTCCCCCAAAGTGAATTGGTAGTGACTCACCAGTTGGTCGTAATTATCTATAATGGGGGCTTCCATTAGGTTGCTAATGAGGTTGTGATCAGCCATTGGCGATGTGCCTTCGGGGTATACACACATTAGCGAATCACCACGACGAAAAACCTCACGCGGAATTCCATTTAAGTAGGAGATATATTCGCGCTCCTGACCATCAATCATCGCATGCGCGTTTATAAGCGTATCTACTGACTCGCCAACGCGATGCAACAAGTGTAACCGATAATTTTTGGTAGATAAGCTATTGGCAGCCTGCCGAATCAGTTGGTCAACACTGGTCTGTTCTGGGGGCATTTCTTTCGCGCTTACACACGTAACCGTGGTGAGGCCTAAGGCAATGAGGCAATAAATTAGAGTTCGCATTTATTTCCGGTATAAATTCTTAGATATAATGAGGCACGCGCAACTACTTAGTTTGGTACTTGTAATTAACAACCCGCACATACGGTTTTTTATCCAACTGTCTTTTGACCGACTGCGTAGTATGTTTCTCCAGGTAAGTCGCTAAGCGTTTACGCTCTTCATCAGACATAGCATCCGTAGTATGTGCCACAGTTGCCTGAGTTAAAGTAGCTGGTTGTTGAGACACCGGCGAGTCAATTGTGTTGGCTAATGGCGTTGCTCCAGTAGATGTCGTATCGACAGGTCCGTTATACATATCCACACCGAGAACAATAGCAAAGGCCACAGAAGCAGCAATCGCCATCCCGCCCATTCGTTTAAATGTAGAATTCCACAATGGCCCATGAGCGGATTTTGGGCTTAATTCATAGGATTCTTCCGCCTCTAAGGCTTTTTGAATACTACTACTTAAATCGAGGTTAACCTTATTTGGTAACTCGCCTTTAAGCGTATCCCTAATCAGATGGTAATTTTCCCAACTGTCTTTTAATTCATCGTCCTGACATAGCCGGGCCAGGGTAATATCGTCTACATTACCATCCATCAATGTGGAGAGATTTTCGTTCAGCTTGCTCATTTCATTCACCTATACCTGCACTTGCTGATAACTCTTTCAACTTTTTGTCTATCGCCTCTCGAGCCCGAAAAATTCGCGATCTAACCGTGCCAACAGGGCACTCCATAACCGCTGCAATATCTTCATAACTTAATCCGTCTAGCTCTCTGAGTGTAATCGCCGTTTTAAGTTCCTCAGGGAGGTTGTCGATAGCAGAAAATATTGTTTTTTTGACTTCATCGCGGCTTAATTCTCTTTCCGGAGTGGACACATCACGTAACGGTGAGTCGCCACCGTATTGCTCAGCATCCGCCATATCAACATCTCTATCAGGCGGGCGACGACCTTGCGCAACCAAGAAGTTTTTTGACGTATTTATAGCGATCCGATAAAGCCACGTGTAAAAAGCACTATCTCCACGAAACTTAGGTATTGCACGATATGCCTTGATAAAGGCCTCTTGAGCAACATCGTAAACTTCGTCGGAATCTTTGATATATCGCCCGATGACATTGACGATACGATTCTGATATTTTCTAACTAATACATCAAAAGCGCGCTTATCGCCGCGTTGTACTTTCTCGACCAACTGCTGATCTATGGCCTGCTCATCCATCAGCTAACCTGCTACTAATAATTATCGCCACTGCTCCCCTTCCAAGTGCTACTTTTGAGTTGGTAGATAGACCATTATTAACGGTAATAGTTCTCAAAATAAATGATGAGAAATTCCCAAGCATTATTAACGTCTTGTTACTGAATTATAATGGTTTCGGGCTAACCATCAATCGAGAGCGCAAAAACCAGGTAAAAAAATCAAAAAAATGTCATACTAACGCCATTATCAAGTCACCACATTGAGACAGGTATATGAACCAATCGTTCCAATACGATGTATTAATCATTGGTAGCGGAGCTGCCGGTCTTACGTTAGCGATGAGTTTAGCGAAAGATGCCAAGGTTGCCATATTAAGTAAAGGTGAAATCACTGAGGGCTCAACTTACTACGCACAGGGTGGAATAGCGGCTGTATTAGACGACAATGATACGGTTGAATCTCATGTTGAAGATACCATGATCGCGGGGGCTTACTTGTGTCGACGAGATGCAGTCGAATTTACTGCTCGCAATGGCCGATCAGCTATTCAGTGGCTGATCGATACTGGCGTACAATTTACCAAATTGACTGAGAAGCTAGATGAAAAGAAATACCACCTTACACGCGAAGGTGGGCACTCCCATAGAAGGATCATTCACGCAGCAGACGCAACCGGAAGAGAAGTAGAAACGACCTTGGTCGATGCTCTGCGTAACCATGAAAATATCACGACTTTCGAACAGCATATCGCTGTCGATCTAATCACCGGAACCAAATTCGGACTGGGTACCAACCGCTGTATCGGTGCTTACGTGCTAAACAGGAACAGTGGCGAAGTTGAAGCTATTGCAGCTAAAAATGTTGTATTAGCGACTGGCGGAGCAAGCAAAGTTTACCTCTATACCAGCAATCCAGATATAGCTAGTGGTGACGGCATTGCTATGGCATGGCGCGCTGGTTGCCGAATTGCCAATATGGAGTTCAATCAGTTTCACCCCACATGTTTATATCATCCCGATGCGCGCAACTTTCTTATCACGGAAGCATTACGCGGCGAAGGTGCACACTTGAAACTGCCAAATGGCGAGCGCTTCATGAATCGCTTCGATCAGCGCTTAGAGCTCGCACCGCGCGATGTTGTTGCCCGAGCAATAGACCATGAAATGAAGCGTCTTGGTTGTGACTGTCTATATCTTGATATTAGTCATAAACCCAGAAAATTTATTACTGAGCATTTTCCAACAATTTACGAGAAGTTACAGGCATTCAATATCGATATCACCAAAGATCCGATTCCTGTTGTGCCAGCCGCCCATTATACATGTGGCGGTGTCATGACAGATCTACACGGACAAACCGATATTCCGGGACTCTATGCAGTAGGAGAAGTAGCTTGCACAGGCCTTCACGGAGCCAACCGTATGGCAAGTAACTCCCTTCTGGAATGCCTTGTTTTTGCTCAGTCTGCTGCCAATCATATTCAAAATAATCTTGTCTCTACTGAGGCACCAACGCAACTTCCTGCCTGGGATGAGAGCCAAGTTACCGACTCAGATGAAGAAGTTGTAGTTTCACATAACTGGGATGAGTTAAGACGTTTTATGTGGGATTATGTCGGTATCGTTCGAACAACAAAGCGCCTTGAAAGAGCAAAGCGACGAGTCGACTTACTGAAAAATGAGATTCATGAATATTACGGCAACTTCAAAGTTACCAACGACCTGCTAGAGCTTCGAAACCTTGTCCAGGTTGGCGAGCTTATCATTAATTGCGCTCTAAAGCGCCGTGAAAGCCGAGGCTTACATTACACTCTCGACTACCCAGAGACTCTCGATGAGCCGAAAGACTCCGTTTTAACTCCAAGTAATTCTCCTCTAGCCAATAAGGATTCAATTAAGTAATAGGCATTGAGTTAATCATTCGACTTTGTATTAATCATTCAAGTTTGTATAAAGCTCACCTAGCAATAAACGAAATGGCCTCGCTCCAACACTAGCCTCAGTTAAAATAAGGTGATGAGGCTCACCCTTAACGTGCAGGTTTAATAGTAAAAACTGTTGGCAGTGGAAAAAACTATTGATTTTGGCTTCAATTCCCTGCGGCTGCCCAACCATATCAACCAAACAGACATTTTCGCTATAGCGAAGCCTGAAGATCCGCTTGTAGTTGCACCAGCCAAAAGGATAGTAAAGTCTATATCCTGCCGCCAAAACAAACAGAATAACCATAATCTTGGCTGCGAGATAAACTTCTAGCAGTGAGACAAATACGATAGCTAAGCTTATACAAATACTAACTATTCCCAATGCCTGTCTTGGTGGGAGAATAGAAAGGTTAATCGTTGTCAATATGCTTTTTTACAATTAATTCAATAATACTTTCATGATGAGATGGTGGCTTTTGATGCCCCATCAACCATGCATAGATATCGGGATCAGGCTCTGGCAGCAACGAAACAAATTCCCTCTGTTTTTGTTTGGTCAGGTCACCATAGTGTTTTTCAACAAAAGGCAATAATATGACATCCAGCTCTAACATTCCTCGCCGACATGCCCAGCGTATCCGCGGCAGATCATCAATTGACGTTTGAGTATTCGTGTTTTGCACCATTATACTGAGACCTATTAACTAAAAACCGATTAAGAAATGCGAGACTTTACATGAAAAAAACGCTTACTAGTAGCGATTCTATCAATCAGCAGAGTGAAGTAGGAACATGCCCTGCTCCGCTCGGTACGATTAGACTCCAAGGCGAAGGACATAAAAAGTTACTACAGGGACAACTTACCTGTGATATCAACGAACTTTCAGACTCATTAAGCATGTACGGAGCATGGTGTAACCCTAAAGGGCGCATTATAGCTAGTGTACTGGTTGTGCAGGACGGTAACGACATATTATTGATTACTCCAATCGATATGCTGGATATTACCAAATCATTGCTTGAAAAATATGCCCCTTTTTATCAAATAACGGTGGCGGATATCAGTAGCCAAACGGCAATATCACTGAGCGCGAAAGCAAAAGCTGAGAATGATACGCAACATATGCACACCATCCACACTAATAGTAAATTAACAATATCATGGGGGGTTAGTGGCCGCTTTGAGCTAATAATTGCCAAGGAAACACCTCCCGCAAAAATTGATGATAATGATTGGTGGGCTAGTCAAATATCAGAAGGCGTCGCCTGGATCAGACCAGAAACGACAGAACAATACTTACCTCTCCACATTAATTTACACCGTTTTGGTGGAGTGAGTTTCAAAAAAGGCTGCTATACAGGACAAGAAGTGATAGCAAGAATGCACTATAAAAGCCAACTAAAAAAGCGCATGTACCGACTTTCAGCTCCACTAAGCGTCTTGCCTGCCAATGGTAACGAGCTTATAGACTCGCGCACAGATAAAATGATAGGAACAATTGTCTGCTCGGCAAAAGTGGGCCAAGACACTGTCGAAATGTTAGCTGAAGTCATGGATGAAAGCATTGATCATATTCAACTAAAAAATTACTCCCTAGTTGCACCATCACTGCTATCCTTACCCTATAGCAACAAATAGAATAACCGCCAGCTGGAGTACTGTATGAGTTCTGAAGAACAATTTTGTCAAAAGTTACTTGATGATATAGAAAATGATCGTTTGGTGCTGCCAACCTTGCCTGAGGTAGCTCTTCGGATCCGAGAAGCCATGGATGATCCCAACGTATCGGTAAATCGTTTAGCCGACGCAATATCCAGCGACGCAGCCTTATCCGCACGTCTAATCAGGGTAGCCAATAGCGCTTTGATTAGGGGAGTAGTCAAGGTAGACAACCTGCAAACGGCCATTACCAGGATGGGACTGACTTTTGTACGAAACTTGGCAACGGGGTTAGCGATGGAACAGATGTTTCAGGCAACCAACGACTTGGTCGACGCTAAGCTTCGTGAAGTATGGCAGCACAGTATTGAAGTGGCGTCCATTTGCCATGTTTTGGCAAAACACTATACACGCTTGCCTCCTGATCAGGCCACGCTTATCGGCCTTGTTCATGAAATTGGGATACTACCAATATTAACAGCTGCCGAGGAAAGGCCAGATTTTCTAACCGATGCTCAGGCTTTGGATCGCATTATAGCCAAGATCCACCCGCGAATTGGTCAAGCAATTCTTGAGACCTGGGGCTTCCCAGAAGAGCTTAGCTGTGTGCCGACTCAATACCTAGAATTCTCAAGAGACGCAGAAACGCCAGATTATGCCGATATCGTTACCGTCGCTTCACTGCAAACCTTTGCGGGAAGCAACCATCCATTGGCACAAATCGATTGGAATAATGTATCGTCCTTCCACCGTCTTGGTCTTGCGTCAGATGTCGAAGTGACTGAAATAGAGGGAATCAGTGAAGAAGTAGAAGAAGCGAAAGAAGTCCTTATGTAACTTTCAGCTCAACTTGTCAATCAAGCGCAGCTTATTTGCTGCGCTTTTAAGAATAAAGCCCATTTACCAGCTGGGTAATAAAAGCTCGCTCTTCATCACTGACCCGCTTTTCAGTAACGGGGTCAACTGCCACTGCCGCGACCTCAAGGCATTGCTGCAGCACACGATCTTTGTGATCTATTGCCAGTGGGTGGCTTTGTGTGAGGAAGCTGAGAGCCAAACGGTAAGCATCATTAAACACAGGATTATCCATAGGAGAATCTCGCAGAAAAAGGCAAAATTCCTCAACAGTAACATCAGGTAGAACATGCTCATCGTTATAGGAGAGCACATCAAGACGCTTCCGCCTTTCATGCAGAAACTTTAAAATCAAATCGATTTCTTGATCACTATTATGCCCGTCTGCCCACATGGCAGATATCAGGGGCACCAAATCAAGCACATAAATAAACTGCCGAGAAAGCCCGAGCTGCCCTTCAAGGGTATCGATAATACGATGGCGTTCCATATTCATTACTCCTTACTTTTAAATCGACGGCCCTAATTCAGCAAACGGTTCAGCGCCAGCCTTTGAATCATTTAAGTTCAGTTTAAGCCGAAAGGCAAGTCTATTCGGGGTAAGAGCATGAACGCTTGTAACCTAATCAATTTGAGAACATGAGAGCAAACTGGCTGGGACTGTTAGTACGTTACCGCTTATCCGGCTATACGCGATAATTTCCAATTCCCAGCCATTTAAAGGAAACCAGTAGACCAGCCGAACTAAATACTGCTCGCCATGAGACAAGAATAATCAGCTCCTAGGTTGGGAGTGCGACATAAGTTGTCATTAATATAGCCATCCACGCCTATAACCTTGGTCACTTTCATAACCCGAGCTATTTCACACAAGCCATCATAGTCGGATTCGTAAAGTGCGACAGAGCGAATATCAGGGCGATGGTGTTTCATCCAAGACATAATGCCAACGGTTTGTAGTTTGTTTAAGCCCAACTCAAAAATGACATATTGAACTTCTTCATCAGACTCGAGGATATTAACGATTTGCCCTACTTCTTTAGCAAGAATGAGATCAAAGGATTGATTTTCGACAAGTTGACTTAAACGAATATTTTTTCGCTCAGCCAGTCGGATGGCTTCTCGCGTGGCAACCACACGACAGCGTTTTGGAATAGTCATAATAGACCCCCTAAATTTCTAGCAACATTATGGTTCGTCTCTTTGGACGCGGGTATGCTTATTGTTTTTTAGTACCCAACTACCATCCTAAATGCTGCCTTGCACAATTCCTATCACCCAAACGGGTGATATTTAGCCTGTGCGATAAGCGGTCAGTAAATTAGAAGCCTCAAATATTTGCTCTGAGTTATCACATCCGAACTGGTCATTAGCGACAACTAAATAGTGAATGACTTCATCAAGCTCATGCCTGCGCAAAACTTTTCTTCGTAACACCAAGGTCAGCTTATCAAGTACAACAATAAATTGATGCTTTTGCGGCTCTTCACTGATACTTTTTCTGTGGAGCTGGCCTTTGATATCCGCGACCACTGCCAACAAGTGCTTTCTCAACACATCTGTCACATCAAAATCTTCAGGGAACGCTAAGATTTCAGCCATTGTTTCCTCGCTTACTAAGTTTGTCTTTATCGCCATAGCTTCAGGTTATAGGTATTCCACTATTGAGACTGTGAGCAGTATCAAAATTTGAGAATCTTTCATTAATTTCAATAAGATCCCAGTGAGTTTTTCAATGAATGTTTAGCCGCCAAACTATGGTGCCTATCACATCATCTGTGGTAGACTCGCCTCTTTTTAAATGATTGGGTTGTTTGTAATGCAATTTGTTGTTGGTCAACGTTGGGCTAGCCAGAGCGAGCCGTCTTTAGGGCTAGGAGTTATCACACAAACCGATTACCGTCGCATCGAAATCGCTTTCCCAAGCGCGGAAGAATTAAGAACTTACGCCATAGACAACGCCCCTCTTTGTCGTATTAAGTTTCTCGAAGGAGACGACATAAGAGATAAAGATGGGATAACGTACCAGGTTAATACCGTATTTGAGAAAAACAACCTCTATTTTTATGATTGCAGAAATGCCGAAGGTGAGTCGGTTATACTTGTCGAGATGCAAGTCGACTCTGACTTCAGTTTCCACACCCCAAAGCAGCGCCTGTTCAGTGGTCAGCTTGAGTCATTAAAAGCCTTTAAGTTACGCGTCGATACAGCCCATCGGATGCACCAGCATCAACAGTCACCAGCCCTCGGGCTCATGGGTGTCAGAGCAAGCCTTATCCCCCACCAGTTATACATTGCTAATGATGTCGCTAGCCGACACAAACCGCGTGTGTTATTAGCAGACGAGGTTGGTCTGGGTAAAACCATAGAGGCTGGCATGATCATTCATCACCAACTGATTACTGGTGCAGCGCAACGAGTATTGATACTCGTGCCAGCAAGCCTTCAATATCAGTGGATCGTTGAGATGTTGCGTCGGTTTCACCTACGATTTTCCCTATTTGACCAAGAAAGAGTAGACGTTGACGCAGAGAGCAATCCGTTTGAATCAGAGCAGTTACTAATTTGTGACATTGAATTGCTAGCCAATTCACCACAAAATCTTGAGCAGGCGCTTACTGTTGAATGGGATTTGGTCGTCATAGATGAAGCCCACCACCTGGCGTGGTCTGAACAATCTCCAAGCCAGCAGTACCAATGTGCAGAACAACTTGCCGATAAGAATACGGGGCTTCTGTTGTTAACAGCCACCCCAGAACAAGCTGGATTAGAAAGTCACTTTTCACGTCTGCGCCTATTGGATAACGCACGGTTTAGCAGTTACCAAGACTTTTTAGAAGAGCATAAAAATTACGCCTTTATCAATGAAGTCATTGAACAACTAGAGCAAGGAAATCCTCTCTCAGGGCAGACTAAAATCCAGCTGTCCAAACTTTCAGACCTGACGGAATTAGAGCTTAATGCACCAAAATCTGAGGTGATAGCCAAGTTAATTGACCGATGCGGTACTGGCCGCATGATTTATCGAAATACTCGGAAATCAATGCAAGGCTTTCCTCGGCGAATCGTTCATCCATACCCTTTAGAGCCTTCAGCTCTTCAAGAAAATTCCGAGTATGATAGCCATTCTCTCTACCCTGAGTCAGGCATGGATGAGGCCTCTTGGCTAAAAAGCGATCCAAGAATCGAATGGTTGGTTGAGTTTCTCAAGCAAAATCGGCTTTCTAAAGTGCTGGTCATTTGCCATTACTCCTCGACGGCAATATCTATTGATAAACACCTTAATCTATCAAAAGGCATACGATCGACACTCTTCCATGAAGGGTTAAGCCTTGTCGAGCGTGACCGAGCTGCTGCTTACTTTGCTGACGACGAGAGTGGTGCGCAAGTCCTGATTTGTTCGGAAATTGGCAGTGAAGGACGTAACTTCCAGTTTGCTCATAACCTTGTTTTATTTGACCTTCCAGCCAACCCTGATTTAGTAGAACAGCGTATTGGTAGGCTGGATCGAATTGGTCAGAGTGAAGACATTCATATACATGTTCCGTATCTAAACCAATCAGCTCAATCAGTGGTATTCGAGTGGATGCACCAAGGGTTAGGCTGCTTTGAAAACAGCTGTTCCTTTGCATTTACTGTTTATGAGCATTTTGCTGAGCAGCTTAACCGGTGTTGCGTTGATGTTGATAGTCCTGAATGCGAACAGTTAATCATAGATACGCAGGCGCGAGTTCGGTTGATAGCACAAGAACAAAGCGCCGGTAAAGATCGTCTTCTTCAGTTACACTCATTCAACGAATCAGCTGCACGCCAATTGGTTGAAACCATAGAAAATGAAGAGTCCGAGCAGGATCTTCAAGATTATATGGACAAGGTATTTGATTATTATGGTGTCGATTCTGAGGATCATTCCGACCAGACTTTTATCCTGCGGCCAGGCCAATATATGCGAACCCAACATTTTCCCGAGTTGGACGACGAAGGCTCAACTATTACCTATGGTCGACATCGCGCAATATCTCGAGAAGATATCGCCTTCTTATCATGGGAACACCCCATGGTCGCCGGTAGTATGGATATGATCCTGTCTTCTGAGACAGGTCAATGCTGTGTCAGCACGATGCGTGTAAAGGGAATGAAGCCTGGAGCATACCTGGTTGAAACGTTCTACCAGTTAAACGTCAGAGCACCAAAGAAACTCCAGCTCGATAGATTCCTCAGCTTAAAGCCAATGCGTTTGCTAATATCGGGCGAAGGTAAAAGCCTTACGGATGCTGTTTCTTATGAGCAGCTTAATCAGCTGTCGACCAAGTTAGATAAAAAACTTGGCGCCCAAATTGTTCAAAGCATACGAGCTGAACTAGAAGGGATACTCGAACGTTCGGATACCCAAATAAAGGAGCTTGAACAAGAGCAGCGTGAGGCCGCAAAATCCAAGCTGAGTCAGGAGTTAACTGCAGAAATTCAACGTTTAACAGCACTATCAGAAGTAAACCCGACAATTAAGCCACAAGAAATAGAATTTCTAAAACAGCGACATGAAAGTGGGCTTTCTCTACTGAATTCTGCTCAAGTCGAGCTACAGGCTATACGCGTAATTATTAACAGCTAGGCGCCTTGAAATTTCAAGGCGCCTAGCGCTTTACCCATTATCGGCAGCAAAGTGATCTACGGCAACAACAGCCGAACGTGCGGCTTCTGCAGCTTGAAGCGATTCGATATCACCTGAGGAAATGACACCAATATCAGCCGCAGCCTGCCACAATGCCTCCCCTTTCAACGCTTTGTCCAATGTACCTGCTCGCTGGGCCTTAGACATCGTTCTTTCGACATCTTTAACCGCAACAACCTTCTCAAAGGCATCTTCAAGTATACGAATGTGGTCGCTTTGCGAATCACTGACGAAAATACCTTGAGTTAATCTTTGACGCAATGCCGATGGCGTTGTCATTTCCTGAACAATACGATGGCTTAATTTGTCAGACGGAGCCTTAAATGGCAAACCAAAAGGAAAAACCCAGCGCTTCATCAACCCGCCAATCCACCGACTAGACCAATTTTCCGTAAAACCAACAATAGCATTTTGAATTTCATGCAAGTTTCTGTCTAGACACCATTGAACATAAGGCAGCTCTTCGCGCATTCGGCCATTGTCCTCATAAAACTTCAGGGTGGCACTAGCCATATAAAGGTGACTTAAAACGTCCCCTAACCGAGCCGATAAGCGCTCTTTACGCTTTAAATCTCCGCCAAGCATAATCATGGCTAAATCACTTAACATGGCCAATGCGCTGCTCATACGTGTCAGCTTACGATAATAGTGAGCAGTCTCTCCGCCCACAGGGGCCTGAATGTGCGCACCACCTGTCAATCCACAAACGATAACTCGTATCAAATTGCTTAACGTGTAACCTCCGTGCTTCAGAATGAGCTGATCAAACTGCAATAAGCCGTCGTTTCCATCAATATTCGCTACAGCCTGCATCTCTTGATAGATATAAGGGTGGCAACGTACCGAGCCTTGCCCAAAAATCATCAGGTTTCTGGTTAGAATATTGGCACCCTCAACAGTTATACTAATCGGGATAGCCCAATAAGCATGGGCAAGGTAGTTCTTTGGACCCATCATGATTGCCTTACCCCCATGAATGTCGAAGGCATCATTGACAACCTGCCGCCCCATTTCAGTCATGTGATATTTTGCGATTGCGGATACCACGGAGGGCTTAACGTGCTGATCGATTGCTTGAACCGTGTTCACGCGGCAGGCTTCCAGCTGATAAGTTAAACCAGCAATCCGCGAAAGCGCTTCTTCAACACCTTCGAAATTCGCTATAGCAGTTTTGAATTGTTTCCGCACGGCGGCATAGGCGCCTGTTGTTCGATAGCAAAATTGCCCAGTCGCGGTGCCCAATGACGGTAGTGATATCGCTCTACCAGCCGAGAGGCAATCAACCAACATGCGCCAACCTTGTCCGGCGTATTTAGGCCCACCAATAATCCAATCTACTGGTATAAATACATCGTTGCCACGTATAGGGCCGTTCATAAAAGCCAGATTCATTGGCATATGGCGGTCGCCAACTTCGATTCCTTCGTGAGGCAGAGGTATTAAACAAGCAGTAATGCCAGGCTCTTTATCCTCACCTATCAGCTGCTCTGGATCATAAAGTTTAAATGCTAGCCCCATCAGAGTGGCAACGGGTGCCAAGGTGATATAACGCTTATTAAAATTCAACCTTATACCAATAACCTCTTCGCCATTGAACTCACCTTTACAGACAACGCCTGTATCGGGAATAGCTCCAGCGTCACTTCCTGCATCTGGCCCGGTAAGGGCGAAGCATGGAAGGAATTCGCCCTTCGCCAACTTAGGTAAATAAGCATCTTTCTGCTCGTCCGTACCGTAATGCAATAATAGCTCTGCTGGCCCAAGGCTATTTGGAACCATACAATCAACAGCTGCGCTAAGTGAGCGACTGGCAATTCGCATAACAATGGCTGAGTGCGCTAAAGCGGAAAATCCAAGACCACCATATTCTTTGGGAATTATCATCCCCAGGAAGCCTTTGTCTTTCATGTATTGCCACGCTTCTGGGGAAAGATCATTATCTTTATGAACAATAGACCAGTCATCCAACAATTCACAAAGAGTATTGACCGGCCCTTCGATGAATTCTCTTTCCTCTTTTGAAAGTTGCGGCTTGCCGGACTCTAAAAAACTTTGCCAATGTGGTGTACCACGAAAAAGCTCGGTCTCCCACCAGGTATCACCTGCATCCAGAGCCTCCTGCTCGGTTTTGGTTATCGGGGGTAGAAGCGACTGAAACAAGCGATATAGTGGCTGGGTGAAGTAAGTCATTCGAATGCTCTTAGCGGCCACAAAGGCCACAACGGCGAGCCAGATCACCCAGAGCAATATTGGTGGCTTACCCACCCAGCTTACGATACATAATGCTGCGAAAACAAAGGCCGCACCAGGAACAAAGGCCATTCGACGATACAAAACCAACAATGTGGCGATGATGACAATGATATAAGCGATACCGTAGTTCATTGGATTTTCTCCTCGTGGGCTTGAAGACCGCCGATTACAAATGCTGTTAATTCTTCGAGCAACCGGGATTCGTCTGGAGCATAACTAAACTCAGACTCACTAATATCGTGAAGCGCTTGCCAGCTGTTTAAAGTAAAAAAGACACTACCCATTAGAAAGTGAACCCGCCAAAATAGCTCAGCTCGTGACCAACCAGGTATCGCTACCTGTAAAAGTGATACAACTTTCTCGAAGGTATCCGGATACTCACGAACAACGTATTTACGTAAATGACCTTGCTGCTCAGAATAAGCGAGATTAAGTAGCCGAATAAAAATAAGCTCACCGGAAGCAGAAAGTTTACGCGTTTCTAAAATGCTATCGAGAAGAATGCGGATGAGCGTCTCAGCAGACACAGACTCTGATGATTGGATTAGATCTAAGCGTGCTCTGATATTATTGTCAAAAGCGGATAAGTAGCGCTCGAACACCGCTTGTATGAGCTGCTTTTTGTCGCCAAAATGATAGTTCACCGAGGCAACATTAGCCCTGGCACGTTTGGTGATTTCTCGCAAGGAGGTCGCACTAAAACCTTTCTCATAGAAACACTTTTCAGCAGCGGCAATTAACTTTTTCTTAGTTGACATACTCGCCCTCTTTCAAACACCTGTTTTAAACATACGTTTGAATCAGGCGTTTGTGAAATAGAATGTTTTAATGGCTACATTATATCCATCCCTTAGCGCTGAATGTCGTACTTGCGCATTTTTTCGACAAGCGTGGTGCGGCGCATCTTAAGTTTCTCGGCTGCTCTTGCAACAACACCATCAACATCATCCAGTGCGCGATTAATTAGTTCGATTTCCATATCTGCCAAGTACTGCTTTAAGTCTAGCCCTTCTTCAGGAATTGTGACATCACCACCCGGTATAAATGATTCATTTTCTATATCTTCGACCAAGCCTGAGACATCTTGTTGCCATAGATCCTGAACATTGAATTCATCCGCCTCAACAAGCTCTGATGTCTCAGTCCGAACAACCTCTCGATTTCGGTATTTCGCTGGAAGATCCGCCAAATCTACAACGCCATCAGGATAAAGTATAATCAACCTTTCAATAAGGTTGGCCAATTCGCGAACGTTTCCGGGCCAATGATAGTCTTGCAGAGAATCCATCGCGTCTTGAGTGAATCG
>DFOV01000158.1:0-5286 GCA_002376965.1 Gammaproteobacteria bacterium UBA3532
GTACGAATAGCGTCAATTTCATAGGTTAATTCATAGTCTTTCAGCAGCTGCTCTGTTTCATTTTCGCTAAAGCCAAAATAAGGGGCATAGCGAGGGCTGGTTAAGGTGCAGACGTCAACATTATTTAATCCCGAAAATATACTCTCTCGCGCAATGCGTAAAATACCAGTCAATACGCCTTTAAAAACGACTGGATTGTCTTTAAACGCGCCGCTAAGCAGGTTGCGTAAGAAAAATACTAGTTCGTCGTAAAAACCATAGGTGTAAGCACTATTGATGGGCATGTCATACTCGTCTATTAGAATGATGACAGGTTTTTGGTAGTAGCGAGCAATCAGTTGACTGAGTATTTTAATGCTCGATCCCAGAGCTTCTTTGGATGCAGTTTGGGTACGGATCGATTGGAGCATTGCAGCTTCAATTTCGGTTAATGGCAGAGAATCCAATATCTCACGATGTTGATCAAATGCCTCGGCAATTAGATAGCTTAGTTGATTGAATGTACTTTGGGCGTCGGTTTGTTTCACATCCTTAAACGATAAAAATATAACCGGATATTGGCCACAGTGCTTCATTGCTTCGGCATTGTCCGAAATGGCTAAGCCATCAAACAAATAGCGATAATCTTGGTGATTGCTGAAAAAATAATTCAGCATCGACATATTCAGTGTTTTACCAAAGCGGCGGGGGCGCGGAATAAGCGTTGTGCGACTGCCATTGATGAGGTCGGCGATCATGTTTGTTTTGTCAACGTAATAAAGTCGCTCGTCAATGAGCGTTTTAAAATCGCTTGTACCTAAGGGGAGTTTTTGGTGTGCCATGGTCAATGATGCCTGCTGTGCTTGCGTTTATCATAGGTAAGTTTACTTTGCTTAGCAATATACCAACCTTGTAAACAAGCTACACTGAATTTCAAGCTGATTGTACGGTGGGTTTTGGGAAATTACACGTGACTCGATAGAACCCTACTGTCTTTTTGTGCTCAAAGGTGTGAGAATTGCGCCATACTTTGAGAAAGGATGACCTATGTTTCAGAATTTTTTCCGCGGTTTTGTTTTTTTTAATCTTGTTGCTTCAGCGGCTTTGGCTGCGCCAGAAGAACAGACTCTGGTTTGCCCGGATGGTCGAACGATCCAGACGCAAAATAAGAGTTCTATTGACCAACGTGCCAAGACTGCCGATTTGGTGGTTGAGGAGAAGGTGACGACCTTTGATGAGTTGCCAGGTTGGGGAACTCAGGATGAGCTGGATAGCCTTGCTTTGGCCATTAGCAATAATTGTCGAACCAGAAAGCTTCCTGAAGGCTGGAAGGCGATGTGTAAGGATATGACAGGTTTACATGGTGATGCTTTGTTGAGTTATGTTGAGAAGCAGTTTGTACCCCATCGTTTAAGTGTTAATCAGGAGGAAGCTGGGAAAGTTACTGGTTACTATGCATCTTATGTGAATGTTGATACACAGAAGTCAGAACGATATCGTTACCCCCTTTATAAGTATGCCAAAGGGGTGAAAAAGCTTTCCCGAGACCAGATCGATGGCGGTGCTATACACGAAAGCCATGTGCTTTTTTGGGCTGATAATGCCTTTGATGCCTATATTCTTGCTGTGCAGGGGAGCGGTGTTGGCAAGCTGCCAAATGGAGAGAAGGTCAAGATCCTATACGCTGGAAAAAACAACCGAGGCTATGTCAGCATTGGTAAGGTTTTGAAAGAGTGTGGCACGATTGCTGGCCGTATCACTTTACCCGTCATTGAAGAGTGGGTAAATAATGCTTCTGATGAGGAGTACCTACGCTTGATTGGCAACAACCAAAGCTACGTGTTTTTCCGCAAAGAAGCTTATGATCAGCAAGCGCCTAAGGGCTCATTGGGCGTTCCGCTAACAGCGATGCGTTCGATAGCAGTCGATCGGCGTTACTTCACCTTGGGTTCGATGATGTACTTGTCGTTGCCACACCCGTTAGACGATACCAAGCGCATTGAACGACTCGTATTGGCTCAGGATACTGGCGGTGCGATCAATGGTGGTTTAAGAGCGGATCTATTTATTGGTGAAGGAGAGTGGGCCCACAGAGTCGCAGGGATACTTGCCCATCCTGGTCAATTTTGGATTCTAAAGCCTAAGTCAGCTACTAGGTGATAGCTACTTTGTGGCGTCTGTCTATTAGTTGAGTTAGTGTTGGCTCAGTCGTCGCAAATGCTGTTGGATTTGCTCCTTTACGTGCTCAAAATGAAAAGGCTTTTTGACATAGTCACAAGCGCCGAGCTGTAGCGCCTTTTCCATTTCATCGTCTTCTTCGACACCACTGACGCATACTACCGGAATGTGGCATGTGTCAGTGGCTTGCTTTAGTTTTTCTAAAACCTTATAGCCATCCATTTCTGGCATGATAAGGTCGAGAAGGATCAGGTCGGGTTTGAATTCTACCGTCTTTTTTAGCGCTTGCTCTCCCGACAGAGCAAGTATAACTTTTGCTTCACTGCGAATGATATCGCTCAGCAGACGAAGATTGGTTTTGTCATCGTCAACAATGAGAACCTTAGGCTGGTCAGGTGCGTTCATAATGTTTTTAAATCCTGTCTAATAATTGTTGTGTGGAAAGCGCAGCGGATTCATATTCTAGTCCATGTATTTCTTCGGCGATTGTCTTAATATCTTCAATATCTGGATGATTTTGAAAGTCGATCAAGATCGATTTGATATAACTTTCGGCATCCATGTTTGACTCTTCTAGCATACTGTGTAGGTGCTCTAGTGCCTCGACCAGTGTCTTTTTGCTGCTAGTTGGTTGGTCGGGTAGCGCTGGTAGCCTGTTATTTATGTCCCTAATGAGCTGATCAAGGCGAGTGCCTAGTTCATTCAGTGCCTGTGCCTCAAGACGCTGCTGTTTTGCCTGCTCTTCCGCTTCGGCGAAGGTGCGTGATAGAGATTGGGCACCGATATATGAGCTGTTGGATTTTAGTGAATGCAAACTGCGCCGAATATCCTCCCACATGCCTTGTTGATGCAATGATTTCAGATAGCTACTGGTATGTTGGGGCGATGTGCGAAATTTGTCGACAGTCAGGCGGTAGATTTTTTCATTCCCCGCCATGTTTTCCAGTGCACTGTCTGTATCCAGGCCGGATAGGTTCCGCAGCAAATCAGTATAGGACGCTTCCTGGCTATTATTTAGTGCAGGATTGGGTAGTGGGGCTCTTTTTCCGGCGGGCAATATTCCCTCCAATACGCTGTATAGAATACGCGGGTTAATGGGTTTGGTAATGTATTCGTTCATCCCTACGACGCGGCTTTGTTCGGCGTCTGCCTCTAATGCATTAGCCGTCATAGCCACTATAGGAAGGCGGGTAAGCTGGAGCGTATTCCGGATCTCGCTGGTAGCTGTCAGCCCATCCATGACAGGCATTTGAATATCCATCAGCACGATATCAAACTTTTGTGCTGCCAATTGCTCTAAGGCTTCTTGGCCATTGTTGGCAATAGTGATTTTGATATCCGTGTCTTCCAGATAGCTAACAATGATTTGCAAGTTGATAGGATTGTCTTCGACTACTAAAGCTTTATATGGCGAAAGGTCGGGAGGCTGGGTATTAACATAGCCGCTCGTTTCACTGTCACGGGTTGGTTTTGCGTAATCTTCTTCTTCGTCACAGGGCTGAGTTAGGATAGTGAAGTGAAATCGAGTGCCTCGACCCACAGCACTGTCGAGCCAGATATAGCCACCAAGCAGTTCTACAAGTTGTTTAGAAATGACAAGACCAAGTCCGGTACCGCCATATTTGCGTGTGACACTGTCGTCGGCCTGGGTAAAGGATTGAAACAGCTTCTTTTGCTGCTCCTTAGTCATGCCAATTCCCGTGTCCTCAATGGTTAGAATGAGTTTGAGATCTTTCCCCTGGTTGACTTTTTCACTGACGCCAACCCGCACACTCACTGAGCCTTCATTGGTAAACTTAATCGCATTATTGATAAGGTTAGTCAGAATTTGCTGCAGGCGTAATGGATCGCTAAGAATTTTGGGCGGCATGTCGGGTGATATATCATAATTTAGGGAGATATTCTTTTCATCTGCCTTTAGCGCACATAGGGAAATGGTTTGTTCCACTAAATTGACGATTGAAAACGGCAGCTTTTCTATGGTGAGTCTGCCTGCTTCTATTTTGGAAAAGTCGAGCAAATCATTGATTAGTCTTAGTAACACTTCGCCTGCATGCTTGATCTTGACTATCTCTTGCTGCTTTTCGCGAGCTGTTTTAGCTTTGGTGGCGATATCACAAAGCCCAATGACAGCGTTCATTGGCGTTCTAATTTCGTGGCTGACCTTAGCTAAAAATATTGATTTTGTTTCGGTGGCTTTTTCTGCCGTTTCTTTGGCTTTTTGTAGTTCTTCCAGCGATTCTTTGAGGGCTTCGGTGCGTTTATTTACCTGGTCTTCAAGGTTAGCGTAGGATAGTCTCAGCTGGTCATTCATTAGCTGGAATGCTTTGGAGAGCTCTTCGATTTCGTCGCTTGAGTTAATAACCAGGCTACCTTCAATAAATCGGCCAGTAGCAATGGAGTTCGCGCGATCTTTTAGGGCGATTATAGAGTTAGTGGACTTTCCAACAACGATAAAAATGATCATGGCTGATACAAACATCATGACAAGGGCGATAAATATCGAGCGATAGAGAACAAGGTTGGTTTGTGCCTTGATACTTTCTTGCCACCCGGAGGTTTTCTTACTGAGTAGAGGGGCGATGTCAAAAGCCAAGGAAATGGTTCCATGCTGGCTTCCATTTATGTAGACATCGGCAAAAGCATAGAGGTAGCGGTGGTCTTTGAGTTCGACTGTTGGCCTTTTCGTCTCGATGGGAACAGGCAGGTTAGAAGCGGCTGTTTCGGCTGGAAATGCTACGATGGTATCGTTCTTGGTGTCGGTCAGGTAGAGATGGGTTATTAGCTGGTTTGCAACTATGATTTCGTTGATCGCATATTGAAGCTGCTCAATATCATCGGTTTTTAGGTGTTGTTCTGCCAGATTGACAAAGAGATTTAGCTGGTTGGCTGCGCTGTTGATCATTTTTTCTTCCAGAAGATAGCTTTTCTCCTGAAATTCGCGACCTGCCTGCTCTTTGTTCGCCTCAATATGAAAATAAGTGACTAATGAAATAGCGCTAATATTCAGGCAAACCATCAGAATGATTAGCTTTAGCCGAATACCCATGCTTTCCCCTTAGTGCTTGCCTGATCAAGTTTGCAGGCCGTGGTGTTTGTTTCCTCCGGTGTTTTTCTTCCTCCATGGAT
>DFOV01000158.1:5607-12176 GCA_002376965.1 Gammaproteobacteria bacterium UBA3532
CTTCCTCCATGGATAAAGTATAGACGCTCTTTTAATCTTCCTCTAACGGTGAACGTAAAACAATCAGAAGCCGAGCACAAAGCTCGAGTGCCTTTTCATATTCCATGCTAACAATCAGCTTTTGGATACTGGCGGCTTGCTCTATTCGGGTTGGATCTTTTAGCTTTTGAATTATTTCTTGGATCAAATCTTCTGCCTCCATATCGGAGGAGCTTAAATATTGGTAAAGCCTGACCAGTAGGAAAGCTAGGTCATGATCGGTTAAATAGTCGATATCGGGGAAAGTATGATGCGCTGAAAAAAACGGCGATATGCGTTCTAATAGCTGATCCGCTGTGGCGGCAGCTTCTACAAGGCTGTCTCTTGATAGCGCTGAGTAGTCGATTTTCAGGGTTCGCTCAATAGCTTGGCATTGCTTTTGAAGCGCGGTTGCGCCAATGTAGCCTGCGTTGGATTTTAACGAATGAACATAGCGTTCCAGGCTTTTCCAGTCTTTATCATCGTAGAGTTCGACGAGCGGCGCGCCAATATTGGATGGCGATGTGACATAATTTGAAAGCGTTTTTATGTATAGCCGCTCTTTATGGGCCATATTGGCGATAGCGCCACTGATATCTAAAATGTTGAGTGCCGCGAGTTGATCCAAGATAGAGCTCTTTTCGTTAGAACTGTTTGAGTTGCAACTATTCTTGTTGTGGCCATTTGCACTAGTATTACTCTCGTTCAAGCCAATATTTTGTTGATCAATCTCGTTCCTGTCTTGAGTGTCTGCTTCCGCTGCCTGCTCTTCTTCTCGCGGCCTGGTCTCACTCGACTGCTTATCGTCACCTAAGTGATTGTTTTCATCAAGCTGCTCGTTTAGCAGTTGGTAGAGTGAAGCTGCATGTATAGGTTTGCTGATATGGGCGTTCATGCCCGCATCCAGACAATTTTTAATGTCGCTGTCAAAGGCGTTTGCAGTCATTGCAATAATCGGGATCGGGTCGAATTTGCTATTGGCCCGAATGTGGCTGGTTGCCGTCAACCCATCCATTTCTGGCATTTGAATATCCATTAGAATCAGGTCGTAGTATTTATCGTATAATCTGTTGAGAGCATCCAAGCCGTTTTCAGCGACATCATATTTCACTTGGGTATCTTCAAGATAGCCAATAATTATTTCGCGATTGATCGGATTGTCTTCAACGACTAGCACATCATATGCACTAAAGTCTGGAGGTATGGTTTCGTTGATAGGGCCATGGGCTTGTTGTTCGGATGGTGATGGCATGCCTTGATGGACACCGAGCTTTAATGTGAAATGAAACTCGCTGCCAAGATCAACTTCGCTTTCTACCCAGATATCACCTTCCATTAACTCGACTATTTGTTTCGATATGACCAGTCCCAGGCCTGTACCGCCAAACCGGCGAGTAACGCTATCATCAGCCTGAGTGAAGGACTGAAAAAGCTTGTCCTGTTGCTCCTGTGTCATACCTATACCAGAGTCGATCACTGCGCAGTGAAGAAGAATGTCATGATTTTCGAATTCACGCTCCAGAAACACTTTGACATGAATCGCCCCCTCTGGCGTGAACTTTACGGCATTACTGATCAAGTTGGTGAAGATCTGCTGGATCCTTAGTGGATCACCAATGATATTAGTAGGTACGTCTGGCGCTATATACGAGACTAGAGATAACTCTTTTTCATCGGCCTTGTTTTGGCAGAGCTGTAGCGACTGCTCTATAAGGTGCGGTAGTGAAAAGTCTAACTTTTCAATGGTCATTTTTCCTGCTTCGACTTTAGAAAAATCCAGCAAATCATTGATTAGTCGAAGCAGGGTTTCTCCTGAGTTAGAAATTTTCGACACCAGATCTCTTTGCGGAGCGCTTAACTCAGTCTTGTGGAGTAGCTGGCACAAACCAATAACACCATTCATGGGCGTACGAATTTCATGGCTCACTTTGGCCAGAAAAATCGACTTGGTAGCGGCTGCTTTTTCTGCGTCTTCCTTGGCTTGTTGCAACTGGTGCATAGAGCTGCGTAATTGCTTGGTTCGTTGTTCAACCTGGCTTTCCAGGTCGGAATAGCTTGATCTTAAGCGATCGTTCATTTGTTTAAATGCCGCTGCTAACCGACCGATCTCTCCGTCGTCTTTCACATCTAGATCTTCAGACAGAAACCTCCGGCTACCAATTTGCGTGGCATAACTTGTTAGTTTAGAAAGGGGATGGGTAATGCGGGTTGTCAGGTAGAATGCAACGCCAATGATCAGCAATAGCACCACAATGGTTGCTATGCTTGTTTGAAGTATGACGTGATTAATGGCTTGTTGACCTTGCTGCTTTTGTTCTTCTAATTTGTCATTGAGCGGCTTTTTATCGTATTCAAAAACCAGGAGCCCCCATTCTTCGATGCCAACTGACAGCGGGCTGACGGCAATAAGCGTATTGGTGTCGGTGTCGATGAGCTCAATAGTTTCGGGTAGTGATTTTAACAGTCGTTCGAGGGATGGTGGTGTTTCTGACTGGCTGTATGATGATTGGGTCTGGCGCATAATGACTGCGCCATTTCTAACCAGGTACGCATCGAGAAGGTGGGGGGTTAGCGTTGATTGGCGCAACGTATCGGAAATGTCCGACAATTGATATGAAGCGAGAGAGTTTTGGAGCTGATCGCGCACGGATAAAAGCTGGCTCTTGGCTCCGAATGTCAGGTTTTCGTAGAGCAATTCTTGACGCTGGGCAAGCTCGAGGTGGAGCAAACGCTGTTGGCTGTTTACGTTTATGGCGCTAACTAGCACAACTGCGAGAAGTTGCAGCCCGGTCATTGTAAGAACAAGTTTCCATTTAAATCCCATGGTTCCACCTATTCAACCATTTGACTGATATCATCCAATGCCGCTGGGGCAATGGTGATGCCTAGTTTCTTTGCTTTTTGCTGATTGAGTAACACGTGTGATCCTGCGGGAAACTCATTTTTTGGCGTCAACAGAGTATTATCCTGGATTTGTTGAACCAATTGAGCCGCTTGCCTGCCAATGGTTGGGTTATCGACAACCATTACCATCAGTGCGCCGTGTTCCAGTAAAGCAGGAAAAAAGCCGACCACTGGCAGCGCCATCTTATCTGCTGCTGTCATTAACTGTAAGACCTGTGAGTGGTTCTTCATGACAACCGGATCAGATAACAAGATTAGCAAATCAATATCCAAAGAAGGCTTAATGATCCGAGATACATCCTGCCCAGCTTCTACTTGTATTTCATGTAATTGGTGCTCGGTGAGCTTGGCTGCTTCACGGTATTGTGCCAATTGGTGCATGTTATATTTGGGAGAGTATATGACCCCCAGTTTTTCAACATCTGGAATGGTGCGCTTTAGTAATACCAGCTGGTATCCACCGTGAAGCTCGTTGGCCACACCTGAGTATTTATCGGTACGGGGTAAACGACGCCAATTAACGATGGAGGAATAAACAATGTCTTTTTCGGGAACGAATCGATAGCTGGCCAGATAGGCTTTGGTTCCGATGGCATAGATGGCGTCTGGATAGTGTCGGTAAAAATACTCCTTGATTTGATGGAACGTGAGTTGTTCTTCTCCAAGGTTTAATATTAAAGGTTGATACCCCAGTTGCTGAATGAAGGCATCCTGGGCTTGTTGATATTTTTCGATGGCATAGTTTGAGTTGACCACGAGTAACTTATGAGGCTTTGCCGCCAGCGAAGCGAAAGACAGGAAAAAGCCAATACACCAGAGTAACAAGTATTTCATTGTTTACCCTCCAGGTAGCTGCGATCATGGGGGCTTAGTATCTTCCAGTCTTCGATGCCTAATAGCGATAGGGCTTTTTTCCCTGGATCATTTGTTGGCATATCGATAATGATCTGGGTTAAGGCATGCTGTAATGCTGATGTGCCTTGTTCACATAGAACTAAATTCAGTTGATTACCGGTTCTAGCGACGACATTCAATCGTGATTGAAGTTTAGGGGAACGCTCAATAAAGCGGGTATAAACACGCTCTGACACCAGGGCAAATTCGGCTATGCCAAAGCTGACAGACAAAAGCGCATCGATTTCTTTGGGAACGGTAAGAATGTGAAGGCTGTCTGCGTTAGCTGTCAGGTATTTATTAATGTAATTCTGGGTCAGCTTATGCGAACTTGCAGTGGCAATCGTGCCTCTCAGATTCTGCTCAGTTTTCGGATGGTTTGGTTTGATTGCATCATCTGACTTGGCAGGGAGCTGGCTAATCACCATGTAACGATTGTGAATCGAGTCGTTGGTCATGGCAATTGCAAGGGCTGACAGTGATGTTGTTTGACGTAGCTGATGGTAGTGTTCGCCGCTAAGCAGGAATACTCCATTGTTAGAAGCTTTTAGTACTCGTTCGAAAACTTTCTTATCTTCAAATGGTTGCATAATAAATTCACCATGGCGAGACAAATAGCTGTCAAAAGTGAATTTTAATTTTTGATAGTCCTTGTTGTGTTCCTGGGCGCTGAAATAGTAGAAAGTATCCTGGGCGCTTGCGTTCCCCAAAGAGAGAATAGTCATCAGTAATGCAGCCAATAATGTTTTCAACATATAGGTTCGCTAGAAGCCATACCTCAGCTCAATATGGGCATGTCGGCCGGGTTGCTGGTAGTCATCGTTGATAAATCCCAGATCTGATGGGTGGCTATAAGATTTATCAAAGAGATTATGCAATCGTAGTGACGCGGTCAAATCAGTGAATGGCGAGTAGCGCATTGTTAGATTGGAGATAGCATACCCCGCCAATTCGTCGCGCGAATCAATCGCCATTCGCTGTGTTGTTCCTTGGATATAAGTGTTCCAAAATAGGTTTAACTTACTTGAAGTGCGCCAATTAGCCATCAGGTTGCCGCGATGGCGTGGGATATTGGACATAAAGTCGTCGGACTGGTTCCTTGCGTCAGTAAACGTATAGTTAAATTGAAAATAGGAGCCTCGGGGCAGTTTCCACTGTCCTTGCGCTTCTAGCCCGCGGGTTTTAACACTGCCTTGATTAAGATAGCTACCGCCGTTTATTTCAATGAGCTCGTCAATGTTGTTGTGAAATAGCGTAACATTTCCGCCTAGGGGAGAATTAGGTGGTGCTATGTAAATACCTAGCTCTGTACTTGCCACCTGTTCTGGCGTTAACTCCCGATTGCCAACAACTGCCGGGTTATTAATATTGTATAGCTCAGCGAAGCTAGGAGCTCGAAATGCCTCGCCATAGGCTGCTTTGAAGGTAAGCGCATCGGTAAATTGCCAAGAGGTGCCGAGGCGAGGGTTGGTTGTTCCGCCAAAGTCGCTGTAATAATCATGCCTTAACCCGGTTGATAAGCGCCAGCGTTCGGTAATATCCCAAAGGTCTTCGATATACAATGCCAAAAACTCGCGATCAACATCGGGTGCCCACGTGTGAGCATCGTCAGAGTAGTTGGTGAGTTGAGGCGGGTTGTTGGGTTCGTTGGTCAGCGGATTGAATGTTGCCCAGTGAACAACGTCGCTTTGGTTCTGGTGCTCATAGTTAAACCCGGAAACAATCAGGTGGTTTTGATTCGAACTCCCGATACTTGTTTTCCACTGTGTTGTCACATCGATGCCGCGTTTTTCGTTTTTCACCCCGGCAATAGCGTTGTATCCTTCGGGATAGGTGTAGGGGCCGAGCGTGGTGTTCTCCGGAAAAAGCTCCCAGTAATTATCAACGTCGAAATGGTCGTAATAGCCGCGCAATTTAACGTTAAGTGCTTCTGTCATCTGCTGGTTTATCCGAAGATCCGCTGAGGTTGAGCGCATATCACCATCGCTCTCATCGATTAGCGCTCCCGTAAAGCCCCAGAATGAAGCGCTTTTCTGGATGTGGTGATTAAGCATGAGCTCAATATTGCGATTGCCTAGCCTAAGGGAAATGTCTGCAGACTCCAGTCTATTGTCTGTTTTGCCTGTGTTACCTAATACATCCGATGCCACTTTGGCCTGGTAGCCATCGGTTTCTTTCCACATAAGGTTGGCTCTAACCCCCCAATCAGCAATCTTTTTTAGTATTTTAAGGTTGCCTGCATAGGTTGCATCTTTGCCACCACTGACAACGACGCTACTTTCTTCCTTTGCTGTGGGCGGGGTGGTAATTATATGAATAACGGCGGCAAAGGCATTGGCTCCATAGATGGCTGAGCTTGGTCCGCGAACAACCTCTATTCGTTCAATGTGTTCCAAGGGAAGATCATTGAGATAAAATGGTGCTCCTCCATTTACGAGGTTAAGATCCATTGAGTGTTCATCAATCATGAACAACACTTTTTCACTGAAAAGGGTTTGTATGCCTCTGCTCTCGACTTTTTGGGCTGGGAGTCTGCTTTGCTGAATGCCAAGGCCTGGCAATGTTTTTAACAGCTCCCAGATAGATTGCGGTGCCATTGCTCTCAGCTTATCTTTGTCGATTATGCTAACGGAGGCGGCCGATTTTTTTATGTCTTCAATAACGCGTGAAGCTGAAATAACTGTGGTTTCTTCTTGAAGCCAGCTTAGTTCTTTGTTCATCGAGTCTAGCTCTTCGTCCATTGAGCTTATATC
>DFOV01000158.1:12492-14811 GCA_002376965.1 Gammaproteobacteria bacterium UBA3532
TTATATCGTCAGAGGCAAACAGTGAAGCTGGCAAGCAAAGCAGTGCCAGTAAAGGGGAGGGAAGCTTCATACGGGGCCCTCTTGATAGGAGTCTATGGGAGTCTGTGTTTATCACCAAGCAATAATAAAAGCGTAGCTGATCATCCGTCATCTTCAAGCAAGACAGAGGGCTGGCTACGCTTTTTGTCCTAGCCTGCCTAAATTGACGGACTAATGGCCCCGAAGTAGGCAAGCTGCTGCAAGGTGTTACTAAAGCTCTCCGCCATACCATTGGTTGTCGAGTATAGTTGCTGGTCGGCTGGAAACATCAATAGAGCAATCTCGGCTCCTGTTTTGCTCGCCAGATCGTCGCCATTGGTGAGCGGTAGATAGTCGTCCCCTTGTTTTACCAGATAACTCATAAGAGTAGGTAAGGTGATGGCTTTGCTTGAATGGGCATGGAACGTCAATATATTTTCGTTAACATTGGATAGCGTGATCGTATTATCTGGCTGATGTTTGGGGCGTATGGCGACTGTACCCCGATCATAGCCAGCTGATGTGTCTTCGCCCGCGCTGACCAGCGTGCCTTCAAAGTGTTCAAAAAACTGAGCTCCATAATACTCCTGGATGTTATTGACGATGGCGTGTAAGTCCGTCGAATGGGCTAGTAGTATCTCGCCAACTTTCATCGCCTTATCATAAGTCTGAGCAAGTTGAATTGATGCTTTTAGTGATTTTCCGGTCATTTTCCACATCGCTAGTCCTGCGACATTGCCATATATCTCATTGCTCAATATGGGACGAATCAAGGCTTCGGCATCCGCCGCTCCTTCAACGCCTGTTACCTGCCCAAAACTCAACAGGCTGCAAATATTTTTGTCGCTATTTATTTTTTTGCTGGGCAACGCGGTAAGAGCAACCGGATCTGTTGGATAGTCACCTTGGGCGAAAGTCAGGTTAGTCAGGGAGGGGACGGCGCGGTCAGCACCGGCATAATTATATAACTTGAATTTATCTGGGTATTTGGCGCAAATAGCCAGTGCCAGCATGGTATTGACCGAACCAATTTCTACCGTCAGGATACCTTTTATCGGATTCTCAGAGCTGGATAGAGCGCTAACAGAGTATTCCATGGCTTCTAGCTGCGGCTCAATATTGCCCTGAAGTTGATCTGGGGCACCTATGCCGCCAGCCATGCACATCAGCTCATCATCAGGTGCCTCAGATACGTCATATAGAGGAATTTCCGTTACTCCTAAGGTGTTGATAATGTAGTCTAGAATAAGTTTGGCATCGCTGAATGCGCCGCCACCGCCACTGCTTAAAAAGCACGCGCCATAACAAATTTGGGTTAGTTTTGTGACATCAAGAATTTGGCTCATATTATTTTCCCAGTATGTTGGTTTTGGTCTATTGGAAGAATGATTGTTGGTTTGTAGTTAGCTACTGCTTCAGGGAAGGGGGATGAAAGTAGGTCAGTCGGCTTTGACTCAGCCCTGTTTTAATCATCGATTGCAACATGGTGAGAGACGCCCCCGTCGGCGCGACGACCGGGATATAGGTGGAGAACTTTTCCTCAAGCAGGTTTTCCAGGTCTTTTACTATGTGGAGCATACCGGTGCAGCCCAACACAATTGATTCTGCGCCGTGGTTTATAGCTTCTACACTTTGCTCAAATGCTGCCTTCAGCAATTTCTGTTCGTTACCTAAGTCATCTACGGGAATGCCGACTTCACGGATAGATACCAGGTTTTGTTGAATGCCCATGTCGCGGGCTAGTGTTCGCAGCATGGGAACTACACTGGGTACGACGGTGACAATAGAAAATATCTGGCTGACCATTAGCGCTGAGCAGATTGCAGGCATAAAACCGCCAACAACAGGTATGCAAACCACTTCGCGCACAACGCTGACACTGGGTTCGCCAAAACAGTCAATGAATATACCATCGAACCCTTCTTTTTCAGCCTCAATACACATATTGACGATCTCCTGGGCATCACGGTACTCATCATAGCGATACATGATGGATGTAGTGGCCTTGTTGCTCAGGCTGCGGTAAGTGACTTCAAAGTCAGGAAAAATGGATGGCGTCGCCTCTTCGATTGTCGCTGCAAGAAACTTCTCGGCCTCGTGTTTGGCAATAGGAATGATCAGCAAAATGCGATATTTTTTCATAGCGTTCCTTTGATTATTCAGGGCCAGATAATGAACAGCTGCAGTCCATTATCGCTGACTAGCTAGACATTTCTTGCGCAAAACGCCGTCAAATCATCCTTGATGGCTTAGCTGCTGCATCCATGCAGCAGATATTTGCTCCAGAAACATCCAGCTAGT
>DFOV01000158.1:15135-16593 GCA_002376965.1 Gammaproteobacteria bacterium UBA3532
TCAGCGATAATGGATGAAATTTGAGCGTTCATGCTCTGGCCCTGCTTGGTCATTAGACGTTGGGGTTGGCTATAAAGCGTAGATGATAATTATCAACACTCCACTCGGAGTGTGAAAAAATTTAGGTTAAAAGTATATATAACAAAAAGTTACACTAGATCTACCGTGCGGCGATACCCGGATATGTAAAGAGTAGAAGGTGGCATAGGTTCAGCGCGAAATGCGCCAAGATGGCGTAAATCAGCCGGTTGCTAAGGCTGTAAATCAAGCCGTAACCAATACCGGCAATACTTGCGACAAGGACATAAGCAATGCCTCCGCCACTGTGCGCTAAGCCGAAAAGTATGGAGGTGAAAAGTAGCGCATATATTTGCGGCATCCGCTGGTTTAAGTGGCGTTGGATATATCCACGAAATAGCCACTCTTCTGTGGAGCAGGTGATAAATAGATTGATAGCTGCCCACCACGGTAGCCACCAAGGAAAAGCTAACTCCCTATCAATCAGGCCAAACGCATCAGCCAGTGGAAGTGGTGCCACCATGCAAATAATTGCCGTACTCCATAGCGCCAGTCGGGATTTAGTTAGGCTTGTGTTACTTGCATACCGGAGCCTTTCATCTAAGCTTCGTTGCTGATTATTGCTTGGCTGATTTTGAATGAGCAGGTGGTGGTGGAAATACAATATTATTAGTAAAAACAGGTTTTCAAAAGATAGTCGAAGTTCATAGCTCCGGCTTAGTGGCCCAGCCGATAGATCTGAAAAAATCGTGTAGTCATTTATCCACGGCAACAGATGAAAGGCGACGACCGTTGCTATAAAAAGGCCATGCATTAAGGGGGCGGGTGAAAGCGAAGCTAGCCGACTGTAATAGATATAAGCGATACCAACCAGCAGTATGCCGATTCCTGAAATTGCACCCAGTAAAAATCCCGCGATCGCTACCAGCAACCATAGGCTGTGGTATAGCCAGGACTGGGCAGAAGGCACGCTCACTGCTGAGTTTGTGCCCGAAGCGAGGCCAACCAATTGCGTCTTTTGATTTCATTCAAAGTATAACGCTCCCAGGCTGTTGCTTGTTTGACGCTGTATTTATGCCGTTGTGCCTGGCGAAAAGGTAATAGTGCCTGCTCATATTTTTCCAGATAGAACAGGGCGCCGCCCTTAATAATTTGAACCTGTCCTGGTTGATTTAACGAGGTTGAGGAGAGCGCCTTGTCGGCATATTCTAGCGCTTGGGCGTAGTCCTGTTGCTGATAATAAATGGTGGCCAATTGGGCATACAGGTTTGGATCATGGGTTAGTTTTGCTGCTTGTTTTAGGGCGTCAGTGGCTTTGTTGCGTTCTTGGCTGGCTTGCCATAGGTTGGCTAATGTTTGGGTAGTTTTTCCATTCGCTTGAATAGCACCATCTTGCATACTTTGTTCGATCAGCTGGCCAGCCCGATAGGGGGCGTGATG
>DFOV01000148.1 GCA_002376965.1 Gammaproteobacteria bacterium UBA3532
TTGTTCTTGCGTTTACAATCCTGGCAGACTTTTTCATTGGGATCGACAGGACGAACACCAAACAATAGGGAGCGCACAGCGGCCAGCATTTGTTTAACATCGACAGGGCAACCCCAAAGCTCGAAGTCAACTTTGACATGGTTCGCTATTGCGGCTGAAGTAGCCAAGGTTTCGATGTATTCCGGTTTGGCGTAGACTGACTGCATCCAGGCATCGGTATCGGCATTGTTTCTAAGTGCCTGGATTCCTCCTGTGGTAGCGCAGGCACCTACAGTAACCAGAAAGCGGCTATTTGCGCGAATGTCGTGGAGTCGATCGACATCTTCTGGCGTTGTTACACTGCCTTCGATAAATGCAATATCAACCCTGTCTTCTGGAGCCAGAGGGCCAGCTTCGACGAAGTGGACAATATCGACCAGCTCACTTAAAGTAATTAAATCTTCGCCCATATTAATAAAAGCGAGCTGGCAGCCCGAACACGAGGCGAATTTGTGAACGGCGATTCTCGGTTTTGAACGCGCCATATTAGAACCCCCTATGACGTAGTAGTTCTTCCACTTCCGGATATGAGAATACCGGACCATCTTTACATACAAACTGGCTGCCAAATTGGCAATGGCCGCAATGGCCAACCGCGCATTGCATGTTTCTTTCCATGCTCAAATAGATGTTTTTGGGATCGACATTCAGGTCGATCAATGTTCTAGCCGTTCCTGACATCATTGCGTCTGGGCCGCAAACCATGACTACACAGTTGTCTTTATCGTAGTCAGCTTTGTCGAATAGCACTGCGACACGACCTAGCTCCCATTGGGGCCACTGGGTCTTTTCGCGACTGGCCGCCAACAGGATTTGGGTATTGGGTACCCGTCGCCACTCGTCATACTGTGGCTCCCACAGTACGTCGTGACGGTGTTTCACCGATTGCATGATAACCAGCTTGCCATATTCTTCACGCTTGCCAATGACGTAGCGAATAGAAGATACAACGGGAGCACAACCCAAGCCTGCAGTCACAAAGACGATGTCTTTGCCCTTGGCTTCATCAAGCGGCCAGCCGCGGCCAAAAGGTCCGCGCAGTCCCATCTTATCGCCTACTTGTAATCCCATCATGGCATTGGTAACACGACCGACTGCTCGGATAGTATGGACAAGCAGTTCGCCGTCATTTGACATGATTGAAATAGGAACTTCGCCTACACCATAGAGATAAAGCATATTGAACTGACCATGCTTGAAGGTGTAACTTTTCGCTATTTCGGGATCGGTGAATTTAATCTTAAAGGTATAGACGTCTGGCGTTTCCTGAACGCGTTCGACGATCTCTACTTCATGAGGAATGTAACAATTATTGGTTGTCATCGAGCAGCTCCGGTCCAACAATGCGAGTGGCTTCGCGTACAAAGTCGATTTGTGCCGGACACCAGGTGGTGCAGCGGCCGCATCCAACACACCCGATGCGGTCATATTGTTCGACCCAGGTGGCTAGCTTGTGTGTCATCCATTGGCGGTAGCGTAGTTTGGTATTTTCTCGCACCACTTCACCAACGATATAACTGTGATCCTGGTTAAAACAGGAATCCCATTCGCGATAGTGGCTGCTTGATTTCCCGTCGAGCTCCGGCTTTTCGACTTCTCGATGACAGAAGCAGGTTGGGCATACCGCAGTACAGTTGCCACAAGATAAACAACGCTCCGCAATCTCGTCCCAGATCGGATTATCCAACTGGGTCAATAATTTCGCATGTAAATCTTCATGTAAAAGCTTGGTTGACTGGCTGGCGGCCACGCTTTTTATCTGGCGTTCAGCTTCATCTAATTGCAAGCTGGATGCTTCGGTGGTGGCAAGGGTGTTCACGATGGTCGTGCCTTCATCGCTGCCAGCACGAATCAGAAAGCCTTCTTCGAGTTCGTCGAGAAGCAGGTCGTAGCCATCGAGAATTTCCGGTCCATCGCCCGTGGATTCGCAAAAGCAGGTATCGGCGCAATGGCTGCAATTCACGCCAACGAGAAATAACTTTTCCCGTCTTTCCGCATAGTACTCATCGCGATAAGTATTATGCAAAAAATGCTGATCCTGAATTCTAAGTGCTGCAATATCGCAGGCCCGCACACCAATAATAGCGGTTAATGGCGCGTTAGGTTCTCCGGGTTTAAATACAAACCCGTTGTCGGTTTCAGAAACCTGCCAAAGCGTTTCTGTTGATGCATAAACATAGGGTTTGATGGCGCTATGTCCATTGGCCCAGCTAAAATTTCTTACGCCACCGGTGTGGGATAGCTGATAGCTACCGGGGGCTTGCTTTTCTTGAACACCAACGGGCAATTCGTCAAAGGAGCCAAGTTCGGTATAGGTTATTGCGCCGAGATCGACCTTGGGGCCGACAACGCGATAACCCTTATTCGACAGCGTGTCATACAGCTGTGACAAGGATGAACGTGGCAAGAAGTGAGTGGCTGGCACTGGATACCTCCGTGAGTATGTGAGCAGTTTTCTCAGTACAGGATACATTTTGGCTGAAACTTAGGTGTTAATTGATTGAGCAAGATCAAGTTTTCTTAGAATATTCCGACTAAAGTTGTGGTTATTCTGTTGATATTTGTCAAACGAGGTTTTTATGTGTTTGGGCATACCCATGCAAATTGAGTCGTTGGAAGAAAATGGGGTGGCAAAGTGCCATGCTGACGGCGTGAGGCGAGAGGTAAGTATTTCATTACTTGGAGAAAATTCGGTTGAGGTTGGTGACTTTGTGATGGTACATGTAGGCTACGCCATTCAAAAAGTATCGCCAGTGTTTGCTCGTTCGGCCTGGGAGACCACGGCCAAAATGCAGGCAGCAGGCGAGACTGATCAAATATCGGAAGTGTAGTTATGCATGAGCTATCCGTATGTCGTCAATTAGTTCAACAATTGACCCAATTGGCTCAAAAGCATCAAGCCACCAAGATCACGCTGGTAGAGCTATCCGTCGGGGCATTGTCGGGCATCGAACCTGATTTGTTAAAAATGGCCTTTCCTATGGCAGTCAAAGGTAGTGTTGCGGAAGACGCGACACTCAGCATTGTCTGTCAGCCCGTAACCGTAAAGTGTCGCGACTGCCACAAGGAGTCTGAAGTAGCGACTAATCAACTGACTTGTCCGCATTGTGCCAGCCATCAAACCCAGCTGACTGGCGGAGATGCGATGTTACTAACCCGCTTTTCGATGCGGCAGGAAGAGGAGAATCATTGTGTGTGATAACTGTGGTTGCAATATTACTCATGGCAACGAGCATTTGTTGGGTGAAGGAGGAAAGCTCCATCAGGTTCATGGAGAGCTATCCGTTGAAGTACTGGAAAACCTGTTACATGAAAATGATCACCAGGCCAGCCACAACCGCGAGCATTTTGAAAAGCACAGGGTGCTGGCTATCAATCTCATGTCTTCGCCAGGGTCAGGAAAAACAACATTATTGCAAAAGGCTTTGCCTGTTTTAGGCAAAAAGTACCGTGTTGCAGTGGTTGAAGGCGATCTGGAAACAGAAAACGATGCCCAGCGGCTTCGCGATGCGGGCGTTGAGGCCATTCAAATCACTACCGGCAGTGCTTGTCATCTGGATTCGCATATGGTGCACGATGCACTTCACAAACTGAACCTGGCCGAGCTGGATATCGTTTTCATAGAAAATGTAGGTAACCTCGTTTGCCCAGCCAGTTTTGATTTGGGGCATCACTTGAATGTTGTCATGCTATCGGTTACGGAAGGGGATGATAAACCATCAAAGTATCCGGTTATGTTTCGCGCTGCCGATTTGATGTTAATCACCAAAACCGAC
>DFOV01000166.1 GCA_002376965.1 Gammaproteobacteria bacterium UBA3532
TGGTCGCAGCTTTCTTGCACGAATAGTGGCTCGTCTCCAGACAGCAAAAAGCAGCGGTGCTGGCCTTGAGCTAGGGCATTTGGCAGACTCGATGCATTGACCAACATGCCTACTTAGCCAGCGTACCTAGAGCATTGAGGATTTGATTGATAGCATCGCGGCGCATATCTTCAATCAGCATTTCTCGCTCTAACGCTTTACCAAGAAGTTGACTGGGATTGTCCGTGTATTCTCGACGTAATTGAATGCTGTTCCTGACAGCAGGCTCATCAAATGGCGGCAGGTGAATGGCATAATCTAATCGGTATAGCAGCTCGTATTCAGCTATTTCGCCATCGGAGCGGACGGTTAATGCCTGTTGCATAACGCTTTCCTGCTCAAATAGAACTTTGCTGTTTGCTTCTCCCTGGTTTTGAGCCAGGGGGATATCGTAGTGATGACAACGCACATAAAATTGGCGCGTTAAGGCTTGTTGAGCATCGTTCGATTCTAGCAATATAGGCTGAACCTTGGGGTTCAGCTTTAAGCTTCCGGCGAGATGAAAGCCGCAGCCATAGAGAAAAATGACTGCAGTGATAATGAACAGGCGAATAGCGCGCATTAGTTAGCCACAATGTTTACCAGTTTACCGGGTACAACGATAATTTTTCGAATCGTTTTACCTTCTGTAAACTTCTTAACCCCTGGATTTTCCAAAGCTTGTGCCTCTATGCTGTCTTTGGGGGTATCTGCCGGAACCGATATTTTTCCACGCAATTTCCCATTCACCTGCAATACCAGTTCTTTGGTATCTTCAACCAGCGCTGATGCATCAGCAGTTGGCCAACTCTCATCAAGCAGGTTGCTAGTTTTACCTAAGGTTTCCCATAGCGACTCACAAACATGTGGAGTAATTGGCGCTAGCATAACGATAACAGCTTCATAGGCTTCTTGAAGCAATGCGCGATCGTTGTCTTTTGCTGCAGGAGATTTGGCCAATGCATTTAGCAATTCCATAATAGCAGCAATCGCTGTATTAAAAGTATAGCGGCGACCAATGTCATCACTGACTTTTTCAATTGTTTGGTGCAATTTACGACGCAATGCTTTCTGAGCGTTGGTTAACGAAGCGGTATCAAGAGACGGAGTCTGACCTGTTGCACAATGCTGGTGAACTTGCTTCCACAGTCGCTTAATAAAACGATGGGCACCTTCAACGGCACTGTCTTGCCACTCCAACGACTGCTCTGGAGGAGCTGCGAACATGATAAACAGGCGCACAGTGTCCGCACCGAAACGGTCAATCATAACTTGTGGATCGATACCGTTATTTTTGGATTTGGACATTTTGCTCATGCCATCAAACTGCAGTGTTTGACCGGTTTCTTTATGGCTGGCTGCAGTAATTTGTCCTTTTTCATTTCGTTGAATTTCAACATCCAGCGGTGACACCCAATTTTGACCACCTTTTTCGTCAAGGTGGTAGAATGAATCCGCCAAAACCATGCCTTGAGTTAATAACCGAGCGAACGGCTCTTTGCTATTAACTAGCCCTACATCGCGCATAACCTTATGGAAAAAGCGGGCGTATAGCAGGTGTAAGATCGCGTGTTCGATACCGCCAATGTACTGGTCAACTGGCGCCCAGTAATTAGCTCTTTCATCGAGCATTGACTCCGCCTGGTCACGGCAGGCGTAGCGGGCGTAGTACCAAGATGACTCCATAAAGGTATCAAAGGTGTCAGTTTCTCGCTTGGCATCTTTACCGCAGCTAGGGCATGAACAGTTGACGAAATCGTCCATCTTCTTCAGCGGTGAACCCGAGCCATCAATAACGACATCTTCAGGCAATACCACAGGAAGATCTTGCTCTGGCACAGGCACTGCACCGCAACTGTCACAATAGATAATCGGAATAGGTGTTCCCCAGTAGCGTTGGCGAGACACACCCCAATCTCGCAGGCGATAATTCACCTGCTTGCGGCCCTTACCATGGCCTGCTAGAAAGGCTGCGATGGCGTCAAAAGCTTCTTCGGAAGATAAGCTGGAAAAGTCGCCTGAATTTATCAGTCGGCCTTTGTCGGTGAAAGCCTGTTCAGACAGGTTAACACCTGAATCATCGAGAGGCTCAATGACTTGTATAATAGGAAGATGGTATTGCTTGGCAAATTCCCAGTCGCGCTGATCGTGTGCGGGTACGGACATTACGGCACCCGAGCCATAATCCATCAAAACAAAATTAGCAATCCAAATCGGAACCTGTTGACCGGTGATAGGGTGGATAGCATAAAGCCCGGTCGCAATGCCTTTTTTGTCCATGGTTGCCATGTCGGCTTCGGCAACGGTATTTTTTTGACAGTCTTCGATAAACTGAGCAACTTTGGGCTGATCCTGAGCTGCTAAGCTTGCTAATGGGTGACCGGCAGCGACAGCAACATAACTGACGCCCATCAAAGTATCTGGTCTGGTTGTATACACGGTAAGAGGAACGTCTTGACCAACCACATCGAAAGACAACTCAACGCCTTCAGAGCGACCAATCCAGTTCCGCTGCATGGTTTTGACTTGCTCGGGCCACTCGCCAAGCTCGTCTAAATCATTCAGCAGCTCTTCTGCATAGTCGGTTATTTTCATAAACCATTGTGGGATCTCGCGGCGTTCGACAACCGCTCCTGAACGCCAGCCCCGTCCATCGATAACTTGCTCGTTAGCTAATACAGTCTGATCAACAGGGTCCCAGTTAACCGTTGAGTTTTTGCGGTAAACAATGCCTTTTTCCATGAGCTTGGTAAAAAGCCATTGTTCCCAGCGGTAGTATTCTGGGTGGCAGGTAGCGACTTCGCGTGACCAATCGTAACCAAAGCCCAGGCGCTTAAGCTGATCACGCATGTAATCGATATTTTTATAGGTCCATTCAGCTGGCGGTACTTTGTTTTTGATTGCCGCGTTTTCCGCTGGCAATCCGAAAGCATCCCAGCCCATCGGTTGTAATACGTTCTTTCCATTTAGACGATGGAAACGCGAGACCACATCGCCAATCGTGTAGTTCCGAACGTGGCCCATGTGTAGGCGTCCACTGGGGTAGGGGAACATTGACAGGCAATAGAACTTTTCTTTGTCTTGTTGTTCAGAAACCTCAAATGCTTTGGTTTCATCCCATTTTCGTTGAATGGCTTCTTCAAGTTTTTGTGGTTGATAGACGGCGTCCATTAAACCCTCGCGTTGTCTATAAGAAAAATTGGGGCAAAGTCTACCTTAATTGGATAAACGGTGGAACACCTATTAGCCAGTAGCAGCACATGAACCTCATATTTCATCCACTGTCGCCAAGCAGCTGGAAATTTCTTGCGCAAAACGCCGTAAAATCATCCATGATGGCTCAGCTGCTGCATCCATGCAGCAGATGTTTGCTCCAGAAACATCCAGCTACTTGACGATAGTGGACGGTAGCTGTTCATGATCTTGCTCTGGGTATAGATTAAATTTCGAGGCTGACGGCTGCAGAATAGTCGCTGACAAACCCGTGTTTATCTACGGTAGCAACTTCGACACTATAGAGCCCTTCAACCAAGCCGCTAAGAACGGTTTCACGCGCCGACCCGTCGGTGATACTTACAACCCGTTGTACATTGCTGTCATGATTGGTATATCGAACCAAAAAGCCACCAAGCTGTTCTTCGGTCATAGCTGCACCGCTTTGACGCTCAAGCACGGCATCCCAAGACAGTGCTATCTGACCTTGAATCAACTCGCCTGTTGAAGAGTCTGACTCCGTTTGGTTTAGTCCTGGATCGTCAGAGCAAATGCGCCAATTAGTATCGGCAACCGTCGCAATGCGCTTGGAGCTGCCAATAGAGCCTTCGCCCATGATATATAACCAGTTTTCACCGGTTTGACGATTGCGCCACACAACATCATCGACTCCATCACCATTGGTGTCTTGTAGCGATGCAATGGTCCAGTCCATATTGGCCACATCCGCCAGTCGATAGCTAACTGCGACATGGCCATTATTCATCATATATACCCACAGGGTTCCCGTGTTCGTATTGCGCCACAAGATATCTTGCTGACCGTCTCCATTAAAGTCGCCCAAGCTGACCATCGACCACTCTAAACCAACGCGATTCAAACCATAACTTTGGCTAATGTTGGCACCATCTAGCAGGTAAACCCATACATCCTGTGTTGCGCTATTGCGCCACAATACATCGGCTCGGCCATCACCAGACAGGTCTCCAATTGATTCTACAGCCCACTCAGCTGCAACCTGCTTAACAATACTCTTGGCTGAAATAACCGTTGCACCTTGCATCATATGAACATAAAGCTGTCCGGTTGTCTGGTGTTGCCAAAATACATCATCGGTACCGTCCGCGTTAGCATCACCAAAACCTACAATATCCCATTCGCTAGGCACTACGCCTGGTGACCGTGAAACCAGCGTCGATTCGCCATCTAGTAAATAGATCCAATTCGTTCCATTCTGGTGACGCCAAAACAAGTCCGTCTTACCATCGCCATTAAAGTCACTGCGTCCAACAAGACGCCATTCTGTTGAAACTTTATTTAGCGGATAACTGGAAACTATGAAGTCGGCATTTACTTCATAACTCCAATTGTCTCCGGTCGCCATCTGACGCCAAACCAGCTGGTCATATGCTGGCGGGGTCTCTTCGGAGCATGTGGTAACACCCTCAGCCAAACGGCAAGCATAGGCTGAAGTCGCTGTTGCCATCAGAGCTAAAAACGCTCCGACATATTTCACTGTTTTTAAATCCCCAATCATTTTATGCGCCTTGTTTTTATATTTTCGAATGTAGATAACAATTGTTATATAGTGTAGTCGCATACTTCCATACAAAACGTGAAGACCATCACAGGACAAGGTTTGCAATGCAATATATTCACGCGCGACTGGTACGATATCTATCCATTATCGAAAAAATCGGGAATCGGTTACCTCATCCAACAGCCATTTTTATTTTTCTGGCTGCTATTATGGTGCCATTGTCCGAGTTGATCAATCAGTTCGGCATAGAGGCTCAACACCCTGTGTCAGGAGAACTATTAAGGCCGCGCTCTCTAGCTAGCGCTGAAGGACTTTCATTCATCCTGACTCAAACTATAGCTAACTTTACTCACTTTGCACCATTGGGGTCAGTACTTATTGCAATGTTGGGCTTAGGTATTGCCGAAAAAAGCGGCTTACTCTCGGCTTTACTGAGCCGACTTGTCAAAGCCACTCCAGCGCGATTGTTAGCCTTTGTTGTTATATTTGCCGGTATTTTATCCAATCTCGCAGTCGATGCTGGTTATGTTGTTCTTATCCCCTTAGCTGGCTCATTATATCTTGCGGCGGGTCGCAATCCTTTAGCAGGCATTGGGCTGGCTTTCGCAGGCGTCTCGGCCGGCTTTAGCGCTAACCTGATAGCAGGGCCATTTGACGCGATCATGGCAGGTCTAAGCCAGACAGCGGCACAAATTATCGACAATCAATACACTATAAATCTGACGTTCAATTATTATTTTATGGCAGCCTCCACGCTATTAATTGCGTTCACCGGCAGTCTGGTGAATGCGAAGTGGGTCGAACCCTACCTTGGAGAACATCAAAGTAAGGAACACAAACAATCGCAGGATACCCTTGATAATCATCCAGGGCTGATTTATGCAGCAATAGCATTTGTCGCTGCTGTATTGTTGCTGGCCTGTGGGCTAATACCTGAAGAAGGCTTTCTCCGCGAACCGCAAACCAATGGAATATTAAGTGCCGATGTTATTAGAGGTTCTGTGGTAGTCATAAGCCTCATAGCAGCCTTGTGTGGCCTTGCCTATGGCTGGGGTGCGCGCACCATCACAACCTCCCATCAACTGGTTGAGGCAATGGAAGATGCGATGAAAAGCATGAGTGGCTACATCGTGCTGATGTTTTTTGCTGCTCAGTTTGTTGCCTACTTTAACTGGACACAACTTGGACCAATATTCGCCATCAGCGGAGCAGACTCTTTACGTGAGACCGGCCTATCTCCACTATTGTTACTGCTATTGTTCATGGCGTTTAGTGCGCTGCTAAACCTATTTATCGGAAGTGCCAGTGCAAAATGGGCAATTCTCGCACCGGTTTTTATTCCTCTGTTTATGCTGCTTGGAATGCCGCCAGAGGCAACAACGGCAGCCTATCGCGTCGCGGACAGTGTAACGAACATCATTACACCACTAATGCCCTATTTTGGCGTTGTTCTAATATTTGTTCGCCAATATCAACCCAATGCCGGTTTAGGTACGCTAGCGGCGATGATGTTTCCCTATGCTGTGGCTTTGGGGCTGGTATGGGCGTTATTTTTCAGCCTATGGTTTTTACTCTCTCTGCCTTTTGGTTTTTAAGTATATTCAACACTCAGCTCCCATTGTTTGAAAACTGGTCTAAACTCAATGTAACCGGCGGCAAACCTCGATCGAAAACATCGATTTAAATGGCATTGTCGCCGGTAATTACGAGAGCCGGGAGAAAAAATAACAATGCGGTTTAAGTTCAAATGGTGGAGAGGTTTTTCGTGGCATAACGCGATCGGGCTATTGCTCGCTTCAGCCCTGGTTGCCAGCCTCGGCTATATAACGGTCGACAATATTCAAGCTCAGCAATTGCGCCAACATGCAGAGCGCGGTGCCATGATGGCATCACATGCCTTGGCTCGGATCGTTGGACAGGTCACCCAGACCGGCTCGAAGAAAAAGCAACAAGAGTCGCTGATGCTGTTGATAGACGACTGGACCCTGCGCCATTTTGAAGTCGACTCCGTTCGCATCGTTGATCAACCTAGAAAGCGCTTAATACTCTCCACCAGCATTGAAGATTTAAATATCGGCAAGACACCGAGAAAACTGCGGAAAGAAGAAAAATGGCTATACGACCTTGGGAATGAGTTACGAACTGGCTATGACTTCAATCTGGCCCGAGGAATCCCGACCACCCACGAAATTGACTACTTAAAAGATGGCTTGGTACGCATATCTTTTCCATCCTTCCATACGAAAAATGGCAAGCGAAAGTATGCTGGATATGTTCAACTGCAATCTTATTTAAATCTGCAGAGCAGAGAGCTACCGCAAATGCCTTTCTGGCTTTTAGCGATCCTCCCTACCCTTCTTTTTATCATATTTAGCCAAACGCCATTTTTTTCCAGGGAAACGAACAATAAGCCTGCTTCGCGCTTTGTCCTCGGCCCTTTTATATTAGGTGCGATATTACTCGCAACAGGGATTGGTTTGTACGCGACCAAAAGCCTCACAACCTATAATGCTGAATACCGCACGCTCACATTGGATATAGCGGATAGCTGGTATAGTCAAACTCAAGAAGTAAAACAGCTACAAAACCTTCTAAACTTGCAGAAAGAAATAGCCTTTGACGAGGAAGGGCTGCCACTGCTTTATATCATGCAAAGGGCTTACACCCAACGTCACTCTTCAATAGTCGATCCCATCGTCGACAACTATCTGGAACTCGGCGATACAGTCATCGAAGAAATAGAAAAATCCGATAGACGTCAGGTTCAAAAGTGGCTGACACTATCAGTCGCTGGAGCAATTATCATATTTGTCTTTTTTAGTTCAGGCTATGCGTCCAGAAGTTGGACCGTTTTTAAAAAACACATTACAGCCTACACCTACATCATGCCAGCGATGGTAGGTATGACAGTACTGGTATTCTTCCCGGTCATATATGGAATAACCCTGTCCCTAACTGAACAAAATATCTACAATCAAAGCAGTGACCTACTCGATATATGGGTCGGCTTTCGCAACTACGTAGAAATCTTGTCGGATATCGATATTTTTATCCAAACAGAAGACGGGGTTTCCACCAATTACGACAGCTTCTATTGGACGCTCTTCATCACAGTCATGTGGACCATTTCAAATGTATTTATTGGTGTCACCTTAGGGATGGTTCTTGCCTTAATTCTTAACACTCCAGGCTTAAAATGTGCCTATATTTATCGCGTTCTGTTAGTGCTACCTTGGGCGATCCCCAACTACATTACGGCACTGACTTGGCACGGATTATTCCATCAGCAGTTTGGCGCGATAAACCAGGTTGTGCAGATGTTTGGTGGCCAACCGATCGCATGGTATGACACCGTATTTACCTCTTTTCTCACTGGAGTCGCGGCCAATGGCTGGTTAAGCTTCCCTTTCATGATGGTAGTGGGCTTAGGTGCCTTACAGTCTGTCGATCAAGAAATGTACGACTCAGCCAATCTGGATGGAGCAACACGATGGCAAAAGTTCCGCTTTATAACCTTTCCATCGATTCAGCCTGTGATGGTTCCCGCCATTATTTTATCTGTCATATGGACATTCAACATGTTCAATGTTGTATTTTTGGTCTCTGGGGGCCAACCAGCTGGGGCCAACGAAATTCTAATTACGAAAGCCTTCAAAATTGCTTTTTACCAATTTCAATATGGCTACGCAGCAGCCTACTCAACGGTTATTTTCATTATATTAATTATTTACGGTGTATTCCAAAACCGCGTTTCAAAAGCATCAGAGGGAATTCAGAAATTATAGCCCTTATCAAAT
>DFOV01000339.1 GCA_002376965.1 Gammaproteobacteria bacterium UBA3532
AAAATTAGGTGGCTCCAGGAAGTAGCCGCCCATTTCTGGCGCATAGAAAATGATCAGACAGAAGAAGAATAAAAAGACCGCCACTCCAGCGATGTCTTTTACTGAGTAATAAGGATGAAATGGAATGCCATCCACCGGAATGCCATTCGCATCTTTATTTTTCTTAATTTCAACCCCGTCAGGGTTATTGGAACCCACTTCATGTAAAGCAATAATATGCAACACAACCAGGCCAATAATAGCTAAGGGCAATGCGATTACATGTAGCGCAAAAAATCGGTTCAGTGTTGCTCCAGAAACAACATAATCACCACGTATCCAAACCGCTAAATCTTCGCCTACAACGGGCAATGCACCGAAGAGTGAAATAATTACCTGAGCACCCCAAAACGACATTTGGCCCCAAGGAAGCAAGTAGCCCATAAAAGCTTCTGCCATCAGGCAAAGGAAGATGAATACACCAAAAATCCAAACCAGCTCTCGCGGCTTACGGAAAGAACCATACATTAAGCCGCGGAACATGTGCATATAAACAACGACGAAAAATGCCGATGCGCCGGTTGAGTGCATATAACGAATCAACCAGCCCCACTCAACATCGCGCATAATGTATTCGACGGAATCAAATGCACCTTCCGCGGAGGGATTGTAGTTCATTGTCAGCCAAAGGCCGGTCACAATTTGATTAACCAGTACCAGCAAGGCCAAAGAGCCAAAGAAGTACCAGAAATTAAAGTTTTTCGGAGCGTAATATTGGGCCAGGTGTTCGTTCCACATTTTCATCAATGGAAAACGCGCATCAACCCAACCAAGAACCCCTGACGCTTGTGTCTTAGCCATTATGCTGCCTCCCCATCTTCACCAATCAGAATGAGGCTGTCATTCAAGAAAGTATGCTTTGGCACCACCATATTTTGCTGAGCAGGAACCCCACTAAATACTCTTCCAGCCATATCAAACTTGGAACCATGGCATGGACAGAAAAAGCCGCCTTCCCAATCGGGAGAAATTGCGCCTTGTTGTGGAGTGTAGGTAGGAGAGCAGCCTAAGTGTGTACATAAACCGACAAGAACCAAATACTCTTCTTTAACGGAACGATGAGCATTTTTGGCATAAACAGGTTGTTGTGGATCATTAGACTCAGGATCATTCAGCTTGGTCGCCACGCTATCCAATGAAGCCAACTGCTCTTTGGTACGACGAACAATCCAGACGGGCTTGCCACGCCATTCAACCCTGATTAGCTGGCCTGGCTCCAGCTTACTTATATCTGCCTCAACTGGGGCGCCAGCAGCACGAGCCTTCTCACTCGGTGCCCACGAAGCTAAAAAAGGTACGGCAACAAAGGCAGTGCCTACCCCTCCCACGACGCTTGTCGCGACGGTTAAAACCCGGCGTCGACCCGCATCAACGGTATCAGTACTCATTCGACTCATCTCCCGCTCGACTGGAAACTGTTCTTGATGTTAATAGTGTGCCTGAATCAAAGGGGAAATCCCCTTTTTAAAAGAGTGCGAATGATAAAGAATATCCACCCAATTTACAAGGCAATATAGGAGGGAAAACTACGGCTGGAAGGTATCTATTCCACCAACGACAAAGCACCCGACATTTATGACGGGTGCCATGCACAGTGAACAGAGAGACTGTTTGCGTATTAACGCTTGGAGAACTGTGGCTTCTTACGTGCTTTGTGAAGACCCACTTTCTTACGCTCAACTTGACGAGCGTCACGTGTCACGTATCCGGCTTTACGCAATGAAGGACGTAATGTTTCATCATACTCCATCAATGCTCGAGTAATGCCGTGACGGATAGCACCGGCTTGCCCGGTTGTTCCACCACCAGTTACCGTGACGTAAACATCAAACTTGTCAGTGACTTCAACCAGCTCTAAAGGTTGACGAACTACCATGCGTGCTGTTTCACGACCGAAATAGACGTCAATGCTGCGCTTGTTGATAGTGATGTTTCCTGAACCAGGGCGCAAGAAAACGCGCGCTGTGGATTCTTTTCTTCGGCCAGTGCCGTAGTATTGAGTGTCTGCCATGATTACTTATCCAATTAGATTTCTAACACTTGAGGCTGTTGAGCAGCATGTGGATGCTCAGTACCCGCGTATACTTTCAATTTGCGATACATGTCGCGACCCAATGCATTCTTTGGCAACATGCCTTTGACTGCACGTTCAATAATGCGCTCTGGAGCACGCTCACGAAGTTCACCCAAGGTGAAATCTTTAATCCCACCGATATAACCAGTGTGATGATAGTAGATTTTGTCAGACTCTTTTTTGCCTGTTACAGCAACTTTCTCAGCATTGATAACGACAAGGTAGTCGCCAGTATCAACGTGAGGCGTGTATTCTGGTTTATGTTTCCCACGAAGGCGACGGGCAAGCTCAGTTGCTAATCGACCCAGAGTTTTACCCTCGGCATCGACTACGTACCAGTCGCGCTTAACTGTTTCTGGTTTCGCACTAAAGGTTTTCATTTAAATTGGCTCCACAGAGACCTTGTTCACTGAAAGGCCGGGCATTCTACCGAAGATCCAGCCAAACGGCAATAATAAAGTATAATAAAGGACTAGCCCTTATTCCCATCATTCACTGAATTTGGTTTGCCTCAGACTATTATTTAGCCGCACGGGAGGCAAAGAGGCGCGAATTATATACAATAGCTAAGTGCTTTGCTAGTGTTATTTGAAAATGTGCCTGTTATTTGAATAAACCAGCCAGCGCGCATCTCCTTCCGTTAAGGCTGCCTTATATATCTGAGCAAACTATTAGCGGTTTGATGTGAGACAGAGTTTTGCCCATCTTTGACCTATACTATGCTCTCTATGAACCGTTAGGCTTTAGAGCCTGTTTAAGAAAGGAGAATAACGATGGATGAAAAAGAGCGTGATGAAATGTGCTTAGGCTTTAAGTATAAGTCAGAAGAAAAGTGCAAAGAGCTAGCCAAACAAGGCGGTAAAGTTGTGGGCTACGTGATGTTGCTGCCATCAGGTAAGCGCGTAGTCGTCGATTGTGGGCGCATGACCTATTGGAGCACGCGGGTGGAAAATCGGAGCAGCGATTAAGCGCTGCTATTACTCGCGGTATTTTGCTACACTAAGGCGCTCTAGTTTCAGGTGGAAATCCTATAGTGGCAAAGCGCCGAATAAATCACCGTCAACGCCGACGTATCAATGCTAATCGAGATCAAAAAGTTGCTAAGGCCAAAGGTGCCTTGGACACATTTGATGAAACCCAGCTATCCCCTGAACTTAAAGGACTCGTTGTTAAGCATGTTCGATATCATGTAGAAGTTGAAGATCAGTCTCGCTCCAGATACCGTTGTCATTTACGTCAGCACTTAAGTGGGCTGGTTGTCGGTGATGAAGTGGTCTTTCGTGTTACCCCTGATGGCCATGGTGTGGTTGAAGCTCGTCTGGAAAGGCGCTCTGAACTCATTCGCCATGTACCCTATGAGGGCGGAAAGGCAATCGCAGCGAATGTTGATCAGATGTTTATTGTTTCAGCGCCTAAGCCAGACTTTAATAGTCAGGTCATTGACCGTTATCTGGTCGCTGCAGAAAATCTGAACATCACCCCTATCGTGGTGTTGAATAAACTTGACTTGCTCTCTCGCCCAAACGCACTAAAAGCAGATATTGACACCTATACGTCACTCGGCTACCAGTGTTTATTAATCAGTACTAAAAAAGGAGATGGCCTGTCAGAACTAAAAGTGCAGCTGCAAGGCGCTAATAGCATATTCGTTGGACAATCCGGGGTTGGTAAGTCATCTATCGTCAATGCCCTGCTTCCTCAGCTGGCCCTTGAAACCCAGCCTTTGTCAGAAAACTCAGGGCTCGGCCAGCACACGACAACCTCGGTCAACCTCTACCATTTACCTGAAAGTGGCACAATTATTGACTCGCCCGGCGTGCGAGAGTTTAGCCTATGGCACATTGATAAGGATCAGCTGGTCGAGGGCTTTATTGAGTTCCGTAGTCGACAGCATCTGTGCAAGTTTCGAGACTGCCTCCATTTGGATGACCCTGGCTGTGCGATAAAGCACGCAGTGGAAGAGCGAGAAATATCCTTCAAGCGCTACGATAGTTACCAGCGAATTCTTCAATCGATTATGGATAATCAGTGAGTTAACACTTTTTTTGTGAAATGTGTCGCTGTTTTTCGACATCTTGTCGGGATACCATATATAGAGTAACTTAGTAAATGTGCAGTGCACATTTTGATGACTCGGCCCCGAGGTGTACGTGAATAAATACTAACTAACACGGCACCCTAAGGAAAGATATAGACTGATTGATTAGTCGCGGTGCTCACAATGAATGCAACCAACAGTATTAAGTGAGAAGCGCAATGAACATTAGCCAAATATTAACAGCCCCAATATCACACGCCAGCCTACAACATTTTACAGAATTTATGTCAGGTGGTGCTTTTTTAATCCCTCTAGCCATTCTTGGCGCAGCGCTCCTAATCGACGCTTCTTGGAGAGTTTATCTATTTATCGCGACAGCAGCACTGTCTCTTTCCGCGTTTTATCCTAGCCCCGAGGGAAAAGCCTTAACCTTGGTGGCCGCTATCCTGGTTATCATTGGTGTGTACGCCTACAATGCCTACAAACGCCACACAGAAATGGCAGGTGTACCTGAGCACATGCGCGGTCTAGACTGGGACACCCTCGATCGTAAGCTATTGAATTAATCATAATTTGCAATAGCCGTATGTCATCAAGAGCACCTGCGTCCAAGCAGGTGCTTGCCTTTCACAGAAACCAGAGTTTATACCACGACACCAACCTAGATTATCTACTTATCCTGATTATCTCCTTGTTTTATTCAGGTTCGTTTAGAACCTGCTCTTCGAAATGTTCCGGTTCGTCATGTTGCATTGTTCCCTGCTGTTTTATCTCTTCCAGCAACTCACCGACTGTCGCCCTTTCTTTAATTTGACGTGCCTTTTTCTCATAGAGTACGATAATCGCTATTCGACGATTAACAGGGCTTAAAGGATTTTCTTCATCATATAGTGCCGAATCGGCCAGCCCAGCAACCCGAGTGACTTTGGTTGGAGCTAACCCTGCGATGACAAGCGCCCGTCGCGCTGCATTTGCTCGATCTGCAGACAATTCCCAATTACCATAATCTTCATAGTCGACAAAAGGACGAGAGTCCGTGTGGCCGGTAATGGTAATTTTATTGGGTACCTGCTCAATAACTTTGGTTAGTTCGGTCAAAATCCGACGAGTATAGCCCTTCAGGTCGGCAACACCACTGTCAAACATCGGCCGCCCATCACTATCCACAATTTCAATGCGTAAACCATCGGGCACGATTTCAAAACGTAGTTGTTCTTTATAGGCTTTAAGATCATCACTTTCATTGACCAGATCTTCTAATTGTTGTTTAAGATCTTGGAGACGTAGCATTTCATGCTGACTGGCCATTTCTTCGAAAGTCTGCTCATCAATTTCGAATACTGGAGGCGTTGGTAAAATCATACCGGCATTCTGTCCATGACTATCATCAACCACCCCCTTTACGCCACCACCCAAGTCGATAATGCTAGAGCGGCTACCCGATTGTGGTGCAATAGCCAGTGTCGGGCTGACGAAATATTCTGAAATAGCCTGCTTCTCTGTTTCAGAAGCGTTGCCAACAAGCCACAGCACTAGAAAAAATGCCATCATAGCGACGGCAAAATCTGCCAGCGCTACTTTCCAGGCACTGGAATGGCCGCGCTCCTTCTTACGACGGTTTTTACGAACAACAATAATAGGCCGTTTATGCCCACCACTTTGGCCATCCTCATTCTGGTAAACCGGAATCGTTTCGTCAGCCATTAGCGTCGGCGCCTTACCGCACTTTCCAATTCTGCAAACGTTGGTCGCTCTTTTGTATAGAGGGTTTTGCGGGCAAATTCCACTGCAACTTGGGGCGGCATGCCATTGAGCGTTGCCAACAATGATACTTTAATACACTCAAATACCTTGGCATCTTCCTGGGCGATTGCATCCAGGCGATGAGACATTGGCCCCACAAAGCCATAGGCTAATAAGATACCCGTCAAGGTTCCAACCAATGCCGCCGCTATGTGGTACCCCAGTTCTTCAGGCTTCCCCGACCCTAACTGCTGCATGGTAATAACAATACCCAATACCGCCGCGACAATACCAAAACCTGGTAGCCCCTCCGCGATATGCCCTAATGCATGGGACGCGTGCAAATCCTCTTCTAAACGCGTATCCAAATCAACATCGATCAAGTTTTCTAGCTCATGAGCCGTCATATCTCCAATAATCATTAAGCGCAGGTAATCGGTGATAAACTCCAGCAACTTCGGGTTTCTGAGCACCAGCGGGTACTGAGAGAAGACTTTACCGGCT
>DFOV01000255.1 GCA_002376965.1 Gammaproteobacteria bacterium UBA3532
CGGCAGCGACGATCTGTTGTGGTATCAATCATCAACCGGCACCATGTGGCTCTATCAAATGGATGGACTGGTCGTTAGCGCCAGTAAAAAAGTCGCAACCGTCAGCACCGATTGGCGCATCGACGGCGTTGGCGATATCAGCGGCGATGGCAAGGCCGATATCCTGTGGAGGCATATCAGTTCTGGCATGTTATGGGTTTATGAAATGAATGGCCCTGTTATCAGCAATAACTTCAGCATAGCCACCGTCGGGCTGGAATAGCAAATCGCTGCTTTGGCCGATCTTACCGGCAATGGCTCCGCTGATATTGTCTGGCGAAACCAGCAAAACTGCCAAAACTGGCTCTACGCCATGCGCCAATCAACCATCGAAAACAGCGCCGCTATCAACCGCGTCTCGGATCTAAACTGGCAAATCGCCCAAGCCGCGGATTTCGACGGCGACGGCAGAGCCGATCTACTATGGCGCAACGCAACCACGGGTGCCAACGCGGTGTACTTGATGCAAGGGCACCAGATTGAGCTGATTCAGGGGATAAACTCAGTACCTGTTGAGTGGCGGGTGGTTCGGTAGGGTAGATGTAAATGTAGAAAAGCCGGATAGTGAGTGGTATCCGGCTCTTTCTTTCTACGCGGGTCTAATTCGGTTTACTTCGGTGCGTCTTCACCTTTGATAAAGGTACCAGAATATATCCACAATTATATTTCTTTTCCCCAAGCCAAACAGCCACCCATGCAGCACTCAACCCCTTCGTTTGCTCTAGATATGTAATCTTCTGGTATGAACGAGACTAGTGAATCGCCTTCTACGCCGAGCCAAAATTCGGGTGGAGGGCTATCGTCTGAATCAAAAAATGAGGAAGAAGCCAACTCGCTAACCCCATCATACATAGTGCTTGAAGGGAAAAAGGTTAAAAATCGTCCATGTACTGTCAATAAACGTCTAGGACCATGTAAGAGATCATGCCTTTGTTGTATTACCGAATAAACGTGGTTGAAATATTTCTGCATACAGTCATCACTACTCCCACTATTTTTGAATATTCTGTACAAAGCGCCTTTATCACAAAGACGCCACAAGCGGTTTGTATGGAGTACTGTATTTGTATAGTAATTTGTTAGGTCAAGCATTGTGAGAAAATTGCCAGAGTGTTCTGAAGCCCAGTTATTCATTGCTTTTTACTCGCCTAGAATTAACTTTAATAAAAAGAGTGGGTGTCCTGTTTTATTTGTTATTTGCCTGTTTTATCAGCGTGTACTGTTGAATGCAGTTATTCTGCTAGCCAATCAGGTTGCGGCCTACCGTGATTGCTCCAGCCCCAATCTTTTAATAGCTCTATGTAATTTGAGAGTTCAAACACCTCCCCAGGCAAGGGATCTTCAATAATAGATATGCCGTATCCTAGAGTAGAAAGCTCAATATAGTAGGGTGCTACAATTTCATAGTCGCTAAAGAGCAGCATTCCTCTTTTAGCGCCAAATTGCGGTAATAATATGCTTGCTTCAACCATACTTCCGTCTTTCATCTCTATTTTAGGAAGAATGCATGCTCTTATATCTAACTCCGATATAGCCGCATTCCAATATCTAAAAAAAAGAGTGTCGTGCATTGTGTCACCAGTAACTTTTATGGGTAGTCTAAAATGGGTATATGATCAACAGGCCCAACATGACCATGCGGCTCCTTGCCGTGAGGTCTTTCTGGGTGGGTTTCTGGTCCCCTAACTTTATTCGAAGGAAAAGGGTCTTTTAATTGTCTATTTAACTCTTTATAGGCGTCCATATCTTTTTTCTTCATGCCGGATTTTTGATCCTGTTTAGCCATGTCAACCAACGCTTGTTTATCTTCGCTAAATCTTTTGTTGGAATTCCCTTTATTCGGAGGTAGCGAGCCTGGTCTTTGCCAAGGTTTAACTTGTTTCGGCGTAAATCCGGAGCCTCTAAGGCTGGCATTTGCAAGAGCTGGGCTGGGAGATTTTGACAACCCCTCAGGATCAACCCAATTAACATGATCAGCGCCAACATAAGCAAATACATTAGTCCCATCGTCCAGCAATATGGGGTCTTTGCTGGTCCAGCGGCCTAACTTAGCGTAGTAGTCTCTGGCACCAAAACGTACCAAGCCCGTATCTGCGTCGTATAGCCCACCCACGTATCCAAATGGCTGAAAACCCGGGGGGCGGTCAAAGTTTGTTCGCGTTACTCTTCGTTCAGCGTAATACTGTCAATTATTGATTGTAAATCTTTAATTGATCGCGCTCCTTCAAAATGGAAAATCCGGCCGCCTTTTTCGTCTAAATACTCTGGGAATGATGATGAGAAATCCAAATCGAACTCGTCGCTCAGGATGTCATCCAATGCATCAGCATCGCCGTAGTTACTAACTATCAACATTGGCTCTCCTTCTTTATCGAGTTCAACCAGTAATTTCTTTTTAGTTTCGTAGTCAATCATAGCCTGATTCTCTGAACTTGTGCTCCCCCCTCTGGCAGGGTAGATTGCCTTATTTTTTAACTGACTGTATTGTCTTTTGGTTTAAAAGTGCTTCAGCATAAATAGGGCTGAGGTTAATCAGAGCTTACTTTACTATGAAGTAAAGGTATATTTTTGCGTTCCAAAATCTCAACTAAGCGAGCAGGTGGTTCGATAAAAATAAAGTAGTCATCATCATACGCTGCCCCAGCTTTAAGACGCCACTGTTTGAAAAATCTCCAGTTTTTAATTCCTGAGTTTAAAGCAACATCCCAGTCCAGTAGATGTCTTCCCATATAGTCCATAATTACCCGTAAAGTATCTCGGTTAAACTCCCAGCAATCTTGATTTTGAACATTAGGCGCTGGGTTATAAACGACTAGCTTTTCTAGCGTATGGCTTCCAATATAGTGTGGCCTTAGTGAGTCAAGTAGCGTACTCTGAACTTGCTGACTCTCTATGCACCCCACACTTTCGAGGTCGAATGAAAAGCTGTCGCAACCAGAATTTAACGCCGTTTCCAGCAGCCATTTACTTGCCACAAAATCGATGTCCTCGTCAGAAACGGTAATGTATTTCATTGTGCTCTTCTTCTCTGATAGCCTTGCCCGTTTTTTATCCCAACATATTTGCCACACTTGTGGATATAGCACACCTAAATTTATCGTAAAATGTACTTCCTCATCATTACTGTACGAACTGGCTTGGAAGTTGATAACTTGGATAATGGTTTACCGGTGTATATCTAGGTCTTGCGATTCCGATAAAACGGGCTGCTTTCTTACTTTCTGCTCGAAGCCTATCGAAGAAAATGTGATGAGTCCAGCGTCACACTCGATTTCGTAATCCCACTGAGTGAACTTGCGGTTGGGCGTTAATCGTTCATTTCTACGCCGAATATCACTGATAAAAAGAAGGTTGGTGTCGCTATAATCTACTTCCATCTTGAAATGGGATATATTCTTGAATATCAGATCACAGGGTGAGACCCAAAAACCAACGATCGAACCAGAAGACCTTTCCCACTTGAATGTGTAGTCAATGTCAAATGCCAGCTGAAAATTCTCATCAGGCAAGGTAATGGAGTAGATTCTGGAGTCATGCCAACCCATTACCTCAAAATCCAAACTGGTCCAAATCTCCTGTACTTTCATCGCATTTTGTTCCGTTTTTTAAATGTTGCAAGGTTGTGATGTTATTCCGTCCACTCTATGTATTGCGCTTCTTCAGTGCCTGCCGAGCCAGGTTTCTTACTTTTTTAGAATAACCGTTTTCCGACAAAGCTATTAATTGGGGTTTGCTAATCTTTGGGTGGTTAATCAGTGCAATCTGAATGTCACGCTCGCCTTTTTCAATGCACCTAGCAAATAGTAAGTCATCTAAGCAGTTATTCTGAAGCTGCCTTTGTAGTCTTATTTGCTCGATATAAACCTCAATGTGGGGGTATTTATTGCTCACAAAAGCAGCTACATCTTCAAACTGGTGATTGGTCAACTTGCCGCAAGCCATGATTTCCTTAAACGCTCCTTTGGCCAAATGCCGATCAGGATCGTTTGACAACAATTCACAAACCTCTGCCATATCAATGTGGCAAGCATCCAAATTTTGTAACCAATTATGGATGGCTCCGAAGCGAAAGTGTTCAGTTGGCTCCGTATCTTGATCTTCCTGATTCAGTTCCTGTTCCACAAGCTGGCTATCAATAATCCCCAGTTCCAGCCATTTTGGTGTTAAGCCAAGTTTTTTCAGGTGGAGTTCATTCATAGGCTTTATGCCTTTTTCGATAGAGTAGATTGCCAGCGACGATGCCACTTATTACCAGAGCGATAGAGCCGTAAAGCGACATAACATAAGCGTTTCCAAGCTCAGCCTGAACGGCTGCATTGAGGGCTGGATCTGCTAGTATGTCGAAGGTGTCATACGCAAAAATCAATGCTATCAAGCATCCAGGGATATTTGTCCATAAAGACCAGCGGATACCCACTATAAGGGCTGTACTGACGAAAACTGAGATTAGCCAAATACTAACTAGGCTTGGCATCTTGTCTGCAACTTCGGCATATCCAGCCACAGGTATCAGCAATCCAAGTGTTAGATATAAGTACCTCATTCGTAAGCTACTCATCTTCATAATGACGACCATTATTAAAGCGGCTATTCCGGTAGCGACATCAATATACAGGTTTGTAACAGGGAATATTGTCTTTGAAAGTCCAAACCAGATACCTAGCCCAACCAGCAAAACAGGTAATACTTTCTTCATGCGCTTTACTGCCCCGTTAGTACAATGGCTTCTCCCACTTCCCGCTGCGCTGTATCCAGCGCTTCTTTTGCAGTCGCTGTGCCCTCAATGGCATTGTCCATCGCTTTGGCTATTGGGTCCCATATAAGGTGTATGTTTGGATGACTAGGTAGTGGTTTTGCTTGTTTTATTTGATGAAAAAATGCCATGTGATGGCCTGACTCTGATACTTCATCGTAGTCGTAAACCAGCTTGTTGGCTGGGGATTGGTTTCCTTCAAGCGCCAGGACTTTTCCTGATTCTGGAGACGTTAGGTATTTTACAAACTCAAAGGCTTCGTCTTGGGTTTTTGAGTTCTTCACAAGAAATGCGCCTTCGACGACGTACCAAGGTTGCATTGGCTGATTGTTGGCCTCACTGAGGGCTGGCAAGCGACTTATCCCAACGTTAATATCACCGTCTAACTGTTGAACAAAACGTATATCTGCGATAGCCATCGCCACTTTTCCTTGGTTAAACAGCGAGGCGATTGAGCGCTGATTGAGTGGTGGAGGTAAAATTTGGTGTTGGCGGTGCCAAGTCAATAAAAGGCGCAATGCGGCTATGTTTTTTGATGAGTTCAGTGAAAAACCTTCGTGAGTGACGATGTTGCCGCCAAAGGCATTTTGTAATATGCCGTGGTAGATATAGTTATCGTAGGGATAGGCCAAGCCATAGTTATTGGCGTATTTGTCGGTATGCAATTTGGCCGCTGCAATCATCTCGTTGCTGTCTTTGGGGGCTTGAGCAAT
>DFOV01000380.1 GCA_002376965.1 Gammaproteobacteria bacterium UBA3532
TGTTTGCTCCAGAAACATCCAGCCTCTTGGCGATAATGGACAGTAGTCATTCATGCACCTGTTCTGGTTTCACTAACTGGCTGGATAAGGTTCTTTGAATTAGTATCAATAGTAGATGATAGATAGCGTTGGGTGTAACCAGGGAGCCAGTGTTGAAAACAAAAGAGCGTGTTGTTTTAGGGTTATTTGGATTGCCATTTGCCTGCGTGGGGCTGGGATTTTTATTTTTCAGTATTATTCCTAATTTTCTAGACGCTGCAGCTATGAGTGGTTGGCAGCGGGTTCGGGCTGATCTTATCAATGTCGATCTCAAATCCAGCTATTCCGATGGATCAACCACCTACCAAATTACCGCCAGTTATCGATATCAATTTAATGGTCGCCAGTATACTGGATCGCGGGTTGGCCTGAATGATGGTTATGACAATATTGGCAGTTATCACCAGGATTGGCATCGCTATCTGAAGTCGAAGCGCTCGAAAGGCATTATGGTTTATGTAAACCCGGATAACCCTGCTGAGGCGATTATCGATCCGGAAATTCGTTGGGCGATGGTTGGGTTTAAGAGCCTGTTTATCTTTATTTTTGGTGGCGTTGGTCTTGGGCTAGTGGGATACGCAATATTAGGCAAGAGCAAAAAAGTGGTCGTTACCGAAGACAATAAAGGTAAGCCGTGGTTGCAAAATCGAGATTGGAATAGTCCTGTTATATACTCTAATGCCAAAGGTGGAATCTGGGCAGCGTGGATTTTTGCTATTATTTGGAACGGCATTTCGTCTCCAGCATTATTTGCTGTGTCAGACGAGTTGGACAAAGGGAACTATGCCATTCTGTTTGCGTTGCTCTTTCCGTTGGTTGGGTTAGGTATTCTGTATTGGGCAATTAAAGCGACACTGGAGTGGTGGCGATTTGGCAAAACGCCGCTATTGCTTGAGCCATACCCTGGAGCGATTGGAGGCGATGTTGGTGGCGAAATTCAGGTAAATACGCCCTTCGATCCCAACTTGAAATATCAAGTCGAGCTGGCTTGTATGCATAGCTACGTTTCCGGTTCGGGGAAAAACCGTAGCCGTCATGAGTCGGTGGTCTGGCAAGATCAGGGGAGTGCACAAGCACAACACAGTCAGGTTGGAACGGCATTGCGTTTTTGCTTTTCTGTGCCAGAAGATCTTCCTGAATCCCAAGAGCGTTCGGACCGATACCACTACTGGCGACTGAAGTTGCACTGTGATATGCCAGGGGTTGACCTGAACCGCCAGTTTCAGATACCTGTATTCAAAACCGGGACTAAATCGACAGCAACGAAAACGGCCAGTTACACCGGCTCAAGCCACGAAGACAATATCGAAGCTATCAGCAAAGTGATGAGTGTTGATGAGCTGGGCGATGGCTTGTCGTTGGGCTTTGCGATGGGGCGATGTTTAGGGATGGGGCTGTTCTTGTTTGCGATCGGGCTGATATTTACTGTTGCTGGTGTTTTTGCCGTGTCTGAGGGCGCTCCATTTCTATTCGGCATTATTTTTCCTCTCGTAGGAGGGGCTATGTTGTTGGGTGGAGTCTACATCCCTCTCAACCGGTTGGACGTGGTAATCAATCATGATGGTATATTTACACGACGCTCTTTTTTAGGGGTGGTGGTTAAGAAGCGCTTTATTCCTCGTTCGCAAATATCTGGTATCGAGTTGTCGAAAGGCAGTTCATTTGGCCAGACTCAATATTACAATCTTGTTGTGCGCGATGGGTTAGGAAATAAGCACCGAATTGGAGAATCTTTCCCTGGGCTGCGCTTGGCTGAAGAAGCAAAGGCAACCCTGGAAAGTCTGACGGGGCTAGGGGCTTCGCGCTAACGATCAAGCCAGTCGGTTAAATTGGCTATGCCAACACGGCCATCAATCAAGCGTTGATCATGCTGGTATGAAGAGTCCTCAACGATATTCCAGTTTGCTTGATGGTGGTTATTTAAGCGCTGGACAATATCGAGAAAACTTAGTTTGTCGTACCGGTTGCTATCGACATGAAATATGCCGGGTTGATTTTCAATCACCAGCTCGTAAATAGCCGCTGCTGTATCTTCCATAAGTGAGCAGGCTGGATACCAGTTCGAGCTGGCATTTATCTGGCCGTCATTCTCCATTTGTTGGAAAAGGTGCTCCAGCATGTTATTACCGCCACGCCCAGCGCCAATCTGCCAGCCAATGCGTGGAACAATGGCGTGAGGATTTTCAGCAAAAATACGATCCTCACAGCGCATTTTGTATTGGCCATATCCATCCTTTGCATTCCGTTCGCTATGGATGTTGTATGGGCCATTGCGTTCACAGTCAAAAACCATGGCAGTACTGGTAAAAAGGTAAGGGAGCTCTTGGTGAGCTGTTTTGCGAGCAAACCAGGCTGCCCAATCCTCACTGCCCATAGCCAGATGACATACTGCATCCGGCGATACTTGTTGCCAAAACTGTTCGCAAGCGTGTTCATCTTCTGGAGAGACGCGATGACGATCCCAGGCAATGGTCTGCCATTGATGGCGGCGGAATAGTTCGGCAACGACTGGAGCCAAGGTGCCGTTAACTCCAGTGATTAATAGTTTTTTCATAAATTCCTCTGTATTTCTCGTTTTCCTGTGGCGTTGAAGTCACCCTCTCACCTATAATTATAGCCAGGCCGTACTGGTTTGCGGTAGCGGGGTGCAATGCTCCGTGTAATTACATCTTATGTGATGAAGAGGTTAAGGTGAATAGGCTTAAAGATGTCGTGGCCACCAAATGGCGGCAAACCTTTGGTAAAAACGAAGATGATCTCAAACAGGCGCTCTATGCGCTTAACATTAAAGCGCCAACGGAAGCCTTTGACTTACGCGATGTACAATTGGCTTTCGGGTCGCATAAGTTGCCCCGCGAAGACGCAGACAACCTCCTGTTGTTCGACGGCGTTATTGCACATATTGAAGAAGCTAGCGAGTCGATAGCTGAAGAAAATACCATTCCGTTGCTTGCACTGCAGCAGATTCAGAAAGAATTGAAGTTTATCGTCGGTATTCCTGCTCCCTTTTGGCAACAGTACGGTATCGAGAAAGTACAACAACGAGTATCCCTCATGTTTGATAAATTAACCCAACAGATTGATGAAATCATTCAGCAAAAAAATCAAGAACTAAAGATACGAACCGAACAACATGATATGGCTCGGCATGCCCAGGAACAGGCGCTCTATGAAGCAGAAGCTGCAAAAGAGCAAGCAGAAGCAAATCGTATCGAAGAGCAGCGCTTAAAGTTAGAAGCTGAGCGGGAACTGGCGCAAACGAAAAAGGATGCCGCCCAAAAAGAGCTTGAACGCATGCAAGCCGTCGAGCGATTCCGAGCGGCGGAAGAAGAAAAGAAAAAGCAGGCTGAGGAACAAGCGCAAAAACAAGAGATGTCACAGACAACGGCTGCATTTGAGGAACAGCTGGCTTCTTGGTCGTCGAAGTCTTAGAGCGTAGGCATTTTAGAGTGCTTGCATTATAGAACAGGCTATAGAATTACAACCTAGACTAGTTCAAATAAAAAAGGTGGCATAAGCCACCTTTTTTATTCACAACGCTTCTCAGTTAGAGCAAGTTGCCTGAGTCATCGACTGCGTCCAGGCGAAGTCCATCAGGATCGCTGTCGCTAGCATCAGGGATCCATTTGCCGATACACTCGCGATCAATAACACATGCGTCAGTCAGTGTGTGGAGGAAGGCGACCAGGGCGTCAACTTCATCATCACTTAAATCAGCATCCATTAGCACAGGCTTATCATCCATCATTTCCATTTCGCGCAGACTCATAAGCTGTTCAAGCGCTTTTCTGGTGTTTGACTCTGCCATTGGGAAGTGCTCTTCACCATGCCCCTGGAACTGAGCTAAATGACCCAGGTCGAAATCATAATTGTCGATAGCCTGAGCAGGGTTTAAGTGATGGCGGACGACCTCTTCCAAGGTGTCGTAAGCACCGCTATGACCATAGGGGCCAGTTTCGGCGATATTCAACAAAGTGGGTGTACGGAAGGCGTACATATCCATTGGGTCTTTGGATTCACGGAAACGACCAAAGTCGTCAGTGCCGTCTTCTCCGTTACCTTTACCTTCACCAATTTGTGGAATAGCAACAACGTGGAACTGCTCGTCAGTGAAGAAGTCTCCGCTATGGCAGCTTACACAGCCTGCACCACCGTTTTCAATCGAGGTGTAAAACAGCACTGCACCGGCTTTTTCTTCATCGCTAAGGGCCTCTTTGTCACCCTCAACATAAGCTTTCCAAGGGGTGTCTACAAATATCTGACTGTTCTCATAAGCAGCAATGGCCTCAGCTATATTTGCATAGGTTACCAGAAATTGCGGCGCTGATGCATTAATACCGAAGGCTGCTTCGAACTCGTCAAACCAGGTTGTTGAAACTAGCTCACCAGCCCCCATGCCATAGTTGCCCAGTCGACCAGCGAGATGATTACGAACGTGGTCGTTGCTATTGCCAACTTCAAAGTTAAAGCCACGCATTTCGGCGTCAGAAGTTACCGGAAAACGTGCCTGAGCTTCAGACAGGTTTGCACCCGCCTGCACATCCGCAACATCGAGAGGTCGATCAGGCGTACGGATGCCACTATCGCTTCCATTAGTGAATGGGGTTTTGGCCTCGCTTTCAACACGGCCATCATGGAACAGATACTGATCCCACAAGGCGATATTAAAGGTGGTTGGTGCATTTCGCGGCACGGTTGGCGCGCCATTAGCGAAATTCACAGCGCTTGGGCTGCTCTCGCGACCGGGGCCAAGCAAGTCGGGGTCAACAGCGCCAGTACCAATAGATAAGCTCAGATCGTCACCACCACCAAGAGAAGGATGGTGACAGGTAACACAAGCGGAATCCATATCGCCCCCCAGTGCTTTGGAGAAGAACAGCTTCATACCTAGCTGGGCGATCGGATCTTCAATAGATGGAAAGCTGCGACCTTGAGTTGGGTCGCCGGTTATGCCGTGCTGAACAATCAGCGAATCGAGTTTGTTTTGGGTAGCTTGGCGTCTGGCATCTTCATTATTATCATCATCATTATTATTACAAGCTGATAAAGTACCAGTAATTGCCAAAGCCAATAGTAGTTTATTGTACTTATTTACGTCCATCTTGTTCTCCTTCGAAAACGGGGCTCCTCCCCGAAAAAATTGGCAGATAATAAAGGGCAGTTTGAGACTATGTCTAAAAGTTCCGTTGTGCAATGCAAAAAAAGGATAAATTTTCAATTTTGTGAACGATTTCGCATTTTATTGCGTAAAGTTTAGATCTCGCTTGTTATACCCAAACATCTTGAAGTTGTTTGGGTATATACGAGCCTTGGGTATAAATACATGGAATCATGTACGGCCGCAACAGAATATAAATGCTGTGGAGTATTCTGCCAACTTTAAATACCAAAGTAGGTCTTCACTCCGCCCAGGGTATTTGTTGTAGCCACAGCAGCTAAGATCAGCCCCATAACCCTACTAACAACACTTGCCCCGCTACTACCTATTACTTTGTGAATAGTGCTTGCTGCCAGCATCAAAACATAAACAACGACTAATACAAGTAACATCATTAAAACGGTTTGTACTTGTTCCCAGGTATTGAACCGAGCATTTTCTGTAAGGAGAACCGCAGCCAACATTGCACCAGGTCCGGCAATCGACGGAACGGCCAATGGAAATATGGCCGTATCATTTTGATCTTCAGCCATTCGTACCTCTTCTTCGGGCTTACTTTCACCAAAGATCATTGATAGTGCGAACAAAAAAAGTACTATACCGCCTGCGATTTGAAACGCAGACAATGGAATCCCCATTGCGGTGAGTATAATTTCACCTGCAATTACAAAGAATAATAGTATTAAAGCAGAAACCAAAGTCGCAACCAGAGCAATTTTTCTTTTAGCGGTAGCATCATAGTTGCGTGTGACAGCAATAAATACAGGCACCGTGCCTATAGGATCAATAACAGCAAAGAAAAAAATGAATGTTGCTAAAAAATCAATCATTTAGTCACCTTTGTTCAATCAAATATTACCGGGCAATCAATCCGCATTGCGTCGGGTGCTGTTGGAACTGACTTTCGACCCCTTCAGCGACCAAGAGTATTGAGTGAGGTTCGAGCTTATGAGCCATTCTCTATGACTCATATGGAGAGTTGAGAGCTACCGGCTGGCCCTTTTTTCTCCGCGAACGGAGGTTGAGAACTTCAACGACGAGAGAAAATGTCATTGCAAAGTATACGTAGCCCTTTGGAATGTGGTGGTCGAGCCCATCAGCAATCAGAACGACTCCGATCAAGAATAAAAAAGCTAGAGCGAGCATCTTTACTGTAGGATGTGCAGAAACAAATTCTCCTATACTGCCTGCAAAAACCATCATAAGAGCTACCGAAACAACGACGGCCGCAATCATGACCTCAATATGTTCGACCATTCCGACCGCCGTAATGATCGAGTCCAACGAGAATACCGCATCGATTAGCACAATCTGAGCGATAATTGCGCCGAGACTAACTTTAACGCTAGAAGATGCGATTCCGCGCTGCCCTTCTAGTAACTGGTGAATTTCCTTAGTACTTTTCCACAAGAGAAAAATGCCGCCAACAATTAGAATTAGATCACGCCCAGATACTTCTTGCGAGAATATATTAAACCAAGGGGCAGTTAGTCCAACCAGCCAAGACAAGATGAACAGTAAGCCGATTCGCATGAACATTGCTAAAAAAAGCCCTATCCGCCTTGCTAGTAATCGTTGCCGTTCAGGAAGCTTGTCGGCAAGGATAGAGATAAACACAATATTATCTATGCCCAATACTAGTTCAAGTGCCGTCAAGGTGAGAAAAGCGATCCATATTTGCGGGTCGAGAATAAGTTCCATAGTTTCAGTTTACCTCCTACAACACCGAGTTAGTTCAAAAAGTCGTTTGGGTATAAAATGCCGACAACCTATGTGCCACGAGTCTATTCTGACAGGTTATTTTTTGTTTCGATAGTGAGTTGATACCGTTATTAATTAACCTGCTAGTAAGGGCTGCTCAGAAAGTTGCCATATTCAGGACTGGTTCGATCAAGCATACTGAAGCAGTTTAAGTATAGTTGTCATATTCAACCTTGGTAACTGATTTTGGCACGTTGTTGTGCTAGTCTTTGGTCAGTTTGCAATAACCACGACAAGTAGGGTCTATGGCACAGTATATATATACAATGAATCGGGTGAGCAAAGTGGTGCCGCCCAAGCAGGAAATTCTTAAAGATATCTCTCTCTCTTTCTTCCCAGGCGCCAAAATCGGTGTACTCGGTCTCAATGGCGCGGGTAAATCGACGTTGTTGCGTATTATGGCGGGGATAGATAAGGATATTCATGGTGAGGCGCGGCCAGCTGCGGGTATTAACGTTGGTTATTTGCCTCAGGAACCGCAGCTTGATGAGTCTAAGGACGTGCGAGGCAATGTTGAAGAAGGCGTTGCTGAAACTATGGGGTTGTTAAAGCGCTTTAATGAGGTCAGTGAAGCTTTTGCTGATCCTGAAGCCGATTTTGACAAGCTGTTGGCAGAGCAGGCTGAATTACAGGACAAGATTGATGCAATCGATGCCTGGAATATCGAGCGTACCCTAGAGGTCGCAGCTGACGCTTTACGTCTTCCACCTTGGGATGCTGATGTATCCAAGCTATCTGGTGGTGAAAAGCGCCGAGTTGCCTTGTGTCGCCTGTTGCTGTCCAAACCCGATATGTTGCTGCTGGACGAGCCGACCAACCATCTGGACGCCGAAAGTGTGGCATGGCTGGAACGTTTCTTGGAAGAGTATCCAGGCACAGTCGTTGCTGTTACCCATGATCGTTACTTCCTGGACAATGTCGCTGAATGGATCTTGGAGCTGGATCGTGGACGTGGTATCCCATTTGAGGGCAACTATTCCAACTGGTTGGAGTACAAGGAAAAACGCCTCGAAATGGAAGAGAAGCAGGAAACCGCTCATCAGCGCACCATTAAGCATGAGCTGGAGTGGGTGCGTCAGAACCCGAAAGGACGCCAGGCCAAAAACAAAGCACGTCTGGCACGCTTTGATGAATTGCAATCACAGGATTTTCAGAAGCGTAATGAAACCCAGGAACTGTATATCCCACCTGGGCCAAGGCTGGGGGATGTGGTTTGTGAAATTGAACATGTGGCAAAAGCCTTTGGTGACAAGGCGCTGTATGACGATATGACGTTTAACTTACCGCCTGGCGGCATTGTTGGCGTTATTGGGCCGAAT
>DFOV01000065.1 GCA_002376965.1 Gammaproteobacteria bacterium UBA3532
CTCACCAAAGGGTAAGGATTTTTCGGCCATTAACCATTCATGGAAGTTCTCATTGGCTTTTACCAAACCAGTATGGCGCGCTTCCAGCACCACACCGCGTAGCTTGTAAATCACTTCATCGGCGTAATCTGGTTGCTTCGCAATATCAGGGTTTAACGAACACAACGCGTCTTTCAGCCATTCATCGACGAAGATATCCTGCGCTTGTTTGGGCAGGTTTTCACCGTGGCAGTAAGTCCATTTTACGCCGTTTAAAGCTTTTAAACGGTCAATAATTCCATTTTCTGTGACGGTTTGTTCGTTAAACATCTTATGCCCCATTAATTATGCATGTTGCCAGCCGAGTAGACTTTGACTTTGCGTCACTCAGAAGCGTCGCTTCATTTTGAAATTGATTCCAAATATTGATGATTTCTGACTGCTTATTAACGCTTAATAGGGGGACGGGGAGCTTCTTTTGAGCTGTTATTCCTATGTACGCTCGAGTGGATTGCGCGGATAGCGACTTCAGTATCTTTTGAAAGCTTCGACTGCGGAAGTAAACCTCTAAAAATTTCGCAAGCAACCTACCACTCTCATTGACTCGATAGTATGTAACTTGAGGCGTGAGCATTATATAATCAGAAACTGCTGGTGTGACCGCCACAAGGCCAACCGTTCCTTTATGACTAAGCAATATGTCTCCAGGATAAGAAAAGCCAATACGTAGTTTATCGGCTCGATCTTTCGCCAGTTTTTTACAGCCAGCCATATCAACTTTTCCAAAACTCAAGTCGCTGGCCATAACAAATGGAATTCCACTGGAAACATATTCCGACGCTTTCGGATGGTCATTTCCGTGGTTTCCATCTTGAATTTCGATTATATCCCCGGAGTCAATTAAGTCGCCGACAGTTGTACATTCTTTTCCAAGCTTTGAAAGTTCACTCCCGATTATGCTCTCACACAATTCTGATGCGGATAATGACGCCTCTTCATAGCATTCGATGCATTGATTTATTTTTTCAAGTAAACGTAGAGCCCTCTTTTGGGATTCGATCGGTGGGAACTCAAATTCCTGCGATTCTAATGTTTTCCATTTTATAGTCGGAGAAAGCGAGCCTTCTGAGATAGCAATTGCTCTGTTCATAAAGGCATCTGACTGCATAAAATATGGTAGAAATTCGGGGAGGATTTTGTTACCAGTCGGTCGCATTACCATTCCATGTGCAGAAAAAATTCCATCAAAAGGAGCGAGAGCTACTCTTTTTAAATATGCGTTCCGTTTGGCAAATAAAATATCTCCCTTCTTTATGGCAAGCTTTTGTCCTTTTAAAACAACATCACTACCCCATCTTTTGATCTGCAAGCTTCCGCTATCAAGATGCTCCAAGCCGATATAGCGCTTCTCATCTCCCGGAACTGGATTTGCTCTCTCAGAGATATGTTCTGCTACGTCTCCAAACTTCAGTAGCTGTGAGCCTTCATTGTACTGCTTATCCATTAATGCTCCCGCTTTGCTGGCCAATATCTTCACCAAAAGTATCGGTTAGGTGTTTTAGGAGGTTATTGGTTTGTTTTTTAAGTTGAACACGACATACCTTCCAAGATTCGATTGCATGCTCAACATCATAAGATTCATCTTCAGCCGTTGCTTGCACATACAGCGGAATCGACAAGTTATAAAGGTTCTGTTTAATGGTTTCGATTTCAACCAAAGACGTAATTTCACTTTGCTTCTCTGGTGTAAAATAGGCATCACATAGTACAGCTAAGTCATCATCAGACAGGCGACTATGAGCGCGCTCACGGGTTACATGTTTCACGCCATTAATAAACAACACTTTGCTTTTTCGCTCGGTGGGTTTGTTGCAATTAAGTACCACCACGCAGGATTCCATCGGAGAGTTATAAAAGAGGTTTTTTCCTAGCCCAATCACCGCTTCGATAATGTCGGACTCGATTACCTGTTTGCGAATGCTTTGCTCGGAATCACGGAACAAGACACCGTGAGGCCAGAGCATGGCCGCGCGGCCAGTGTCGGGTTTTAAACTTTTGATGATATGGGTGTAAAACGCATAATCGGCGCAGCCTTGCGGTGGTACGCCGTAGAGGTTGCGGCCATAAGGGTCCGCAGCGAACTTGTCGCGGTTCCACTTTTTTATGGAGTAAGGCGGGTTAGCGAATATCACATCAAACTGCTTGAGTTGGTCGTTTTCAATAAACTTGGGTTCCGCCAGGGTGTCGCCGCGCAGCACATCGAATTCTTCAATGTCGTGCAGGAACATATTCATTCGGGCTATCGCCGAAGTGAGCAGGTTTACTTCTTGGCCGTATAAATGAACCGATCTCCACTCTTCGCCATGGGTGCGTAAATCCATTACCGCATTCAGCAACATACCACCGGTGCCGCAGGTGGGATCATAGGCGGTTTCACCGGGTTTTAAGCCCATGATGCGCGTCATCAGATGCACGACTGTACGGTTGGTATAAAACTCAGCAGCGGTGTGGCCAGAGTCGTCGGCGAATTTTTTGATGAGGTATTCGTAAGCCTCACCCAGATCATCCTGAGCGACCGACTTAATACCCAGCGGAATTTTGCTGAAGTGCTCTATCAGATCAGATAGCAGATGATCGGGTAAACGCTCTTTGTTAGTCCACTGGGCATCACCAAACACGCCATGTAAGCGCGGGTTGTTGGCTTCAATTAAGCGCAGTGCGTTTTGAATGGCTCCACCGATGTTTTTACTGGTGTGGCGCACCTTTTCCCAGCGTGCTTCTTGTGGGATATCAAAACGGTGGAACATGGGCATTGCTGCGTATTCGGCATCGCCTTCATGGATCTCCAATGCTTCGGTGTATTCTTCTAAATACACATCCGACAGGCGCTTATAAAATAGCAGCGGGAAGATGTACTGCTTGTAGTCTGAGGCGTCGATTTGGCCGCGCAAAAACTCGGCGGCACCCCAGAGTAAATCCTCTAATTTTTTCTTATTTAATGCGCTCATGATGTCTTCTTATCGCTTAGTTGCTGCTTTAGCTGCTGGCCAAGCGCGGTTAAACGGTATTTTTGGTTACGGCTGGTTGGCTTGTCTGGAATGGTCATTTCTACCAAGGCTGGGGTGATCTCCAGTGCCGGTTTTAAGTAGTTTTTACGGAAGTGTTCGGCATCTTTTAGAGTCAAGGAGTCCTGTAATTCCACGCGTGACTGCTCACCTTTAATTGCCAGTAGGAGCTTCGCTACTTCCGGGGTAACTTCCGGGGTGACTTCCGTGGTGACTTCCGTGGCGAACAGGGTCAAAGTCACGCCGGAGGTGCTATCGGAGTGCCATTTCGGCGCGGGTAGGCCCGCTGCTTTACAAGCATCTTGGATCACCACACTGCCGCGGCCAAGCTTTTCCATATAGCCTTGCAGGTATAAGCCGTGGGCGATGTCTGGGTTACGCAGTACCGAGATATGGCCTTGCTGAATCTTGTGCTCGTCGATGCCTTGCGGAAACGCACCGGCGTTCCAAACTTTCAGGTGCGCGGGGCTAACTTCGACCTTAATGCCCCCAGCAAAGTTGCTGTAATCACGGTGGGCAAAGGCGTTGACAATGGCTTCGCGTACCGCTTGCTCTGGGTACATGGGGATCTCTTCGCGCTGATTATTAGCGCTGCTAAAGCGTGCGCGCGATGGCGTATTGCGCATGACAAAGGTAATCAGCTGCTCGATCACCTCGACCATTGGGCCATCGAGGTGCTGTAAATCCTGATATTCGTCGTCGGCCTTATGGCGATAACACACCGCACGCACGCGGGCTTGCGGATGGCGTTTACCCGGCGCATTGGCCAGTAATACATCGGCGGCATTGGTTAAGCGGCCGTATTTGGCCAAAGATAATAATTGCAATCGATGCAGCAAGCCTTGTTCGGCTTGCGCGACCTCTTTGGGAATGCGTTTGGCGGATAGCAGTTTTTTACAAGCGCTGGCTGATAAACCTTGTTCGTCGAGTTCAGACGAGAACAAACGCTCCCAGCGGGTAGGCTCTACTTGCTTGCGCATGACCATATCGCGGATGGTATCAACATCGGCTTTTTGGGTTTGTTCGCCGGCACGTATATAGATGTCACTGTTAAAGGCGTAGGGGATGTCTTTTCCGGCCGGCACTTCAACCACTAATAGCTGTTTGTTTTCGACTTGCTGTACTTCTACCGAAAACAGTACTGGCGGTTGAATCGCCGATTTAAGCTGGCTTTCGAGCTGTTCAGCCACCTGTTCGGCATGCTCTACACCCTTGATTTGGCCTTTATCATCGACCCCACATAGCAGGTATCCACCTTGGGTATTTAAAAAGGCGCAAACTTGCGGGCCGCAGTGTTTTAACTCGCAGCTTGTAAGGTATTCAAGGATTTGGTTTTCGCCCAGCGACAGTAGTTGCTTGAGTTGTGCGGCCGTTTTACTCATGGCTTGCTCCTACTGAGGCGCTCATTTGACTGACATTTTGAAAATGTTCGGTCAGGCGCTGCTCTACGTCTTGATAGCGGGAAAATTGCGCGACCACAAAAAGGTTGGCGTCGTCGTCGCGATCGAACTTTTGCACCCAGTTGCCTTGGCGATCATCCAGTGGCAGTTGTTCCATGGTGGCGTCTTCGTATAAGTCGATCACCTTAATATTGGAAATGGACGCTGCGCCTTTGCGAAGTGTCAATTCTGAGCGCTGTTCTTGGGTTTTGTAACCTAAATCCATTAATAGACGGCGGGCAAAGACGACTTGGTCGTGCGCTAAAAACCAACGAGGTTTATTGAGCTCGATGGCTTTTTTCATCTCTTGGTGGGTAATGGACAAGCCAGTTGCATCAACACCACTACCGTATTGTGGGGTAATGATGCCTAAAAATAGGTCGCATTTTTCTACTGCTTTTAGGCAGCTTTCAAAGGCGGTTTCGTTAGACGATACCGGCACTGTGCCTTTATGCGACATCCAAGCTTCATAACCAAAGGTGGTTAGTAGTGTGTATGCGCGGTCGAGCAGCTCTTCTACGCCATAAACGGTGGATGACACCATCACCCTGAGCTTTTTGCTCATAGTTCAAACCCTTCCTTAATCAGCAGTGCTTCCAGTTCACTTTCGGCTTGCTCCAGGGCGGCCAGTTTTTGTTGGAAGTCTTTTAGCGCTTCTTCCACTGTGATGGTTTCTTCTTCCAGTGGTTTTTGTAC
>DFOV01000246.1 GCA_002376965.1 Gammaproteobacteria bacterium UBA3532
CGCCATCTCCGGCAACGACACACCAGGCTCGGTTTTCATCAACGAAAAAGGCGAAGAAATCTACCGTGATACCAATGCTTGGATGTATATCTGACCAGATATATTCCTGACTAAGGAGGGAAAGCTACTCCACCACCTGCACCAACGCCCGTTTGCCCTCAAAGGCAATGGCAATCGGATAAACGGTTTCAATCCCAAGGGCATGCAGCTCGGCGACGTACTGCTTTTTCTCGATTTGCTGGAGTGCCACTTCGCAGGCTTGTTCGAGGGTGAGGTTATCTAACTCATCGACTGATTTAAACTCAAACACAAATCCGGCTTGGTTTTGGTCGTGAGGAATCAGGCAAACATCATAACGGCCATAGCCACTTTCGCGGTTGCTTTTGACGGTATGAGTGTTCTGCAATTGTACCAACATGCCGAGCACAAAGGCATGATAAAAGCGTTCAGGCTGCTTGCCCTGCACATCAAAGTAGCTGAAGGTGGCCAAACAGAAATGTACGAAGGCTTTGGTAAAGCTTTCGAAATCGCAACGTAAGAGCAAATCTAGCAATGCTGGTAACTGAAGAGACCTTGCTGCCGTTGGAGGTTTAAACCAGGTTAAAATGGCATCTTCATAAAATGATGCCACTTCAGTGTTTGGTACACGCATATCAGCGTAAAAATGCTTATCTTCCAACGCCTTGTCTTTATAAGCTAAATAGCCGGAAAACAGGAGAAAGTTCCAAACGGCGTCTTCATCCTGCTCTAAGTCACGAAATACAATATTTTCATTAAGTCGTTTACGCACCACCGCGTTCTTATCTAGCAACAAATCTTCCAACTCTTGTTTCACTATCGGAGAGGCTTGGCCAATTAAATCGCGCACTAAGGCGTTGTCTGAGGTGTTGAGCCAGTAAGGAGAGAGTTCCCCCTTATTTCGTGCTAAATGAATAATCGACCACGGATTGTAGATGGTGTGTTCGCCAAAGTTATAACCGTTGTACCAAACGCGGATGGCATCGAGTTCATAGGTGAGGTCGTAATCTTTCAGCAGTTGCTCTGTTTCGGTTTCGGTAAAGCCAAAATAGGGTGCATATAGAGGGCTGGTTAGTGGGCAGACTTCAATGTTATTCAATCCTGAAAAAATGCTCTCTCGCGCAATGCGTAAAATGCCGGTCATCACGCCTTTGAACAGCGAAGAATTATCCTTAAACGCACCGCTCAGCAAGTTGCGCAGAAATCCCACCAACTCGTCGTAATACCCATAGCTGTAGGCACAGTTCATGGGCATGTCGTATTCGTCGATTAAAATAACGACCGGCTTTTGGTGATGGCGAAAAATGAGTTGGCTGAGCAGCTTGATGCTGCCTCCCAGCGCTGCGGGAGATGCCGTTAGGCGGCGGATGGCTGAAACGGCTTGCGCCTCGCTTTCATTCATTGCCACCGAGTCCAAGACTTCACCATGCTGCTCAAATGCTTCGGCGATCAAGTAGCCCATTTGCTGAACAGTGCTTTCGATCTTGTCGAACTTCACATCTTTGAATGACAAAAATATCACCGGATGTTGGCCGCAATGTTTCATTGCTTCTGCATTATCAGAAATGGCTAAGCCATCAAATAGATAGCGGTAATCCTGCCGGTTGCTGAAAAAATAATTCAACATTGACATGTTCAACGTTTTACCAAAACGACGCGGTCGGGGTAGTAAAGTGATTTCCGAGCCATCAATAATGTCATTAATTAGCGGGCTTTTATCAATGTAATAAAGCTTGCCGTCTATCAGCTTTTGAAAATCACTGGTGCCAAGGGGAAGTTGTTTATATATCATAATGAGGCGAGTCTGTTGTGCTTCATTCGATCATAGGGAAGTTTTAGCGGGCTGGCAATAGCGGCAGCGGCGTATGGCTGTAGGTTACTTTTTAAAAATAACTAGACAGCTACCTAAAAACATATTGTAAACAATATGATACAAGAGAGGACGCCACCCCCCCCTCGCCGGAGTTAAGTCAGCCTCAGCGCCTTCGTGGGAATGACGTTGCTTATTGCGACTGGAGACAAAGTCAGAATGTCCGAAACTAGCCAGAATTTAAGAAACCAGCATAGGCGAAGATACCTGGTTGCGGCCATTGGCTTTGGCTTGGTATAAAGCTAAATCCGCTCTGTTAAATAGGGTTTCGAAGTTCTCATTTTCAGTTAAGCTAGCCACACCTGCACTGATGGTGACCTGTATATCTTTGCCACCACAGTGAATCGTTAAGCCTTCGATGCATTCACGACAGCGCTCAGCAAACTTTTCGGCACCTTCGCTATCGGTTCCGCTCAGGATCATCACAAATTCTTCGCCGCCATATCGAAAAGCCAAATCGCTATCGCGTCCACATTGGTTTAGGGTATTGGCAATGGCTTTTAATACAATATCTCCTGCGAAGTGACCATGTTTATCATTAATTTGTTTGAAGAAGTCGATGTCAAATACGGCTAGTGAAAGCGGTTGGTTGTGGCGATGCGCCAGATTGATTTCGCGTTTCGCGTGTTCGTTCAAGGCGCTGCGGTTACCGATATGGGTTAGCGGATCTTGTTGCGCTGCTTTTATCGCATCTCTGTAGAGCAGGGCGTTTCTTAGGGGGTAGAGCAATGCACAGATAGATTCTTCTATTTTGACCAGCTCAGATTCAACAAAAGGGCTACGCCGAGTTAAATACAGTGTACCTTGTGGTGAATTTTCCAGGTGTAGATTGTAATTGACGCTATGTAATGCTCGCTCACCCATTTCGATATTGATGTTTCGCTGGGGCTCATGATATGCGATAGAGTCAAAAGCAAGCAGGTCGTTTAAGCGGTTGGCGAATAGGGTTACAAGACGATCAATGTCCAGGGTAGTTTGTAACACATTAACTAATGGGGTGCTGATCTTAAATGGCTGATAGCCGTTGATCGCCCATGGCAATGAAGTGATGTTATTTCTATTGGACATATTAGGAGCTGATGCAGTCATGGTAAAACCTCTTAAACACGCTGTTCGCTACTAATAATGCATATTTGGTGCCGGTGGAGAAAAATGTTGATAATACAAATAGATAGGTATTGAGTTGTGGGGTTGCAACAGAAAAATGACGCCATTCTTTGCCTGATCGGCAGAGACACCGTCAAAAAATAGTTAGCGATCGGCAAAGGTTTGCCGCTGGGTGTCGGTGTTTTGGGGATGATGGCTTAACCGCCGCATCCCTGCGGCAGATATTTGCTTCAGAAGTTTCCCGCTACTTGACGATATCTTACACAAATCCGCTATTATTTCGACTGCAAATCGATGCTTTGGCCATGCACTGACATGCTTTCATCGCTGAGGAGGTATAGGTAAGCGGGAACGAGTTGCTCGGGTGTAATTAGAGTTTGTGGATCTTCTCCCGGGTAGGCTGAGCGACGCATTTCCGTTCGAGTTTTCCCAGGGTTAACACAATTACAGCGAACACGGGTGTTTTCTTCCAGCTCATCAGCCAAAACCTGATTCAGTCCTTCGACACCAAATTTTGAGATGGCGTAAGCTCCCCAGTATGCGCGGCCTTTTCTGCCTACGCCAGAGCCGGTGAAAATGATCGAAGAGGTGTAGGCTTTCTTCAACAGGGGCAACAACATTTGGGTGACAACAAAGGCTGAATTTAAGTTAACCTGGAGCACGCGATACCAGTTCTCTATGTCGTAGTTGGCAATCGGCGTGAGGCCGCCAAGAATACCGGCATTATTGACCAGCCCATCCAATTGGTTAAATTCTTTACCAATAGTTTCGGCCATATCGTGATAATCTTTGGGTGAGGCGCCTTCTAAGTTGAGTGGATAAATTGCCGGTTGAGGCCCGCCCGATGCTTCGATTTCATCATACACCGCTTCCAGCTTTTTCATGTTCTTGCCAAGGAGTATGACCGTCGCACCGCACTTCGCTGCGCCTAAAGAGACCGCTTTGCCAATGCCGCTGCTGGCACCGGTTACTAGAATCGTTTTATCTTTGAGTAAGTCGTCAGCCGGTTGGTAGTCAAGGTACATCGTCGTCGCCTTTTGCTTATTGTCATAATTGGCTATTCTATCTGATTATGATGTTGAACACGATAGACCTTAGGCGCATTGGTAGCTAATCATCAGTTTTTTTAGTGGCCATACGTCAATAATCTGCTGACTTTTCTTGGATTTAGATAGCTTTTTGTGGAGGGCTTCCGCTAGGGACTGATAGGTGCGCAACCAGCTAGGTAGCGCAATCTCGGGCTGCAATAATGCTGAGCTTGAGTACTGAGACTGTTCTAGTTGACGGCTCAGGCTGAGATGTAACGATTGTTGCGGCTCTTGGTGACATAGCTGGGCCCAGACTGGTAGTGCTTGCCAGTATTTGAGCAACCCGTAGTAGTGTGCCCAGTCGGATATATCTAATGTGTCGACGTGTCCACCGTCTGCGTGCGTATCCGGCGTCTCAAGTATAAGCAATATTTTGAATAGATGGTCAAAAGAATGAGCAGCCAATTGGGGAAGCTGTTCTGCAGTTAGATGTGGAAGCTGGTGAGACCATAGTGCATGCTGCTGAACCATTGCCAACAATGCATGATAGAGCGAATCACTGAGTGTGCCCTGTTGAGATAGAATGGTTAATGCTGGATGAGATTCCTCTCGGTCTTTCAGGCATGACATCCACCAAGCAAAGGCGGCCTCTTTATGCTCGACTTGCTGTTGGCTCAGAAGCAGCGTCTGTTGCTTTTGGAATATGGATAGAATAGCCGCAGCAACTGCGCGCTTTTCTTTGGGAAGTAACAGAAATGCGTAGTAATGATCACTTCCGGCAGGCATGCCAAGTTCTAAACACTGTTGGTAGTCGTTATTGGTCATACCGTTAGCGAGGAAAAAACTGCAGTACTTCACTGGCGTGTTGAATATGATAGGTCGCGTTCCAGCCATCTATATCATCATCTTCCGAGATATAGCCGTAACAGGCCAGCACAGTATCCATGCCAGCATTCTTTCCGGCTTCGATATCTCGCTGAGCGTCACCTACATAAAGGCAGTGCTTTGGAGCTATGTTGAGTAACTCACAGGCATGATATAAAGGTAGGGGAGAGGGTTTGGCTTTAGCCGTTGTGTCGCCAGAGACAATACACGGGGTTTGCTGCCAATAGCCCAGTTTTTCCATTAGCGGCTGGGTTAAAAAAGCCGGTTTATTAGTAACGATGCCCCAAGGAATTTGGTGGTTATCCAAATACGTTAAGCTCTCGTTTATGCCATCAAAAGCTATGGTGTCCAGACTGATGCGAGCAGCATAAATATCCAGGTAGCGTTGACGCAACGACTCGTAGTTAGCGTGGTCTGGTGCCATATCAAAACCAAGGGCAAGCAGACCTCGGGCTCCGTGGGAAGCTACCGGTCTGATTTTTTCCATTGCTAGGGGAGCTTGTCCATGCTCGCCTAATAGCTGGTTTAATGCGCCGCCGAGATCCAGCGCGGTATCCAGAAATGTTCCATCCAAATCGTATAGTACAGCTTGGTAGTTCGGCTTGACCATAGCTTTACTCCGGTAGGTAGTGGCAGAGGTAGTTAACGTCGGTATTCGGGGCAAGCCAGTATTTTTGCGTAAGAGGATTGTAATGCATACCGGTTAGCTGTTGTTGGTTTAGCCCTGCATGGCGTGCCCAGCGATCCAGTTCAGAGGGGCGAATAAATTTGCGATACTCATGAGTGCCTTTTGGGAGCATTCTGAGTACATACTCTGCACCGACGATGGCAAAAAGGAATGACTTGGCGTTACGGTTGATGGTGGAAAAAAACACATGGCCATCTGGCTTTACCAATTTGGCACAGGCTGCAATAACCGTTGATGGATCAGGGACGTGTTCCAGCATTTCCATACAGGTTACTACGTCGTATTGTTGTGGGTGCTGGTCGGCGTGTTGCTCGGCCGTTTGTTGCTGATAGTCGACATTTACCCCGCTTTCAAGCTGGTGAATTCTGGCTACGGCCAGAGGGGCTTCACCCATGTCGATGCCGGTCACCTGAGCGCCTTGCTTGGCCATGCTCTCACTTAAAATGCCACCACCACAGCCTATATCCAACACTTTTTTGCCTGATAAACCATTGCAGGCATTACTGATGAAATTAAGGCGTAAGGGATTGATATCGTGCAATGGTTTAAATTCGCTTTGACTATCCCACCAGCGATGCGCCAGTGCTTCAAACTTTGCTATTTCTTGGTAATCAACATTCATAGGCATTCTTTAGTTATCTAAGGGAGCTAAATCTATACGTACTTATCGCTTTGCATCATGGTAAAACACTACACATGATTACGAGGTTAAGGAGTTGCTGGATTAGCTGCTTTGCTGGTTGTTGCGAAACGCTAAAAGCTTGGCTTGCCATTCCTTTACTTCAGAGAGAAGTTTGGTTTCATCAATCGTTGTCAGTTGTCGTTGCTTCATTAATTGCTTTCCATGTACCCACAGGTGGGTTACCTGGTGGCGTGATGCCGAATAGACGACTTGTGATATCGGATCAAAGCGTGGTGAGGTTTCCAGCTGGCCAAGATCGATGGCCTGAATATCGGCGCATTTTCCAATTTCGAGCGAGCCTGTTATGTGTGCCAGTCCCATAGCCTTAGCACCATTTATCGTTGCCATACGCAGCGCTTCGCTTGCTGGTACTGCGGCGGCGTCGCCGGAAGCACCCTTGGCCAGTAGTGCTGCTGTTTGCATTTCATTCAGCATATCCAGGTCATTGTTTGAAGCCGAGCCATCAGTACCCAGCGCGATATTGACGCCTGCTTTTGATAACTTTGCAATAGGGCAAAAGCCGCTCGCCAGTTTCAGGTTGGATTGCGGGCAGTGAATCACATGAACACCCAAGTCGTTTAGCTGGCTTATTTCCTGCTCATTTACTTGGGTCATATGAACGGCCTGCAAGCGGGAGTTCAATAGCCCTAGCTCTTCAAGGCGTTTGAGCGGTCGCTTGCCGATTTGTTCTTCACTTTGGCTGACCTCAAACGCGGTCTCATGGATATGCATCTGGATTGGCGTGTTCAAACGATCGGAACACTCTATCACGCGCTTGAGGTTATCATCGCACACCGTATAGGGAGCGTGTGGTGCCAAGGCTGTTGAGATGAGGTCGCTATTTAAAAACTGCTTATGTACTTGCTCGGCTTTGGCAAAGTATTCGTCGCCACTGTTGGCCCAGCAAGTGGGAAAATCTATCACGATTAATCCAATGCATGCGCGGATGCCTGCACTTTCTGCTTCGACAGCCGTGATGTCAGGAAAAAAGTACATATCGTTGAAGCAGGTTGTGCCAGAGCGAAGCATCTCGGCAATGGCCAGTCTTGAGCCGGTTGCCACAAACGCGGGATCAACCCATTGACCTTCCGCTGGCCAAATATAATCGTTTAGCCACGTCATCAAAGGGTAATCATCCGCATAGCCGCGCAATAGGTTCATTGCTGCATGGGTATGAGCATTTACAAAACCAGGACACAGGATGTGGTCGGGGAGGTGGACTATATCGCTTGACTCAAAGCGTTCGGATACGTCACTCGAAGGGACAATATCAATGATCTTGCCTTGGTGAACAATTAACGCATGATGGTTTAAGACGGTGTCATTATTATCAACGGTTGCGATATGGTCGGCGTGAATAATGCTATCGACAGTTTTCATTAAAATATCCCTGTATCCTTATCATCGGATAAGTATACCGAGTCTTTATGAAAATGCAGTAATGGCAATAGGGGTTTTTAGCACATATGAAAACGGCTACCGAAGTAGCCGTTTTTTGGAGTCTCTTTGGATAGAGGCCAGGGCGAGATCACGAACTTTAT
>DFOV01000049.1 GCA_002376965.1 Gammaproteobacteria bacterium UBA3532
CCTGGTTATGGTCGAAAACGTTGCACTTGAGATTATATTATTCGCTCATTTGACTAGCTTGGTGTTTGGCTTTATTTGCTTTTTGTGTTGGCTCGGTTTGTTGCGGGCCAGTGTGAAAGGGTTGTTTCGTGATTGATGTGGCAGCCAGCCTGGAGTACTCAGATTGGCTGCCACAATCCAATTTACAACTGCCGTCTAACCGAAGCAATTCTGTTTTTAAAATATTGCTCTACTTCAATCATAGATGTGCCGTTGCGAACAACGGTTCCGCCCATTTCTTCTCCTTGGTTTAAATCGTTATCGACGCGACCGTTGTTGTCGGGATCGTATAGCGATTTCAGCAACTCAAATTTGTTTTCGTAGCGAGCGTAGCTGAATAGGCCCATTTCTGCAGTATATTCGTCGAGATACATCAAGTATTGGTCTAGATAGTCGTCTACTGCGAGGATCTTGTCGACAAGTGGTTGGATCTCGTTAAAGGGTAAGTTCGATTGCTCAAACTGGGCCATTAGATTTTCCCATTCGTAGATCGAGGCGCTTTCTGTTGCAAAAGGTTGCCAGCCGCCCCCGAGGCCGTGGTCGTAATCGTAGGGAATAAAGGTGATCTTGCCGTTGTTATTGAAGTAGAGGTAGTAGTTATTCCCCATGGCCCAATAGTCGTCAGGCATTCCAATCAAAACATTCATCGCCAGAAAACGCAGGAAGTCGTCGACGTTGAACACGCTATCAATATAGCTGGCAAATTCGTCGCCTTCCAGTGCGTTGAGCTGGTCGATGAAGTCGCGTAAGTCTTGGGTATTAAAGGCTTCTTTGTTGGTTTTTACCTGATAGGTTGGCACCATGTTTTGGGTGCCATTTTCGAGCGTTTCCTCAAAGCCAATCCATCGTTCGTCGGGTGCCCAACTTGGCTTGTGGGCCAGATTCGCCGGGCCACCCCATTGCCATAAACACTTGTATAGGTTGCCTTCGTTGTCATCATCGCCGTAACGTTTGCGTAAAAAGGCTTTGTCGATGGGCTCTATCATGGTGTAGATGCCATAGTCAAAGCTGGGTCGATCACCAATTTTCAGAATTAGGCGGGCCGAGCCGGTTAGGGGAGCGGCGATGCCTGCCTCGTTGAATAAGTCGTAACTGTATAGCTCGCGTATTTGCGATTGGTCTTGAGATACTGCCCGCGACTTTAAGTCGATTGAGCGCAGGTTAGCAAAGCGTCGTTCTTTACGCTCTAGTTCTTCGACGCTGCCTTCTTGTAGATCGAATTCTTCGTTAAATTTGATTTTGTAGTGCACAGGCATTAGGCCGCCGCCGCTAGACTGGGGTATTTGACGAGTCGTGTTTCCTCGGATACGAATGCCTGCTTCTGTTATGGTGGTGTCGCCAAGGCGAGTTTTCAAAGTGACGCTGCCCTTAGCATATTCATCTGATGACAGGTTGACCTCTAGCCGGTCAAGCATCGCTTGCCATTCTTCTTCGGTGATCGCAAATTCGATGACATTAACGTTGCGGTGATCAAAGAAGGCGAAAAACTCCGTGAGATCTTGATCGCCGAAGAAGTTGCTCATGTGAGGATGATCGGTGCCATCGCCCCCTGTTATTTGCTCGCTCGGCTGTTCGGGCTGACCGCTATTGCCGGTGGGTTGATCGGTGATATTGTTGGGTGGGGTCGGGTCATCGCCCCCACCACCTCCGCCGCCTCCACAAGCGGTAATCAGACTGACCAAGGCTAGGGTTAATATCGGTTTTTTCATAGCGCTCTCCAGATAGCTTTGGGGGTGTTGTTGTAGGGCAAAAAAGTTGTCTTGCTCCTAATGTAGCGTGGAGAGAGAGATTGCACTATGCGCCACAGGGCGGATATAGGGGCGGAAATATGACAGAAGTGTGAAACATTAGCTGATTACGGCAAAGTATTGCTCGATTCTTTCAGGTGTATCCAATAACCGAATTGCAGCCATGTCGGTGATGGCCGACAGGCTGCAAGGGGATGAAAATGTACCGGCCATCTACCAGCGTCATGGCGCTTTAATGTCAGCGGCTATCTCTTCCTGAGCACGGCGCAATGCGGAGGTAGGGCTTTCGTAGTCGCGTAGTGCCAAGTCCATGGCTGTGGTTGCTGGCCCCCAAACACTCGACATGGCGGCCGTATTAGGGAGAGCCACCGCATTTTGTGCTTGCGCTCGAAAGGCTATTACGTCGGCAAGTCTATTGACCTCTGGGTTGTTGTATACGTTCTGATTGGTCGGAACATGGGCCGCCTGGGTAGCCATAATAGTTCCTGCGTCGGCACCACCCAGGAAGTGTAGCAAGTCAATCGATAGCGCTTTGTTGACGCTGTTGGCGCTGATGTAAGCACCTTCGACAGTCATCCAGGGCTTCATCGGTGAGCGTACTTCACTGATGGTGGGTAGTGGCGCGATAGCATAGTCGATTGCTTCATTGATACTATCCAGGAACCAGGGGCCACTGATCGCCATCATTATTCTCTGCTCATTAAACAACGTGGTAACGTCGCTTTCTTCAGGACGGTGGGGCATTAAGCTGTTGTTATGCCAGTCGACGACGTGTTCTAGCGCCTTGATGTTGGCCTGGCTGTCTACTTCGAGTTCTTGCTGCTCATTGAACAGCCTGCCGCCGTATCCATTTTGCCAAATGCTGTGATAGTAGTAGTTGGCATAAGGGTAGGCTAACGCATGAAATTTACCGTCTGCCGAGGCTTTCTGGCGCATTAGCCTTTCAATCGCACTGGTGGTTTTGGGAGGATTTTTGAGTAGCTTCTTATTATAAATCAGCGCCAAGGTTTTGGTATTGAGTGGCATACCATAAAGCTGATCGCCAACCATCACAGCAGTGAGCACTTCAGGCGGATGCAGTGACAACAGTTGCGCATCGATTTGGCCGGTGATCGGGTAGAGGATGGCTGTTGATGACGCCCAGTTTCCTAATCGATCCTGAGCATAAATGAATATATCCGGGCCTTGCTTTTCCAGTATTTTACTTTTGAGCTGGTCGGCGTATTTATCGAAGGGAATGGCGGTGGTTGTAACCTGTGGCGCTGGCGTTGAACATGGTTGCCAGCGAGATTGAAGATTTTTGTTGTAAGCGGCAATCGTGGCTTCCAGCGCTTCTTTTTCTTTGGCGCGATAGCCATGCCATAGCGAGATAGGCTGACGGCTTGAACAATTGAGCTGGCCTGTGTAGCGGTATTCGGGATTTTGGGCCACGGCATTAAGAAAATAAGACTTTTGCGATTCGGTTAATTTGTCGAGGGGGGGAGTGGCTGTGACCTCGGTCTTCGGATTCAGCGGGAGGCTTGATTGCTGGGGTTTAGCCTTGGGTCGATCGGCTTGGTGTTCTGATGGTCCATCGTTACTGAATGTTAACAGCAATGTCAAAATCACCGCTGAGACCGTTACGCTGACGCCCACTGCCAGCCATTTCCTATTCTTCATGCTTTGACTCCTTGCATTCTAGATACTGTACCCCTGAGCCTATTGATGTAGCTAGGGTATATCGCAGTATAGTACATTTATCCGTACCTCTCCTGAGATAAGCGGACTATACTTTGAGAGGGATACAACAGGATAACTGCTGGAGGACATAAATGAAAAAAATATCGATGATGACGCTATTGATTGGAATACTGGGGGGAGCAATGGCTCAGGTAGCACTTGCTGATGATCACGAGCCGCAGGCCAAGCCTCGCTTTAATGCAATGGTGATGTGTTTATACGAAGACAAAGCCTACTCAGTTGGTTCTCGCATTACTATCGAGGGCAGCGAGCTCGAATGTGTTAATGCTGATCCCGATATGTATAAGGTGAATGCGCGAGAAAATGCACGCTGGATGCCGTCGGATCTGGCCATATACCAACAGACCGAAACGGGGCAATAACTTGGCGCTATCAGGTGGGGCCGTGAAGTACCACCTGTTTTCAACCACTTTAGGGCGCGCTATTGCCGTTGTGACAGATAACGGATTGAGTGGCTTGGGATTTGCGGATAGTGACGCAGAGTTGGTGGATTATGCGCGCCAAATTACCCATGCAAAAAGCCATTTGATAGAAACGTCTCTATCAGATTATGTGGCTGAGATAGGGGGCTGGCTGAATGAGCCTGACTACTCGGTCGATATTCCCCTTGATTTGCAAGGCACGCCATTTCAAAGGCTGGTTTGGCAAGGCATCTGTACTATTCCTTGCGGTCTAATTTTGACTTACACAGAATTGGCCCAGCAAATTGGCAAGCCCAACGCCGTGCGCGCCGTTGCCAGTGCTTGTGGGGCTAATCCCGTTGCTTTGTTGGTGCCCTGTCATCGTGTTGTTCGGCGCGATGGTGGCTTGGGTGGATATCGCTGGGGGCTGGCAAGGAAGAGGTGGTTGTTGGAAAGAGAGCGACAGTGAGAATCCGTGATCTCAAAGGGCTGGGGCCTAAAACAGAAGCGCAATTTCAAGCATTGGGCGTGCTCGATGTCAGTCAGTTTCTCGCCACCGACCCGTTTGAGTTGTATCGATTACTGAAAACCAATGATACGAGCACCAGCCTAAATGCGCTGTATGCGATTATCGGAGCGCATCAAAATAAACACTGGCAGCAGGTCGCCCGCGAGCAAAAAACTGAGATTTTGCTGCGGTTGGAGGAGATGGGGTTAGTTTAAGGGAATGGTTGGCTGATATAAGTGAGCCGTTCGCTGAGCTTGTCGAAGCGTGGTGGATGTGGAAGCGGGCTTCGACAAGCTCAGCCAGCAGCTTCGACAGGCTCAGCCAGCAGCTTCGACAGGCTCAGCGAACCATGGGCGTCGCATTCTCGCTGCTTGTTTGAGTCCGACAGGGCGGGATGGGTATAGTGTCATCTGCCATTTAATGTAAAACCTTACCCCCGAACTATCAGCATTTCATATGGAATGCTTCTCTATTGGTTGCTCTCATCACTGCTACTTGGTCGAACCAGCGTAACAACAAGGTAATATTTATGTCATATTCTGAGGGCGTTCAATAAAAAGAAAATCATAACAAAGGACAAAATATGATCGGAATGCTGATGGTTTGGTTAGGGACGCTTTCGGTGTATCACACCGATTTAGAGAGTCCCAGTACGTTCTTCTCAGTCGCATTGCCAGTGTTCAATATCATTTACCTGGTTTATTTGCTAAAGCGATTTATATCATTTCTGTATGCGCTGAGTGCTCACGGTACGAAGAGTAAAGAAGTCGATATTATCGATTTGATTCTTGACGTTTTCACCCTGATCTACGATGGCGTGTGTGAAAAGTATAATGGTAAGTTTGCGTTTCTAGGCAGTTTCTCTGTCCTAGCTGAGCAAACTGCCATTGTCGTTGAGATACTCTGTGTCGTATACTCATTTTACGGAGAGCTGCAGTTCATCGCTGAACTTGCTCGCTAGTGAGGGAGGTATAAGCATACTCCAATAGCAGGCTACACCGTAACAGCTGTCGCCGCAGCCGCTTGTTTTCTCAGTTCATATTCTAACCCTGGGGGGAGTCCTAAGGCTTTGGATAAGTTGCTTAGGTGGATGTATTCCTGTTGACTGTCTAGTTCAATCACCATGCATGAGGCCAGGTATACCTCGGCTTTTTGCTCCATACTTTGCAGGTCGCTAATAAAGTCGTCGATGGCTATAGGCCGTATAAACAATTCCATTAATTCAGCTTTTTGTGCTGGTTCCAGCGCCAATTTTTCTATGGCTTCTGATATTTTGGATTGCTCGTCCGGGTCTATATGGCCGTCTGCTTTTGCTGATGCAATCATCGCCTTCATCAGTGCCACGTTAAATGATTGAGGGGAGTCCGCTCCATTGGCATGTTCCAAAGCTTCTTGTTCGAAATGATGAAACGCATTGGTTGGCCCCACAGCGTGGCCGTGCTGCGCCATGTTGTTTGTATGCGAATCAGCTTGGGATGCTGCCGAGCCAGAGTTGTGCTGCTGCCAATTGGTGTAAGCTTTGTATGCCAGCCCTCCCAGCATCGCCGCGCCGCCATATTTGGCTGCTTTGGTTGCGGTTTTTCTTGCTGTTTTACTACCCAGTAGTAGGGCGACCAGTCCGCCAGCGACAGCTCCTCCGGCTAGCCCGCCAGGCATATTGGATTGCAAACTTTTTAATTGGCTGCCTTGACTGGAAAGCGAACCAAGTATTTTTGAAAAGTCCATACTGTTTGTCTCCGCCAGGTTATTAAATGCTGCTAGCTATCGATATCGGAACTCATTTCGGGTAAGCGATACTTGCTACGCTTGGAGGTCAGGGCCAACCGTCTGGCGACCGTTCGTTTGACGCGATGGCTGCATGCATTAATCGCATCGGTTAGTGTGGTGGCCGTTTGCTGGACAACAAAGGGCGACTGCCCGTAGGCATCTATTTTTATTTTGCATTGCATGTCATCCCCGCCTTTGGGGCCGTTTATGTCGGTCAGATAAATATCTGCCCGCTTTATTTTTTCGACGTAAAGACCCAGCGTCAGGCGGACTTTTGCTTCTGTATGTTCCTTTAACTGGTCTGAAATAGTGGTTCCGTGCGTATGTATTAGTAGCATCATGATCGAGTCATTCACCTTCATGTCATGTTGAATTCAAGGACGTATCCTTTTCAAAGTAGGTACCTCTATTAACGTATCAGAGCTGATATAAAAGAAAAAATCGTTTGATGTTTACTTTATAATCGAATTAATCGAAGTGTTGTTGGCGTATGAGGAACAGGTATGGCGGAAAATATCAATTACAAACACTTGCACTACTTTTGGGTTGTGGCTCATGAAGGCAGTATCGCAAAAGCCAGCGATAAGCTGCATATAACTCCTCAAACAATCAGTGGGCAACTGTCATTGTTGGAGGAGCGGATTGGCAATTCATTGTTTTATAAAGCCGGAAGAGGTTTGAAGCTATCTGAAACGGGTCATCTGGTATTGAGATATGCCGATGAGATCTTTGAATTGGGAAGGGAGCTGAGCGATGTTTTACGGGGTGCTCCGGCCGTTGGCCCCTCTGAGTTTATCGTCGGGGCGGCAAGCGCTTTGCCCAAAACTATTGTATACAAGATAATTGAGCCAGCACTTCATTTGCCGCAGGATATCAGTATCACCAGTCGTGAAGGCCCAGTTGATGTCATGCTTGCCGATCTGGCGATCCATAAGGTGGATATGGTGTTGAGTGATATGCCCATTACTAACTCTGTCAGTATTAAGGCCTATAACCATTTCCTGGGAGAGAGTGGTTTAAGTTGCTTTGCGGCACCTGAGTTAGCTAATAAGCTACGGCCAAACTTTCCCCAGTCTTTGAATCATGCGCCCATGCTGCTCCCGACATCGCAATATGCGATCCGACAACTAATTGATGGCTGGTTAGATAAGCAAGGACTCTGTCCTCTCATATGCGGACAGTTTGATGACAGTGCGCTAATGAAATCATTTGGCCAAACAGGTATGGGAAGTTTCTTTATGTCTTCCACCATTGAAGAGGAGATTTGCAACAATTTTCATGTCGAGGTTGTTGGTAGAGTCCCCGACGTTAAACAAAAGTACTATGCTATTTCTGCCGAGCGCAAGGTTAGGCATCCAGCCGTTTCGGCTATATGCGACAGGGCCCGCAAAGCGCTTTTCGCAGAGTAGGTTGCCGGTTGTTTAATTTCTATATATCGAAAAAAACGAATTATTATAGAAAAATATTCGACTATTCGTGATTGATGGCTCGCTCTAAACTGTTTTCTCAATACAGTAAATGACAGTTGGGAGTGACTGATGAGCGATAAATTCATGCCGCGCTGGTTGCAGTACGGAGCAGGCTTCACTCTGATTTGGGTGATACTCACGCAAGGTGACCCAGGCGCTTGGTCGGTGGGCATTGCCTTCGTACCGCTGGCGACATGGGTTGCTCTGCGTCTATATCATTTAACGTCACAAGCGGCTGGCATGGAGAAAGGCTCACTCCATCCGCTGGCTGTCTTAGGCTTCATTCCTTTTTTTCTGTTTCAGTCACTGAAAGGCGGCTGGGACAGCGCTCGATTTGCGATGGCCTGGCATCGGAGTATTCAGCCAGGTTTTTTACGTTATACCACTCGCCTGCCACCAGGACCTGCTCGTATTTTCTTTGTTAATACCATTAGTGTATTGCCAGGAACCATCAATGCTGACTGCGATGGCGCTGATTTAACCATCCATGCCTTGGATACCCGGTTAAACCACTGTTTGGCTTTGCAACAGTGTGAAGAGCAGGTCGCAAGGCTGTTCGGGCTGCCTTTAACAAGTGGAGAAACGTCATGAGCCTTTATTTGAACGGTATTGCGGTATTTTTGCTGATTGTTTTGCTCGGCGGGCTGGTTCGCGTGGTTCTCGGCCCTACCTACGCAGACAGAATGCTGGCTTCTCAGCTTTTTGGCAGCGTTGGCGTTGCACTGTTGATGCTACTGGCTGTTATTCAACAACAAATGGCATTGCTGAACGCGGCGTTAGTTCTGGCTCTGCTGGCTCCTTTGACGCTGATTACCTTTATCAATCTAGTTACCTTTAATAAGCCTTCTTCCTCAAACACTCCTTGTTCCTCAAACAAGTCTTTTTCTTCAAACAAGTCAGGAGATAAGTCGGCATGATATGGATAAATACGTTCACCGTGATTTGCACGTTGGCTGGAGCATTCTTTTTTATGGCTGGCACCTTGGGCTTACTGCGTTTTCCTGATGTGTATTGCCGCCTACATGCATTAACGAAAGCCGATAATTTGGGGCTTGGGTTGATCGCAGTAGGACTGGTGCCTCAAGCGGCCTCGACATTTGATGCTATCCAACTGGTGATGATCTGGCTCTTCGCCATGATAGCCGGAGCTGTTGCGGGGTATATGGTAGCAAACTATCGGATTAAACATTGCTGCGCTCAGCCTGCAGCTTGTGATAAGCACTGTGGCACAGGAGTAAACGAATGAATATTGACGTGATTATGGACGTTATTCTGCTTGGTTCTGTCATTGGGTTAGCTGTTGTTTCACTAGTGGTCAAGAGCGTGTTTACTGCCATCGTGCTTTATATCAGCCTCGGTTTGTTGGTCACTATTATCTGGGTTCGGTTAGGTGCCTGGGATGTGGCAATAGCTGAGGCGGCGATTGGAGCGGGCCTGACCGGAGCGTTACTGGTCGTTGCCTGGCGCAAATTGAGAATTAGGCCCCACCCGCCAAAGGAGAAGTAGCATGTTTGGTGAACCTGTATTGAGTGAGTCTCAAGAGCAATCTAATCGAATGAGCGCCTGGATTCGTGTGGGTGTGGCCATTGTTGTCACCTGTCTCTGCTCATTAGTTATCGTCCTTATCTTACAACATGACAAAGGAATACCACCGTTGGCAAGGCTTGCACTGAGTAATCTTGAATTTACCGGTGTGGAAAACCCGGTTACTGCGGTGTTGTTGAACTATCGAAGCTACGACACGCTGCTGGAGATTGCGGTTCTAATGATCGTTGCTGTGACGGTGCTGCCAAACTTCCAGTGTGACGCTGGTGCAGCGCAGCCTTTCGTTGTCATTGATGAGCAGCATAAGGTTGATCCTATCCTGGCTGGCCTGGTTAAGTGGTTGGTTAGCTGCGCTGTCATTAGCGGTGGCTACCTGTTATGGACTGGGGCGCATGCTCCAGGAGGGGCATTTCAAGCAGGCGCAGTTATTGCCGGTGGTGGTGTTGCTCTCGCTGTGGTGGGGAAATACCGATTTAACTGGCTGGCGAATGGTGTTTCTGTCGCTATTGTTTTGGGGTTAGCCGTTTTTATGGGCGTGGCAGGCTTATCAAAAGCAATGTCAGGTGTTGCATTAGCATTTCCTGTTGATGAAGCAGGATTGCTTATTCTGATCGTGGAAATAGCTGCAACCGTTTCGATCGCGCTGGTCCTGTTGCTTCTCTTCACCGAGCTAAATGATTAACGTGGAGGATTTGTGATGCAGGAACTAATGTACAGCGCTGGTGGGGTCGCTTTGTTCGGAGTCGGTTTGTATGGCTTAATTGTTGCGGGCCACATCATACGTAAGCTGATCGCCGTTAATATCTCAGGGATTGGTGTGTTCATGTTTCTGCTGGCGACTGCCAGTCATGTAGAGTTAACCGATCCCGTTCCCCATGCCATGGTGTTGACGGGAATTGTTGTTGCGGTTGCGGGCACCGCGCTTTGTCTCTGGTTGGTGCTGCAAATCCATGCGGTGGATGTTGCCAGCAAGGAGTTGCCAAAATGAGCGTGTTGATCGTCGGTTTACCATTGCTTGCAGCCATCGTTTGTATGCTTGTGCGTAAAAAACTCTGGCTGTCTGTCACTTCTGTCAGCTCTTCCTTGTTGTTGGTACTGATGGTTGGCTCATTACTTCTTAACGTTGATCCAGCGGTTAGCCCTGCTGTTTATCCTATGAGCGGCTGGGGAGCGCCTCTTGGTATTGAACTGAGTGTTGATGGCTTGTCGTTGATTATGCTGTTTGTAACATCGCTAGTTGTGCTGTTGTTAAGTGTATATAGCACATACTATTTTAATGTATCTGAACAGCATATCCGCTTCTGGCCTCTATGGTGGTTTCTTATTGCAGGCTTGAATGTTGCCTTTATTGCAAGAGATGCATTCAATATATATGTCGCTCTTGAGATGATTGGCTTGGCGGCAGTGGCGTTGGTGGCTGTTGCCAAAAAGCGAGCGGCGTTAGTTGCTGCTTTGCGCTATGCAATGGTCGGTCTGGTAGGTTCGCTCTGTTATTTGCTTGGCATTGCGTTGCTCTATCGTCTATATGGTACGCTGGATCTGTCGATGCTGGCCAACCTGGCAGAACCTTCGCTGTCAACTTCTGTGGCTCTGTGTCTGATTAGCTTGGGGCTATTGCTCAAAACCGCTTTGTTTCCATTTCATTTTTGGCTGCCTCCCGCTCATGCCAGTGCTCCAGCCCCTGTCAGTGCTGCGCTCTCGGCTTTGGTGGTAAAAGCCTCCTTCTATTTGTTGCTCCGCTTCTGGCTTGAGGTATTGGCTCCATCGGTTAGTGCCGGTGCTGCAAACGTTGTTGGCGTGCTGGGGGCCTGTGCGATCATCTGGGGTTCGCTTTGCGCTTATCGGGCGACAAGGTTAAAACTCGTCGTGGCGTATTCGACGGTAGCACAGCTGGGTTATCTATTTTTAGTGTTTCCTATTGCGCTGGCCGGCGACCCTGAGTTGGGCTTCCGTTCTGGGGCAGTAGCTGCTGTCGCTTACTTTGTTATTGCTCATGCCCTTGCTAAGTCGGCTATGTTTCTGGCTGCGGGAAACATTCTGGCCAGCACTGGAAATGACGACATAAGGCAGTTTAGTGGCTTTGCCAGCCGACAGCCCATCGCGGTATTTACCATCGCGATAGCTGGAATCAGCCTGATTGGCCTCCCGCCAAGCGGAGGGTTTATTGCCAAGTGGTTGCTGCTGACCGCTGCGGTCGAAAGCCAACAATGGTGGTGGCTTGTTGTGATGCTGGTTGGCGGGCTCTTAACAGCGCTTTATTTATTCCGAATATTGGGTATTGCATTCGAACAGAATCAACCATTGGCAAAAGGTTCCAATTTTTTGGTTCTGCCCAAACCAATGGTCTTTTGTGGTCTGGCATTGGCGCTATTGGCTATCGCAGGTGGCTTCAATGCGGAATGGGTTATTCAACTGATAGACCAAGATATGAGTTCGCTGCATGGCATGGGAGTTGCATCATGAGTATTCACAACCTGCTTCCTTTACTGATTATCTTGTCTGCGCTTGTCCCTGCTGTTTGTATATTTGCAATAGCTGAGCAGCGAGTCCGGTTGCACAAGGTCGTGAACTATGGCGGGGGGCTTATATGTATTGCCTTAATATGCTCGCTGCTTGTTGGCGTTTTGTCTGGCACCACCTTTGAAACGCGCTTGCCATTGCTGCCAGGTATGGACCTGGTTTTACATGCCGATGCATTGTCACTGCTGTTCGTTTCATTATCTGGTTTGCTCTGGCTGGTCACCACCATTTATGCCGTTGGCTATTTGAAAAATACCCAACACCGAAGCCGATTCTTTGGTTTTTTCTGTCTGTGCGTGGCTGCTACTTTAGGCATTGCACTGGCGGGAAATCTGATCACCTTTCTAATTTTTTATGAGTTTCTGACTCTGGCGACCTATCCACTTGTGGTCCACAAAGGGGATCCGGCTTCGCTAAGAGCGGGACGCATTTATCTTACATATACGTTGGCAGGCGGTGCAGTACTTCTGGCCGGGGTTGTTTGGCTCAAGGTTATTGCTGGACCTTTAGACTTTACCGCCACGGGTATATTGTCATCGCTACCACACCTTAATACCGACCATCTCAAAATTATCTTTGGTCTAATTATTGGTGGGCTTGGCGTCAAGGCTGCGCTGGTGCCACTGCATGGCTGGCTACCTGTGGCGATGGCTGCTCCTGCTCCTGTCAGTGCGTTGTTGCACGCTGTTGCTGTGGTAAAGGCGGGAGCTTTTGGCATTATTCGTGTGGTTTATGATGTCTATGGCATCGAGTTTGCCAGAGATTTAGGTTTAACCGCTATACTTGGCGTATTTGCCGCATTTACCATCGTTTATGGTTCGCTGATTGCGATCAGGCAGAATGATATTAAAAAACGTTTGGCCTATTCGACGGTCAGCCAGGTGTCGTATATTGCTTTAGGTACTGCTATTGCGGGGCCTATCGCCACTATTGGCGGTATGGTTCACCTGGTTCATCAAGGGCTGATGAAAATCACGTTGTTTTTCTGTGCCGGCAATCTGGCTGAAACGTTGGGCATTCACAAGGTCAGCGAGCTGGATGGTGTTGGCAGGCGCATGCCGATCACAATGAGTGCTTTTACTATTGCTGCTTTAGGCATGATAGGGCTTCCACCCATCGCAGGCTTTGTTTCTAAGTGGTATCTCGGCACGGGTGCTGTTGAAGTCGGGGCTTATTGGGTGCTTGGCGTGTTGGCGACCAGTAGCTTGCTCAATGCTCTATATTTTCTACCTATCATCTATGCGGCCTGGTTTAAACCGGCTGCACAATCCTGGCCTGAGCAGAAGCAGAAATTAGAAACCCACTGGATGTTGCTATTGCCACCTGCAGTAACTGCATTGTTGGCCATTGCTGCTGGCGTATTGTCTAGTGGGCCGGTCAGCCCCTTAAGCTGGGTAGAATTGATTGCTGCACGCGAATATGGTCTGGATTGGTTGCAAACGGGGCATCAATCCGCACTTTCTATTGCATATTCTGACTGGGCCATACTAACGCCACTGCTGTTTGCAGTCGGGTTGCTTATTCCTGCTTTTCGGGGCACCTGTATCAGGTTGGCCCCACTAGCTGCGCTTCCAGCCTTAGTTATTGGTCTAACGGTTGCTGATGTTATGGATAGTTTTACGCAACCTATGTTGCTGTTGGCATCATTACTATGGCTGGTTGCAGGTTTGTATGCTCGTGACTACCTGGGAGAAGACAAGCACCTAACGCGCTACACCCTGTGTTTTCTTTTATGTATGAGCGGCAGCTTTGGTTTAACGCTGTCTCAAGACCTGTTCAGTTTTATAACCTACTTCACCTTAATGAGCTTTGCTGCTTATGGATTGGTCGTTCATACACAAACCAGCGAAGCGCTAGCCGCAGGCAAGACATATATTCAATGGGTTATAGCCGGTGAGTTAATTCTTTTTGCGGCTATGGTTGGCCTGGCCATTGCGACCGGAACTGACAACATGCTTGAGATGCCAATGTCTGAGCAGCCCATTTGGGTAAGCTGGTTTTTTGTTGTCGGATTTGGAATCAAGTCGGGGCTATTTACGCTGCATCTTTGGTTGCCTCGGGCTCATCCGGTAGCCCCTGTTCCTGCCAGTGCGCTATTGAGCGGTCTTATGGTCAAAGCCGGCCTGTTAGGCTGGATGCGCTTTCTTCCCCTAGGTCAGACTACCCTTAACGATCCAGGTATGCTGCTCGTCGCTCTGGGGTTGGCCGGGGCATTTGTTGGGGCAGTGATAGGCTTGTTCCAGAAAAATCCCAAGACACTATTAGCCTATTCAACGATCAGCCAAATGGGAATTATTGCGCTTGGTATTGGGGTTGGACTATCTGAGCCATCGCTGTGGCCTGCATTGTCTGGAGCGTTGGTGCTATATGCCGTTCATCATGGTTTCGCCAAGACAGCCTTGTTTTTAAGTGTGGGTGTTAAACCGTTAGTTGCCAGAGGGGTAACGCCACGATGGTTTGCCTGGATAATAGTGTTGGTTCCTGCATTGGCCATGGCTGGCTTGCCTTTTACCAGCGGAGCACTGGCAAAGTCGGTTTTAAAAGATAGCCTGGTTGCCATTGAGTGGTTGGTTGTTCTGTTGCCGGTCACGGCGATTGGCACATCGCTACTAATGCTGAGGTTTGCTGACTTGCTGCTACTTCAGGGAAACGCGGCTGCACCTCCAGCGCGTAACGGCGGGATAAACTCCCGGCTGGTTGCTTGCTTGGCGATCACTCTGCTTGTTCTGGCAATGCCGTTAATGTCGAGTCACTTGATTTCGGGCAATTCAGATTTGAGGGAGCTAGCGGCGAGGGGTATTGATCTCAAGTCAATTTGGTCGGGCATTTGGCCAGCGTTGACGGCATGTGCGGTTTATGTTTGCTGTCGAATTCGTGTGTTAATAACGAGAGGTAAGTGCTATGAAACGATTTAAAAACATCTTGGTCATTGTGACCAGCGAGTATACAGACAAAGACAACCCGGCGGTAAAGAGGGGTGTCGAGCTAGCCAAAAAGAACAATGGCACCTTGACGCTAATGGATGTAGTCGCCGCGCCAGGGGGGATCATGTCCGAGTATAAGGGCATCATCACGGAGCAGGAAATTCTGCAGATGGTGATTAAACAGCGAGAAGAAGAGCTGGCCATCATTGCTAAGGCGCTGGAAACTGAAGTAAAGATACAGGTCGTTGTTCGTGTTGGCAGGGATTTTGTTGAAATTGTACGTCAGGTTGTTCTTTGGAAGCATGACTTGTTAATAAAGGTTGCTGATGAACACACCGACAACTTTGCCAGCAACGATTTTCATTTGATGCGCAAGTGTCCTGAGCCGGTCTGGTTGTTGAAATCAAAAGAGGCCTCAGCATCGAGCAAAATTTTGGCGGCAGTCGATCTGCAGCTCGAAAGTGATGATGAAGGCAGGGCGCTGAATACATTGATTATGGACTTAAGTGTGTCTCTGTCTCAGTGGGAGCATTCAGAGGTACACCTGTTATCCTGCTGGTCTTTATATGGGGAAAGCTCCCTGCGCAATAGCAGTTTTTTAAAGGTATCGAGCGAAAGGCTAGAGGCGTTGCTGCATGAAGAACAACAAGCCAATGTGCAACGTCAGAGCGCCCTGCTCGAACGGTATCCGAACTGCACCATTCATGCTCACCTGATGAAGGGGAATCCCGTCGAGCACATTCCACGCTTTGCCCGGCGCAATGGTATTGATGTCGTGGTGATGGGCACCGTTGCTCGCAGCGGAATACCCGGTCTGCTTATTGGGAACACTGCAGAAACAATTTTGCACCAGATAGATTCTTCGGTTATTACCCTGAAGCCAAGAGGCTTTGAGTCTCCCATTAAGTAGTTTTACGGGTACTCTAGTTTTACGGGTACTTTGAAAGAGGAGTTCTTATATGTCCGTTAGTAGCATCTGGGCTGGTATAGCTAAAAAACGTTGGAAGTATGCTGGCCTAGGAGCGTTATTGAGTTTTATAGGGCCAATGGGTGAGTGGCTCATTGTTCACAACCTGTTTGGAGATGTAGATGAACGGCTATTCATCACGCTGATATATATAGAAGTTTTTTGCCTGATTGTCTTTGGCTCTTTTGGCTTTGTTCTTGGCGTGTATACCGAAAGGCTTGAAGGGCTGGCCTTTCGAGATCAACTAACAGGCCTTTATGGCAGACACTATCTGTTTGAAGCGCTAAGCGAGTTGCTGGAACAAAACAACAGGTATCAGAAAAACTTCAGCCTGATCATGCTCGATCTCGATCATTTTAAGCAAGTGAATGATGTGCATGGCCACACTGTAGGCGACAAAACCTTAAAAGCAGTTGCGACCTGTATTCATAGTGAAGTACGAAAGGCTGATATTGCCGCACGATATGGTGGAGAAGAATTTATGATTGTATGTCCTTCCACTTCCGTGGAGGACTGCCATGATCTTGCAGAGCGTATACGCATTGCTATTAGTGGTCTGGGTGCTAATTCACTGGGCTATCCGGGGCCGCAGACTATTTCGGGAGGGGTGGTTGGCCTGACTGCAGCTGAGGAAAAGGTGACGTTACGTGAGCTGGTTAATCGTGCGGATAAGGCGCTCTATGATGCAAAGCGAAGTGGTCGCAACAGGATCATTGTTTGTCCCGCAAGAGCATTGTCTATCCCCGCAAGCTGAAATAAAACGTCGCTCCTTTCCTTTCTTGCGCTTCAGCCCATATTTTTCCTTGGTGGCGGTTAATAATCCGGGCAACGGTAGCAAGTCCGATGCCGGTGCCTTCAAACTCGCTTTGGGCATGCAGGCGCTGAAACGGTACAAACAGATTATCGGCGCGTTGTGAATTAAAGCCCGCGCCATTGTCACGCACAAAGTAGGCTTCGGTGTTATTCTGCTGTGTCTTTCCGAATTCAATAACCGGCATGTCTTTCTTGCTACTGAACTTCACGGCATTACGCAGCAAATTATCCAACGCCGAATGAAGCCAATTTCTGTCGCCATAGGCTTGAACATCAGGTTGGATAACAAAGCGTGCGTGGGTTGTGGTGTCGGAGCGAATGTGTTCGCAGATTTCTTGAACCATGGCGCTCAGGTTTATGCGTTCTAAGTGAAGCTGGCCACGGGATGAGCGCGATAGTGTTAACATACCATCGATAAGATCGTTCATTTCATGGGCCTGGCCTTTGATGCGGTTAAGGAGCTCGCGATCGCTGTCGTCGATTTTCTCTGCCATGTCCTCTTCCAGCATGGTTGCAAAGCCGTCAATGCGACGTAGCGGCGCTTTTAGATCGTGGGAAACGCTATAGGCAAAGGATTCCAGCTCTTTATTAACCTGGGCCAATTGTTCTGTTCGCTCATATACTCGGCTTTCGAGTGTTTGATTGAGTTCGAGTATTTCCTTATCTCGCTGTTTCCTATCTGTCACGTCGATCATAAAGCCTTCAACGTAGCAGCTATTGTCGCTTAAATCGGTGATGGCCCGAGCCGAAATAGCTGCCCAAAAGTCCTCACCGTTTAAACGCTGACCTTTAATTTCATAGTCACTGACCAAGCCATTATTAGTGAGGGCTTGTTTGAGGTGTGCAGATGAATCGCTCGCACTAAAAACATCGTTAAACAAGTTGGGCTTTGCTTGTTGCATGGCGATCAGTGAGGAGTAGCCAAGGTGGTGGAGCAGGGCCGGGTTGGCGTGGACAATTCTGCCTTCCAGATCACAACGAAAGATGCCTTCCAGGGCATTTTCATACAAGAGTTCGTAGCGACGCAAGTTATCAACCGCTTGCTTTTGCATATCGATTTTTTCTTGGCGTATCGCATTGAGGCGGTCTGCCAGTGCCAGAGAAAGAATGATAATTTCCAACAACGACCCGATTTGCAGGGCATTCTCAGTGATCGGGTGAGCTGGAATGAAGTCGAGTTTGTTAAGGCCGAACAGGATCGAGCCTACGACATAGCAGGTCCAGGCAATCACATAAATATGAGCAGAAAAAACCTGCTGACGCCAGCAGTAGATACCAACAATCAGTGCCGAAAAGGTTGTTAAAATGACGAGCAATATCTGGATTGGCGCCATCCATTGATAAGGGATGAACAAGTCGCATAGTATCGCCAGGGCATTTAAACCGAGCCATATATTAAAAAGCCGATCACCCCAAGGCAGTGTGGTTTTGAGATGCAGGAAGTATTTGGCAAACAGAGAAACGCCCAACATCGCTGCGGATGCGCTGATCAGCATGGTCGTGTTTTGAATTGCAGGCTGGTTGGGCCAGATATACTGAAAGCTGTAGCCTTTAAGTGTGGCAACGAACAGGCTGGTGAATAGAACATAGAGGATATAGAAAAGGTAGGCGGGATCTCTAATGACCGAATATAAAAAGAGATTATAAATAACCATGATAGTCATGATGCCGAAGAAGGCTCCCCACAAGAGAGTGAGTTCGCTGTCGTGCTGGTAAAAGTCGCTTGTTTGCCAGACTTTGACCGGCAGTGTCACCGTTGAGGAGGTGCGAACAAGGCTGTATATATCGAGCTGTTGACCGGGTTCGAAGAGCAGTGGAGCAACATAATGGCGGTGGGCCATTGGTCGTTGGGCGAAAGGCTGGCGGTCTCCCATGAAATATTGGTTCTGGAGCCGATCATTGGCAACAACATATATGTCGATGCGATCTAAAGGTGGGTAGCTGATTTCCAGCAGGCGTTGCTGGATTATCTGAGTATCATTTTTCAAAGAAAGGTGAAACCAGTGATCCTTGTCGCTATAGCTGAAAGCAGGAATATCTTCCGACAGCGGTTGCCATGGCAGGCTAGCAAAATGTTGAGGCGTCAGGTGCGCTGGCAGGGGGGGTGGTTTGGTCTCGGCATGCGACAGGTATTGGCCAATATAGCTATTGTCGGCTAGAGCTGATAAAGATACAGGCGACGGTTGAGCGAGCAGAGCGGGAGAGAAGCCCAACAGCAGACCCAGGATAATAAGCACCCAGTTTCGTAAAATATGTTTTACCATCTCGTAGTTTTGTCTGTTTTATCCCTGAGTGGTTAGCAGCAATATCTAAAATCTATATTGATACTCAACAGCGACGGCTGTGGCTTCCTCGCGATAGTTACCAACATTGATCAAGTAATTTCGTTTATTGTACTGGCCATCAACCAGCCCCAGTAAATTATAGCCTCTCACTGCAATTTCGCTCTGCTGATTGAGTTGATAGGTTGCCCCCAGGTTGAGGTAGATACTTTCGCCAAAGGGGTCATCATAGCCGGGATCGGTCAAAGCAGTAGACGAGGAGTTGCCATCTTCAGAGGCCAAGCGGTCATCGACGGTTTTTTCGGCGAAATCTTGCTGGCCAGGAAAACCCCAGAAAATGCGAAGCGAGGCATCGTAGCTCAGTGCTCCTCCTGGCTTCCAGTGCGCATTGAGTTTGGTGATATGGTCGGGCCAGTCACTGATATCATTACCATACCCTGATGGGGACACCGATATTTTCTGGGAACCAAAGGCGGAAAAGCTGTCGAGCTTGGTATAGCTATGTGAAAAATGGACTTGCCATTTATCTGCTATGTAGTCGGCCATGAACTCTATACCACCAAACTGCATCGATGCCACGCGCTGTGAGCGGAGTGTTTTTGAGTCGATACCGAGTACATCAAGGTAGTTATAAAATAGGCTAGTGCCATAGTGGAGCTGCTTATTGTGTTGTCGTTCGACGATAAATTCCCAGCTTCTGAGTTCTTCTGGCTTAGAAATCTCGTCACCTAAGTGTTGGGTGCGCAGCTCTTCACCAAAGTTCTTGCGCAGTGATTTGCTCCAAATAGCTTTGTAGGCGGTTTTGGCATCCGGAGTATAAACAACGGCCCAACGTGGAGACCAAAAATCCTGAGTATACTTATCCTTATCGACGCGGACGCCAACAAAGTTGGTTAATTTGTCATTAATTGTCCACTGGTGTTCAGCCAAGACCCCGTAAGTATCCGTTTCCCACTTTTCCATTTCACCCAGTACAAAGTTAACAGGCTTGTCACCGTCATCTGGATAGCCTGGGCTGCTCCTACCCCATAGGTCATAGGCGTATTCAAATCCAGTTGCCAGCGAGTGGCTTGAAGACAGCTGCCAATTGAGCAGCGCCTTGGCGAAATACTCGTCCTCACGATAGTTTTCTGGTAACTACTCCCCCTTAGTCTCA
>DFOV01000088.1 GCA_002376965.1 Gammaproteobacteria bacterium UBA3532
ATCCAGCGGCTGCGCCAACCATTGGGTGAAGCGAATAAAGGCTTCGTCGGACAATATCGTCGTCGCCCAAAAGAAGTCGTACTTGTGTGTCGCTAACATAGCAAATAACACCACCAACCCCGTGGTTAAGTACACCAACCATAGGCCGTGGGTTAACATCGAAAACCACCAGCGCCCGATTTTGCCTTGCAGCTGAATATTCAACCACGCTTGCTCGGCGTGAACCTGATTCGCCTTATGTTGGCGCATCAACCAAGGCGCAACCAACTGCCAGATACCTATTACCACACCTTGAGGCGGCGACTTACCACCGCTAATTGCCATCAGCACAACCCACAGCACCATTGAAAACAAATGAAAACCCAGCAACACCAGCAGCAACCAATAAATATTCAGCGTACTGCTTTGGGATGCCACCGCATTCAACACAGCACTCGCGCCAGCAACAATGGCTAACACCACCAAAACAAGGCTAAACCGCCACCGCAGTTTTTCTAAGGCATCCAGTTGAATCAGTTGCGGCGCAACCAACGCCTTGGCTCGGGCGACCAGCTTTTGAGTAAAAGACAAGTCTGGCGCATATGTCAAAGATGGCGCATCAAGATCACCATGAGCCTCCATGGCTCGCACTTGTTCTAGTAGTAAATGTTCTTTAAAAGACAGTGACACCTAAAGCTACTCCACCGCATAAGCATCAGCAAGGCGGCTAACGCCAAGCCCGGTAAATTTCTTGACTTCAATTTGCGCGGGAATGCGCTCTTTCATTGCCTCAACATGGCTGATCACTCCGATCATTTTGCCGCTGGCATTTAGCTGGTCGAGCGCATCCAAGGCAACGTCGAGGGTTTCATTATCTAGCGTACCAAAGCCTTCATCTAAAAACAGCGAATCTATTTGGGTTTTATGGCTGACCAGCTCAGATAGCGCCAATGCCAGCGACAAGCTGACCAGAAAACTCTCGCCGCCAGAGAGGGTTTTAGTACCACGAATCACATCGCCCTGCCAGGTATCAATAACAGCAATATCCAGCGCACTTTGCTCTGAGCGGGTGAGCTGATAACGGCCATGAAAGCGTTGCAGTTGTTGATTGGCGAGGTACACCAGCTGCTCCAGCGTCAGACCCTGGGCAAACCGGCGAAATTTTGCACCATCGGCAGAGCCAATTAAATCGTTTAGAAAATCCCAGTCATCACAAAGGTTGCGCTGGGTTGCAATCTTATCCAATAAGGATTGATGCGTTTGGTGGCGTTGCTTATCCTGCTCCAATGACTCGCTGATTTTTCCTTGCTGCTGCCACAACGCCTGAACCTGCTGATCACAAGTCTGCAACCTTTGATTTAATTGCTCTAACGCGATGTCAGGCTTGTGCTGCTTCCAATAAGCATAGCGCTTTTTCGCTTCTCGATATGTGGCCCTTGCTCCTGCTAGCGGAGCAAATAAACGCTCTTTGATGTTTAAAAACTCATCGTACTGCTCTTCTGGGAGAATAGCCGCGTCAAATGCAGCCTGATCGGCATAAGGGCTATCTGCCAATGCGACGTCCCATCGCGCCTGCTTACTGTCGCATTGAGTGCTCAGCTTTACTATGTCTTGCTCCAGCCGTGAAACCTGCCCCTGCTGATGGTGGAGTTTTTGTTCTAGCTCTTGGTATTTTTGATATTCGGTTTGATAAGCCTGCTGCGCTTTTTCAAGATTTTCCTTGGTCAGGCTGCGCATTTCACTGATAGATCGCCCTTGCCAATATTCCGCCCGTTGCTGTTGTAACTTTTGCAAGCTAGCTTGAACGGATGCTAGCTGTGTTGAGTTGTTATTGATCTGTGCTTCAAGCGCTTGCTTTTGTTCAGCCAGTAATTGCGATGTCTTTTGCTGCTCAGCCAGATCTTGCTGATTTTTGGTAAACGCCTGTTGCTTGGCTCGATAGGTTTCAACATCTTCCAGTCGTTGCGCAATCCATGATGCTAGCTCTCTAGTTGGCGGCAGAGTGTACCCGAGTGCCGAAACCTCTTGCTCCAACTGCTGCTGCATTTTGACTAGCCCTTCTTGCTGTTGCTGCTGGCGCTTTTCACAGGCTTCAATTTGCTGCTGATAGTGAACCAGCGCTTGCTTGTCTAGTGCCAGTTGCTGTTCGAGAGATTGCACCGCCTCTTTGTGTTGCAACCAGCGCAGCTCAACGTTTTGATACTCCGCCTGATACTGCTGCGCCTCGGCGACCTGGGCTTCCAGCTTTTCGCATTGAGACTGATAGGCTTGGTAGTCTTGCTTAAATTTCGCGATTGGCGCTTCAGCCAGCGGCTGCGCTTCTTTCTCTTGCTCTTCGCTCGCTCTCTCAACACGCCACTGTCGCCACTTGCTCTCAATAGATGACGATTGTTGCTTTAGCTGTTCGATTTTTTCTGCGAGATGCTTACCATCATTTTCGGCAGCAGAGAGGCGTATTTGAGCCTCGCTTATCGATGCCTGCAACGCACGAACTTCCGCTTCCAGGCGACTCAGCTTTTCCTGATGCGCACCGGGTTGCTGTTGCTGATATTGCTCAACCAGCGGATGGCTCGACGAGCCACATAAAGGACAGGGACAATCAGGCGTTAACTGTTGGCGCAGTGATGTTAATGAGGCAATGGTCTTTTCTTGTTCGATAAGGCGCTGAATATCGTGGATATGGTTTTGCTTGTCGAGCAACTGCTGCTGGCGTTGCTGAATATCGTTGCGGTAGCGCTTCCAGCTGACGCGCAATTGTTGTTGGGCATCTGAGGCTTTTGCCAATTCGACTTGAATATTTTGCCACTGCTCCAGTTCGCTATTCATGCTCGACCAACTAAGCTGCTGCTTCTGGGCCTTTTTTGACTGCTCGACCAGCGCACTTAAAGGGTTTTCTCCAAGGCAACGCTGCAGGCGGTTATGCGCCTGTTCCTTTTGTGCCTGCACGCGTTTTAATTCGGTGTGTGCCGCTTCCACAGCATCGGTGTTTTTCTGCTGCTTTTGGCTGAGTGACGCGGCTTGGGAAGATAGCTGCTTTGATTCTTTTTGAATAGCCCCCAGCGCATTTTCCATCGAGATCAGCTGCTCTAAGCGCGTTTGCCAACTGCTTAAATGGCGCTCAACCTCGGCCAGTTTGGCGTGTTCATCTAGGTAGTTGGCAAACGCCTGCGCCGTTTGTTTCAAGTTTGATATCTGCGTTTCGGTTTTGGCCGCTTTGCCTGAAAGTTCCTTAAATTGTTTGTCGGTGGTTTGACGCTCTTTATTCAAATGCTCAGCATTGTTCTTCAACTTTTCCAGCTCGCGCTCAAGGGGCTCGACTTTGCTTTCAATGAGCTGTTCCAGTTCTCCTTTTTGCTGTTCCTGTGCTTTTTTGTTCTTCTCTAGCTGCTGTAATTGATGTTGTAATTGTGTCTGTTCGTTGACTAGTGTTTGCTGCTGTTGTTGAAGCGCCTGGAGCTGCTTTTGACTGTCTTCCAGTACCCGTTGACTGGTTAGATAGACATCATAAATCGGCTTAATTTTTCGCGCAGCAGCATCTTGATTGAGGCTAAAGAAAACGGATTGATTCGCGGCAATGTCTTCGAGTAACCCTCGAAGTTTGGGCTTTGCCTGGTTAAGCTCCTTCTCCGCCTCCTGAAAGCGTATTCCTTGTTGCCGCAGCTCTCTTAGCTGGGTGAGCTGCTGCTGATGTGTTGCTAATTCGGCAGCAATCGATGCATGTCGCTGGGCCAGCTCATCCCGTTGTTCCTGACTTAAAACGTCGACCAGTTGCGATTGGCTGACCAACGTCTCCAACTGTTCTTTAGCACGTTTTTGCTGTTGGTAAACCTGCTGTGAAATCTGGGAATAGATTTCTGTGCCGGTTAACTCTTCAAGCAAAGCAGCACGATCATTATCATCGGCATGTAAAAAAGCGGCAAAACCACCTTGGGCCAGTAATATAGATTGAGTGAAGCGTTCAAAATTAAGGCCGGTTAACTGTTCGATTAACTGCTGTTTGTCTTTGACTTTATCGGCAAGGATCTCGCCCGTCGCTGCATCACATAACTCAACCTTTTGCGGCCGCAACTTACCATCGACTTTGCTACGCGAGCGGCGCTGCTCCCAGAATGCACGATAGGCTTTTCCTTTCACTGAAAATGTCACTTCAGCACAGCATTCTGCGCTGTGGCGGGTCATTACCAAGTTATCGGTTAGTGATGGCTGACTACGCGGTGTTTTGTGATACAGCGCCAAACAAATGGCATCCAGCAATGTCGTTTTACCCGCCCCTGTCGGGCCAGTAATGGCGAAAATTCCGCTGCTGACAAATGGCTCCTGAGTAAAATCGATTACCCACTCGCCTTTCAGCGAGTTTATATTTTTTAAACGCAGTTTAAGAATTTTCATAGCCGTGCTCCAGCGAACCCACTACTTGCTGAAATAGCTCCGTTGCCCGCTTTTTACGCTCAGTCAAGCGCTCGTCGTCTGTATCATCCAGTGTATCTAATCGGCGCCGAAATACATCGATGACGGATAACTCATGTAGACTTTCATCGGCAACGCCACCAGAAAGCACTTGTACACCAGCAACCCGACGGCGACGCAACAACAGCAGCTCGGCGCGGGTATCTTCTAACTGCTCGGTTAGCCGCTGTTGCAAGTCATGCAAATGGCCGTCACTTTCTACTTCGATATCGAGCCATATCGGCTGCTCAGGAGCTAGCTCGGAAATCTGCTCAAACACGCTATCAAGGTCCCCCTTAAGCTGCACCAATTGCTGCGTGCGAGGAACGATGAGCTTTTCCACCGAAAGCGATCCGCCTTCAATACGCACTAGGCTGACCGACTTTTCATTGCTAGCTTCATCAAAACTAAGGGGCAAAGGTGAGCCGCTGTAACACCAATGCTCTTTTCCGGCCACCCTTTGCGGGCGATGAATATGGCCAAGTGCCAAATAATCAAAAGCCGGAAAATCTTCGGCCGGAAAGGTATCTAGCCCACCAATATAGATATCCCGCTCCGACTCCGAACGGCTGGCACCAAAGGTAGTGAGATGGCCGGTGCCGATGATGGAAAGTGAATCGCCCGCCTGATTAGCGCGTTGTGTGGCAATGTCGTAAACAGCATGATAAACCTTGCTGATCCCTTCCATCAGCTGTAGCCCTTTTTCACGCCCCGTTTCACCTTCCTCACTAACGCTAATACTGCGACTGCGTATAAAAGGAAGCGCGCATAAAACAGCCCCAGTCTCGCCATCACGGCTTTTTAGCTCAATCACATGAGATTCTAGGTCGTCATGTAAGTCGGCTATGACGTGGGCTTTTAATGCCGTGGCCACAGAACGCGATTCATTTAACACCGCCACTGAATCATGATTGCCGCCGAGCACCACTAGCTGACAACCACAGGCACTTAACCGAGCGACCATACTCAGGTAACACTCCCGCGCATAACTCGGCGGCGTCGCCGTATCAAATACATCGCCAGCAATCACAACCGCATCCACCTGATGGGCAGCCACTTGCTCGACTAGCCAATCGATAATAGCTCGATGCTCGGCCTCACGAGTTTTGCCATAGAAATGCTGACCAAGATGCCAATCAGAGGTATGAAGAAGAGTATAATCCGCCATGTTTCCTTGCTAAATAACGCGTTAAAACTGGCGCACAGTATCTCGGCTTCGTTGGGGAAGTGCAAGCGGGTATGGGTGGAAAGGTGTTGAGGTGGGAATGAAGGGCCTGTCCAACAATTGAATAATGTCGCTGCTCCGCGCGACTCACTCGCATAGGTCAGCCACGAGCTCTACCAACCCAATAATTTGGCTTCCTATGATTGCATGCCACTGCGACAACCAATATTGATTCAGTCCGAATTTGATAAACTACACCGTAGGGAAACCTATGCAATAGGCACTTTCTAGTGCGTGCACTATTTTTCTGCCAGGCTTCAGGGTTAGCAACTATACGGTTAATTGCATTGCGAAGCTCATCGATAAATTCGAAACCGAGACCATCATACTGAAGCTGATAATATTCAAAGCCATCATCAACTTCACTCTCAGCAACATCCAGAAATTCAACGATCATTTTTGGTATTTTGAAAAGACTTGTTCCGACGATACAGTTTTTATTTCGCCCGCTTCGTAAGCATCAACCCGGAACTCGGATTCTTCAGCCCACACGGCATCAATTGATTTGTTGGGGGCATCCAAGCTTTTCAATAGCAACTCGACAAGTTCGACGCGCTCAACAGTTGATAGAGAGAGAGCACTTTCTATAACATCTTTTCTTGCTGTAGCCATTTCATTGATACCTTTGATGTTGCTAACGAAAAGCATATCACTCGAAAAGAGATAATTGAAGCGGCTTGAGGTTCCTGCTGCTAAGCAGGCTGTGCTGTTGAGCCTTCCAATTTCGGCTGACTATCCAAAAACAACACAAGCTCCCTAACCGTTTCTACGCGATCGAAATACGGATTTTTTTCGGCTTCTTCGGTGCTAATCCCAAACTTATCGGCTATTTCAAAGTAAATGTCATCTAAATCGTCTGGGTCCATTCTGTATAAAGCGTCAAAGGAATCATTCGATTGAACAGGGAAAGGGATTCCATCGTATTTACCCGCCCACTCCTGGATGCTGGTATATACTTCACGCATGATTTTGGTATCGGTATTTCGATAGTCAAATGATCTCGCATAGGTGCATATATCGGGCTTGCCTCGGCTTCTGGCAATATTTCGCATACGATAATGATTTATCATCATCTCTGTCGTGATAAAAAGTCCTACTCCAATAAAAATATATAAGTAAATCATATTCAAACTATGCATCATATGGTCTGTGGTTGTTTAGTGTAACCGCATCCGGCAGCCGCTCTGCCACTTCTTGATAGCTGGCCGCACTCTCCAGCAGCTCGGTAATCAACGGCAGCGGTTCAGCGTAAATAGTAGCAAAGTCTTGTTCGCCTTCACTGATAATGGGGAAAGCAAGTTGCTCTGTGGGTGGGCAAAATTGAGCGTCGACTCCTGGCTTATTTCCTCTGGCATCGACGCGATACCAGCCGTGGTCAGGCAAATAAATGGCATTTAACCCGTGCAAACAAAAAGGTGGCTGGTCGTTAGATATGGTCAGGCGCTGATAACATAGCCCGGCGGGGATGCCATTGGCTCGAAGTAAAGCCGCGAGCAAATGACTTTTAGCATAGCAAAATCCGGTTTTATGCGTTAAGACGTCAGAAGCGCGGCATGTGACGGGATTTAGCTGGTGGTCCCAGCTGTGTTTAATTTCGTCTCGTACAAAGAGAAAACACGCCTTAGCAATCTGTTCTGGTTGGCTTAGCTCTTGGGAAATGCGCTTTACTTGCTCCAGAATCGCAGGTGATTTCCAATCAATGAAGTGGGTAGACTCAAGATAGTCTTGAATATTTTGGCTTGATAATAGCTCCACCCTGCTATTCCTTTACTATTTACGATGCTCCTATACTAACGTCCCTGTTAGCTGAATAAAACTACCTTTGTTCTACCTCATAGCGTCCGTTGTTTTCATTGAAGCTTATTTGATAATAGCCCGAATTGCCCACAACCGGAATATTGGCACCCGACCAATCAACGATGCCATTGAAGTCATTATCACCCCAATTGACTGACCAGTCGCCCTTGGCGTCGAACTTAAAAGACGGATTGCTCGATTCGAAGTATGTATAGGCTGTCCACAAATTGTCGCTTACCAGTCGCATGGGCAGGTTTCCCCATTGATTAAAGGTGCCACGAAGGTGCATGTTGGCATGCGCTGCGCGGTAGTCTAACGGTTGTACCTGGTAGGCTCGTGTTTGATCGTTAAAGGTGATCCGATATTCGCGGTTGGGCGCGACAGTGATATTCGAGCCGAAAAAGTCGGCAATGTTGTCCTGATTGTTGTCTCCGTAATTATCTGACCAGTCACCGAAGCGATCGAATTTAAATTCCGCTTTGCCACTGCCAAAAGTGATATCGATTTGCCAAATATGATCATTGACTAGTGACATCG
>DFOV01000309.1:0-18095 GCA_002376965.1 Gammaproteobacteria bacterium UBA3532
GCTGTTGATGGCGATGGCAAAATCCTCACTTCCATCGAACGCATTCAACATCTGTTCAAAAACGGCTACCAAATAGAAGCGCTCACCGCGCAAATGCAGCTAGTGGAAGCACTCTGCCTGCATTACCTGGTGGCCAGACGCAATATTGATAACCAGGAATTCGACCAGGATATCGCCAAGCTGATGCAAAAACGCCAGCTCACCATGGGCCGAGTGAAGAACCTGCTCATCCGCAACAATGCCTTTCACGACCCCGCCCTGGAACCTGTGCTAGAAGAATACGTCGAAATGCGCAATGAGTTATCGCACAAGCTATTTAGTCGCATACTGGTTGTCGACCTAGAGCGCTGCTTCGCACTGGGAATGCAGTTAACGATTTCGATTCAGAATTATATGCAACGGGTAATTGAGAAATATAAGAAAGTTCAGGATAAAACACACATAAGGTGACTAGCAAGACCACCTTATAGATCAGGGCATTCAGCTCTAATGATAAGGTGGTATTCTATAACCAATATTGAATCTAGCTGCTCTTGACAAAGGCTTCTAAATCATCAATCTCTTGATCTTTAAAGCCAACGGAGGCTTTTAAGTAAATTTTGCCGTTTGACTTGCGATAAGACTTAATAAACGACAGTCCCATTTTCCGCTCAAATGCTGTAACTAACTTGTCGGTCTGAAATTGCCTAATATTCAACTGTTTATATTCGTTATCCAAGGTTACAAATAACGCTCCATCTTCTGCGCCATACACATGATAGATACTACTTAAATGCTCCTCCATCTCATTATCTTTTTTATCGCGGATCCGCATAACATGCTTCGAGCTTATTCGGCCTGTTTCAATATCAATAAAGGCGGCCTCATAATCAGAGGAAATGGTGGTTAACGTCACAAATCCAAAGTGCTTTTTGGGCGGTATTTTACTAAGAAGAAGAAAATGGCGCGAAAAAGACAAGTCACCAGTCTGGTAAGGAGCGAACTCAAAACCATCAGGTAACTTATGAGGGGTTGGCGAAACATCTGGCGACAAGTAAGTAAATACCCTCCCCCTATGCATAATAAGTCCTCTAGAAACAAGCTGGAATGCATCTCCACTATAATGCTTGCCATCTTGCCCTATAAAATGCCATATCCCATCAACACTTTCTATTTTCCCAAAACGCTGGGGCACTTTATCGCTAAGAGGCCTAACCATTTTCACGTCATATCCGTTTTCAGGGCTAGGCGTTAAGTAAGTAATAGTCCCTGTGTCAGAGTATTGACTAAAATTGGCTATCGGGGAGCTTGGATCGATATATTCTTGCCCATTGACATTTATACCAGCTTCCGTCTTTTTAAGTTCAAGCAACGAAAAGGAATAATCATTTGACTCTATCGCGGCGATAGAAAGTGGCGAAAAGCAAACTATTGAAATAAAAATTAGCCCTAGGAAGTTCCGATACATTATTCATTCTCCTTGAATAAATTGGGGTGTTAGATAAAAGCGCGCACTATATCACATCAAGCTGAATAGAAACTTAACCTGAGTCGAAATCTGGTACGCCTTACACATATCTACTCAATCCCCACCACATCCACCGCCACAACCACTATCCCCACTGCAGCCACTATCGCTATCATGACCACTGTCACCTGAGCAACTTGACGTACACCCAATATGACTAGCACAGTAATCACCACCCCCCTTGGTGCAATCCAACGCATAGGTAAAGCCGCCTTCAATATTTAATTGGCGATCCAAAGCAAACAATAGTGGCAAGCGCGTTGGTTCAAATGCCTTAATCCGTTCTCGCGCACAAGCCAAGCGCCATGCTCGCTTAATGCCCTCCGTCGCTAATTTAGGATCGGGCATTGCCTCTGCGGGCGTATGATGTAAATAGCGCCCAAAGGCTTTATCGCAAAACGCTTGGTATTTACGGGTAAATAAGATGAACTCATGCCAGGCAACATCGACCACTTGTGATGGCATCGCCACCATATTACGTCCCGCTTTATTACAAATTACAAAATACTCGCGCAAGCCCAACATCACTAAGCGTAGCTCCTTGTCTCCAAGGTGCGGGTATGTCTTTTTGACCTTTTGGCTAACCGACTGTGGAAAAACAAAGTTTTCAATAAATTGCTGCTGACGAGTTTTGCGGCGCAAGCGATAAACCGAATAGATGATAAGGCCAATGACGATACTGGCAGTAATGCCCCAACTACTCATAACTTGTGCTCTCCACGGCCTTAACCTTTTCCATTCAGTCTAGACCTGAAACTGACGAACAACCAACTTAGCCTCCCTCTCCCAACCTCTCGCGTAAAAACTCCAGCAATAACCTGACTTTTAGCGGCGTAAACTGCCGCGTTGGGCGCACCGCATATAGGCCTAACGGTTCGGGCGTTTCCGACTCCAATACGCGAATCAGTCTCCCACTATCGAGCGCAGCCTGAGTAATAAAATCTGGCAGCAACACGATTCCCAGCCCTCCAATCGCCGCATCACACAAAGCAGCGCCATTGTTCGATGACATACGAATATTCGCATCGCCTTGACGCACATTATCCCACACGGTATTGCTGGTCGATGTGAGTAGTGTATAGCGCAACTGTGGCAGCCTACGAAGCTCGTCCAGCGATGTCGGTATTCCATACTCATCTAGAAAAGCAGGAGCCGCGCAATACCAACGCTGAACATCTGCCAAGCGTGTGGCGACGAGGGTCGAATCTTTTAGCTCTCCAATGCGCAGCGATAGGTCAATTTTTTCAGCCACTAGATCATTGGGCGCATCACTAAACTCTAAATGGACATTCAAAGCCGGATGTTGGCGCATAAACTCAGGAATGAGGGGCGATACCTTTTCTAGGCCAAAACTCAAAGGAGCAGCCAGTTTCAAATGGCCTTTAACGATATCCTGTTGTTGCTGAACGCGTTGCTCGGCTTCTTCAAGTGCGGCCAAAACCTGACAGGCATCGTGATAGAACTGCTCACCAGCCTCGGTCAGATTCAGCTGACGAGTGGTTCGGCGCATCAGCTTTAAGCCCAACGCATTTTCTAACGCAGATAAGCGCCGACTCACCCCAGCCGTGCTGGTATGAATGGCGCTAGCGGCCTGATGAAAGCTCCCTTTCTCGACAATCGCGACAAAAGCTTCCAAATCACTCAAATTATATTGTTTCATAATTCGCAATGGTTAATTTTATAACTCCATATTTATTTCACATTAGTCTACTTATACACTAAACTCAAGTCACCCAGTTCAGGAGTTAACCATAATGAATATTCGACGCAGCACCGAGCGCGGAGCTTTTCAAAACAGCTGGCTGGATACGCGCCACACCTTTTCATTTGCCAATTACTATGATCCCAAGCACATGGGCGTAGCAAACCTTCGCGTGATCAATGATGACCGTATTGCTCCAGCTGGCGGCTTTCCAACTCACCCGCATCGCGATATGGAAATTGTCAGCTATGTGGTTGAGGGCGAGCTGGCCCACCGCGACAGCATGGGCAACACCAGCGTTATCCGAGCAGGCGAAGTGCAGCGTATGTCTGCAGGCTCCGGCGTCAAGCATTCGGAGTACAACCCCTCAAACCAGACGGCTACGCGATTGCTGCAAATATGGCTACTGCCAGCGCACCAGGGAAGTGAGCCTGGCTATGCCCAAAAAGCATTTCCGCATGCAACACGGCGTGGAGAGATAACGCTGCTGGTCTCTCCAGATGGCGTTGATGGCTCCATTAGTGCCGACACTGATGCTCGGCTTTACTCCGCACTGGTAGATGAAAATCAGCGCTTGGAATACCAGATCGACGATGATAGGCAGGTGTATCTACAAGTTGTTAGCGGCAAGGTGGAGATCAACAACCAAAGCTTCGACGAAGGCGATGGTGCCCAGATACCTCATGCCACTGCACTGACACTGTTTGGCACTAGCCCAGCTGATGTCGTGATATTTGATTTACCAGCAACCAAGCAATAGCAGGAGACTACGATGAACAACCCAACTCAATATGCAATACATTCTCTGATGCAAACACGCTGGAGCCCCTATGCTATCGATCCTGAACGCAGCGTTGCCAGCGATGATATAGCTGCGTTGTTTGAGGCTGCTCGCTGGACCATGTCATCCTACAACGCCCAACCCTGGCGCTATATTATCGGTGTCAAAGGCCGCAGCCAGGATGTATGGGATAAGATATTCAGCACTATAGTTGAAGGAAATCGACCTTGGGCAAAAAATGCTCCGGTATTAACACTGGCGCTGGCAGAGCATTTCTTTGAGCACAACGGCAAGCCCAACAAAGCCGCCCTACATGACATTGGCGCAGCGTCGGCTTCGATAACCTACGAAGCCACAGCGCGGGGTTTATCCGTGCATCAAATGATAGGCATCGACCCAGATAAAGCCCGTGAGGTTTTCAACCTGGAAGACAATCTGGAACCTTTTACCGCACTGGCAATTGGCTATCATGGCGGCGAATCGACATTGGAAGAAAGCTTCCTTAAACGCGATCTACGCAAGCGGGAGCGCAAATCGTTGGACGAGATAGTGATTGGCGGGGGGTGGTAGCAACCCCGCCTCACAAACAAAAACCCACTGTTCGCCATTCCGATACAACCAAAAAATGCTAAAGCTATGGTAACATCAGTCCTCAGATAGAACTTCGGGCTCTCAGTCTAGTCAAGGAGATACGTTACATGCATCTGGGTGAGCTGGAAAAATTGGTCTTAAATTATCTTTGGTCTCATGAAAGTGCCGATGCGAAACAAGTCTTTGAGCATTTCGAGCAACATCGCGGGGGAAGCCTCAACACCATTCAAGCAGCGTTAGATAGGCTTTTTAAAAAAGGCCTGTTAAACAGAACGAAAAAAAGCCATGCCTATATCTACTATTCAGCTATCGAGCGTAGCAAACTGCTTGGTTCACTGATCACCGATATTACCAATGAACTAGCCAAAAACGATGCCGACTCTATTTTAGAGGCATTCGTCGATGTATCCACTGCTCTCGACGAAGAAAGCCTACTGCGCCTTGAGCAGCTTATCGATAAAAAAAAGTTATCTATCAAAAATGGCAACGGAGCTTAGCCGATGCTCACGCTGATGCATGGCTTGGTAATATTAGGATTGTCTATATTGACAGCTAGCCTGTGTTCCTTGTTTATCAGTCAGCCACTTTTGAAATGGATCAAACAATATACCCCGTCATCTCGTATCATCTTACTGCGTATTTTTGCCGCTGCACCTTTGGGAATGGGCGCGCTGCTCGCATCAATGATCATTATCCCTTCGATCAATCATTCCTCAATATTACCACTGGATCATTGCCATTCTACGTTTGCATGTAGTGGCCCCTTAGCCTCCCACAGCATTTCCAGTGCTGAACTAGTCATCTGTGTATTTTTGGTAGGGCTTAGCTTCTGGTCAATTTTTTCCGCTTGGCGCGACAAGAAGAGATCCGACACGTTAATTAATAAGCTCTATCAAATTACCAAACCATGCAGTATGAAGTCTTTTCGAGTATTGGACTCAAAAGCCCAGATGGCATTTAGTGTTGGCATTTTTAATCCTATCGCCGTTATATCACACGGTTTATTGCAAACAATGTCCAAAACCCAACAAGACATTGTTTACGCACATGAGCAAGTCCACCTTGATCACAAAGATAGCTACCACAAATGGCTCATGAAAGCCCTATCGATTTTTCATTGGCCTAGCTTAAGAAAAACGCTGCTGGAACATCACGCCATCAGCATAGAAATGCGTGCGGATAAGGTTGTCGCTACGACCGTAGCCAGCCCAACAGATGTCGCTGAAACACTAGTAGCTCTATATCGAGCCATTGTCAGCCCCCCAGGACGCGGTTCTGGATTGTGCGGATTTGCTGGATCTGATCTTGAAACCAGAATTCATTTTCTTTTGGAGTACAAAAACGAAAAGGCGCTCAAAAGGTATTATCTATTGGCGTTTTCGCTGGCACTTGTTATCGGCGCCAGCATTAGTGCTCAGCCTCTTCATAACTTCCTTGAATCCATCATCACTTGGCTATAACACATAAAACCTATCGACAATTGGTTTTTTGTTCGTTACATTATTACAACCTTATATCTTCTACGCATTTTCATAAAAAGGAAAAAACATGCCAGCATTCAAACAACTTGTTGCGTCCATCTGCCTAGCTTCAACACTTCTAGTACCTACAGTGGCATTCAGCCATGCTGATGGCCACGGGCATCAAGCAGCGCCCCCTACCACCGAGCAGGTCATCGATACCGCCAGCCAATATATCACTCAGCTCATTGAAAAAGGCGAAATGGTAGAAGGAGCCCCCTTAAACGCAAGCTGGAACAATGTTGCCGAAAAAAAGATCTATAAAAAAACACTTAGAAACTACATCGTGTCATTTAAGGCCAAAGAAAGTGACAAAATCTTATACATTTTGATGGACAATCGAGGCTACTTTCGCGGAGCAAACTATAGCGGCAACTTTGAACAATGATGAAATCCTTCATCACCGCTCTTCTTATCTTTGTTATATCGCCCCAGCTCTTTGCTCACGGCGTGGATGAGAGTACCAAGCAGTTTTTGCAAGCCAGTCAAGGGGTGTCGGTTATCCCTTACATGTATATTGGTGCGAAACATATGGTTACTGGGTATGACCATTTGCTCTTTCTCGTCGGCGTAATTTTTTTCCTTTATCGTAGCAAAGATGTTTTTATCTATGTCACGCTGTTTACCATCGGACACAGCATTACATTAATGACCGGCGTGCTATATAACATAGCGGTCAATGCCTATCTCATTGATGCAATTATCGGTTTTTCTATCATATATAAAGGGTTTGATAACCTGGGTGGCTTCAAACATATTCTAGGTTTTCAACCAAATACAAAAGTTGCCGTGATGATTTTTGGTTTGTTTCATGGTTTTGGCCTGGCGACCAAGATTCAGGAGTTTGAAATTCCGGAAAACGGGCTGATGGAAAACCTTATTTCGTTTAATCTCGGCGTTGAGCTGGGGCAATTCACGGCCCTATTTTTTGTTTTGCTGGCTTTGAGCTTCTGGCGACGACACCCAAGCTATCTCGGCTTATCCACTGTATCCAATACGCTATTAATGAGCGGGGGAATGATGCTGATGGGATACCAGCTATGCGGCTACTTCATCTATTCATAAAGGTAAAACATGACTGAACCAGAACATATTGGTACAGAACAACATGAGATGGATCATATTGTTCAATCGACACAAACCCTAGTTAAAGCCAGTATTGTTGCCTTCATTTTTGCAGCAGTCGGTTTAATGACCATCATCTTACCAGCAGAGTATGGCATCGACCCGACAGGTATAGGTAAAGCTATGGGGCTTACCGTGTTATCCGATCCTATTGAGGTTAAGCGACCAGATAACCTGATAAACACTCAAACAGAGCGCGACTATACGGAAGATAGTGTTGAAATCACAGTGATGGCCAATCAAGGACTTGAATATAAGTTCGATATAGAAAAAGGCGACGCCATACGATATGCCTGGACATCAAGCGCCCCGCTTTTTTTTGACTTTCACGGTGAACCGAAAGGCGATACAACCGGATATTTCGAAAGCTATACCATAAGCACATCAGATGAAGTGAGCGGCATGTTTACCGCATCGTTTGATGGGTCACACGGATGGTACTGGAAAAATACCAGCAATTCGCCGATTGTTGTCAGCTTGAAAACGGAAGGCAACTATCTCCTTATCGGTGTAAAGTAAATACTATCGGGCTTGGTTTGCAATCACAACAGGTCAGCGAAACAAACCAGGCCCGCTTAAATAGCAAGCTCTCAACATTAAAACCACCGAGATAATTCATCACACCGCCCGCTCGTTGACCTCAACTGATATATGAGACAACTGTGGAATGGCCAATACCAACTGATGTTTATATTCATCAGGGGCCAGTGGCTTAGATGTTGCCATCGAGAGTATTAATGACCAATGCTCCGGCGCAACCTTCCAAACATGCAGATCAGTAATAACGGTATCTCCATACTGGCCAATAACACCTCTAATCTCTGATACCACCAAAGAACTTGCCGACTTATCAAGCAACACGTCAGCCGATTCACTAATCAGCAAATAGGACCATCGAGAAATCACCACGGCTCCTATAATCCCCATAAGAGCATCCATCCACACCCACCCAAAATAAAGGCCAGCTAATAACGCCACGATCGCCAAAATAGAGGTCAAGGTGTCAGCCAATACATGAAAATAGGCGGCTTTTAGATTGTGGTCATGATGATGGAGATGATGGCCACTGTCTTGGTGATGGTGATGACGACTATGATCATGATGATGGGCATGCTCATCTGGAGCACTATGCAATAAAAAGACAGAAGCAATATTCACCATCAAGCCAATAATCGCTACCCAAATGGCTTCATTAAAATGAATCGGTTGTGGCTCGATCAAGCGCTGAATTGACTCAATAATCATCATTAGCGCCACAATCGCCAAAGCAACTGCGCTGGCAAAACCTCCCAAATAAGTCACCTTACCCGTGCCGAAACTAAAATCACTATTTGTTGCGTTTTTCTGAGCGTAAGAATAGGCAAATATCGCGATGGCGAATGCAGCGGAATGCGTTCCCATGTGCCAACCATCAGCAAGGAGCGCCATCGACCCCGACCAAGAGCCTGCAGCAATTTCCAACACCATGACCACGGTGGTAAGCCAAAAAACATGCTTTACCTTCCTTTTGTGAGCATGGCTATCTGCCGCAAAGTTATGGGAGTGTTTCAATGACACATCTTGAATGTCTGACATACAGTACGTCCTATGCAATAACAGAGATACAGGCCCTAACGAATTTGAAAACTTACTTCCCGAATGAGAGGGGAACGTAGCTATTCTACTCAACAATAAGAAGCATATGATGAATTAGCGCAAAATCCAGCGAGAACCATGTACTCTCCAAGCGCGGCGCGCTCAGACATAAAACTGTCATATTCAGGTCGTAATCTGAGCAGTGAACTGCTGCTTGATATATAAGCCTGGATATATAGATAATGAAGCTACGCCATCTCATTACGATCAATACCGCTGCGCTAGTCGCTATCGCCATTACCATCGCCGCAAGCCTATACTGGGGATTGCAAGAATTCAAAAAGCCGCGATTGATGAAAGATGCCTATTTTTCCATTCGCTATCAAGTATCCCAGCAGTTACACCAACATATCGAAGCCTACCTATCCAGCGGCGATGCCACCCGTTTAGGAGAGGCCGAGCAATTGCTCGAAACTCTGGCACAGCAGCAGGTTATTCAACTACCGCCATCCGTTCAGCCTATTCTTCTCGAGCAATTTGAGCGCATCCGAACCTATATCCAAACCCGCTTACGTGCGGCAGGAAAGCTATCTGGCAGCCACCTCCAAACCTTACTGATTCAAAACGAACGCGATTTTTCCGATGGATTGCAGGCACTCGCCCTGTATGCGGGTGATGGCCACGACAAAACGCCTCAACACGCCTTTGATTACCTTCAAATCATTAATCAGCTATCTACTATTTCAGCGAAACGCTCTCAATACCGAGAAAAATATTTTGAAACGCTTTCTACCCAGCATTTAGCCCGAATTGAAGAATATCAACAAGAATTAGAAATAGCGCTGGAAAAACTAGAGAGCTTGCCCCCTCTTGGTATTTACCGCGAGCAGGAAACAGTCGATGACGATTTACTACTATTTGAAGAAGCCGATGCCGAACCCGCTGAAGTCGGCGTCGAACAGAAAAGCGAGTTAACCAGCCTGTGCCGACGCTTCCCCATCGAGCTAGCTAACACACAAAAGCTGCTGACCCGCATTGCACAAACCCAACAAGATACCCATCAGCTGATCAGTACCGCCCAAGCAGAGATTGCCGGGCTAGAACAGAAAATACAAACCAGCTTTAAAGCAATTGAGCAGCGCGTTGTGCTGCTGTTTGGCTTTATCGTTATTCTGATTGTCTTACTCGCGGTTATTATCTATCGCATTCAACAACTCATTACTCAAGCCTTACTTAATATAGTACCCGTGGCCATCAGCTACGCCGATGGCGATCTCAGTGCCAGCTATCAGATCAATGCACGCAGTGAAGAATTACAGCAACTTGAGCAGGCATTGAACAGCTAGCAAACTCGGTACAAGATCTTGCAGAAAACACCAACCAAAGTGCCACAGCAGTCACCAATACCGAAGCCGTTGCGCTACGATCCCAATCCACCTTTCAAAAGGCCGCCAGTCAAATAGAATGCCTGGTTGGTGATGTGATGGAGGATGCCACCACGATAGAGAAACTGGCCAGTTTCAGCAAAGAGATCAGTTCGATGGTCGGCCTGATTGAAAATATAGCCACCCAGACCAACCTGCTAGCGCTCAACGCGGCCATTGAAGCAGCCAGGGCTGGAGCGCATGGACGAGGCTTTGCCGTGGTTGCCGATGAAGTGCGCCAACTATCTCACCAAACCGGCCATCTAACAGATAAAATCAAAGCGACCATCAGCGATTTGCAAGCCCTGTCACATGAAGCCCACGCCAATATCAAAGATCAGGCCGAACGCGCCCAGTACAGCCAGCATGAGCTACAGGAAACCAGTGAAGCCATGGCGCTTATGGTCAAAGAAATAAATACTATAAAAGCAGCAACAACCAGTATAGCTACCACCGCCGAGGAGCAATCCAGCGTTGCCGATGATATCAAACACAACCTGCTAAGCGTTATCCAAGCCAGCCAAAACTCAACCCAAACCGCAGAACAAACCCTGCAAAAAAGCCAGGATTTAGCCAATCACGCTATTCAACTGGAACAAGCCATCCGGCGTTTTCATGGTGGGGTGGAGTTGTTTTAGAAGGGACTATCGGAATTGCTGTTGATGTAGCCCCTCCCCAGAATGCTAGCTCATCCCAAACGGATAGAGGATCTAAGCAATCAAGACCTTAACGAATGGCCGTTATAACATGCCCAATAGTTCAGGGTTAACTTCAGGCTTAGTCAGGTGATTGCTATAGTTTGAAAGTGTTTTGATAGTCACAACCAAAATGACCTCAAAAACCTGCTGTTTAGTAAACAGAGAAGAGTCCACAAAACCAGCATCGGCATCTTGAGGGAAAAAGCCCCTCTATCCTGATGTGAAGTGTTATTAACCTTGGTGTTCTACAACCACGACCTGCACTTTATTACTTGGCTTAGCGCCATTGTCTAAGCGATTCAATTCAAGCCCATTCGCCGCCAACACATCACCCAAGAAGAAACAGGCATGCACTTTGCTCAGAGCAGTCGGCATGGAAAAGTAAAATGTCGGTTCAATGGATGGGTATATCAACTCAATCCCACAGGCTTCTTCCACCATAAGACCAATAAACCGCAAAGACATGCCCTCCGCATCAAAGCGAAGTGTCTCACCGGAAGTAGCTTTAGTGAGCGGCGATGTTAACGTCTGTTTATTTCGTTGTTGAATAGTATAAAAACGCCCAAGTGCAGGATCGCTTTGCAGCCACAAAACACGGCTATATTCCGTTGCAACACAGTTCACTTCAGTATCTCGCCCCCTTTCAGCCCGCTCGGCAACAGAAAGCGAGGCAACTACAGGCTGAGCAACGGCTTTTGCATAATCAGCCACGGGCCAATAGGTATCAGGTGTCAGGTTGTCAGAAGGACATGCAAATGCGCTCGAACCGTAGGAAAAGCACAACACCCAAACACCTGTTAACAACCACTGCATTAAGAACGCCATAACAACCTATTTGGTAGTGAATTGAATTGTCACCGGTGGTAACTCTGCTTTATAAGTAGCAATCGTATTTTTCAGCGCATCTATCTTATGCTCTAACGAGGTTACTTGATCTTGTAACTGCACAAAAGTAACCAGCCTCTCATTGGCTACTCGGACGGGCTCGGCCACCCTGTGACCAAACTCCAGAAGATTAACCCCTGCTTCGACCTTGACTTGCGCATCGCCGAAAGTAGTGTTGATGGGAGGAATGGGGGTAGTGACCAGTATCTTACCATCCTCTGTCGCCAGTGGCCCAGCACTGACACGCAGAGGTGCTCCATCATCAAATGCCGGAGCCTTCGTCGTAACATCGCCCTGTTTCACTTCAACACGCCCTTTGGAGTCAATGCCCAGCCCTGTCGTCTTCTCCCCAGCGGTAGCTGTAAAACCTCCTTCAGTAGAAGCCTTGGCTTTCAGATTGACGGGGACGGAAGCCACTTTCGATTCAAGAGAGACTTCAGCATTTGCAACCAGTATATCACGCTGTTGTCTTGGCTGAATTTCAATGTTATTGCGCTGCTCTTTCAGCTGGCTCAGCTCCTGACGATATTGCTCCAATTTCTGCTTATATGGCTGCAATTCTTGCGCCTTATCTTGCTCAAGAATGATGGTCCCACCAACTACTTGGCCCCCTTCACTTTTATGCATGACACCCGTTACTTTTCTACCCAACAAGGTATCCCCCACCTGGATTGAAGAGAGTTGCGGTGAATGAACCTCAAGCTCAATCGTTCCTGCATTCGGAGCGGTCCTATTTACCAACGTTTCCATCTGCTTTAATAACCCCTGATCCACACCTCCCCGACGGAAATAGGTCGGGTATTGAAGCGGCGCATTCTGATAACTACCCTTGCCCATAACAGAGTTAAGCGAACCAGACCCCAAGCCAGACTCTGGCCAATCGTTAGCCATTATGGGGTTATTAGCCTGATCGCCTGCCCCGTTAGTGCCGACAGCGCGTATATTTTGATTTAATTGCGAGGCATCTGCTATCCCATTTTTGGCTAACTCCCCCTCAATCACGCGATAAGCCTTGTCGGCAACAGCCGGGGTTTTCTCATTAGCACCTACCAGCCATTGAGCCAATTGATACGTATCGACCTGACCTTTTGTATTTGTGACACTTCCAATAACACTTTTCGCCGAATGTGAACCGATATTGGAATCAGCTAAGCGGTTGGCATTCATACTTGATGGGGCGTTGAGAGGTAAGGCGGGCATGCTACATTCCTTGAAAAATTAAGATAGCTACAGATTATCCCTTTTTAGTGTTTGCAAGAAATAAGGTGTTTCCCTTAGCTAGTGCCCCCTCACTCTACTCAAACCGAATCCCCTGCGCCAATGGAAGATCCTCACCATAGTTAATGGTATTGGTAGCACGACGCATGTATTGCTTCCAGGCGTCTGAGCCTGATTCTCTGCCACCACCGGTGTCTTTTTCGCCACCGAAAGCCCCACCAATTTCGGCACCCGATGTGCCAATATTCACGTTGGCGATGCCGCAGTCTGATCCGGCGGGGCTGAGAAACACTTCGGCATCACGAATGCGATTTGAAAAAATGGCTGATGATAATCCTTGTGGTACATTATTTTGCACATCGATTGCCTCTTCCAGGCTTTCCACCTCAACGATATACAGCAGTGGCGCAAAGGTCTCCTGCTGAAGGATGGGAGCATTTGCTGGCACAGTCATAATCGCTGGTTTGACGTAAACGCCATCACCACAGACTGCATCAAGCCGTTCGCCGCCGATGACCAGCTCCCCGCCTTGCTGCTCAGCCAGGGTGATCGCTTCCTGCATGGCGACATAGCTTTTTTCATTAACCAGTGGTCCTACTAACGTGCCTTCGCTGCGCGGGTCGCCAATAACCAGAGACTGGTAGGCGCTGGTTAACTTTTCAATCATCGGCTTCACCACATCCTTATGACAGATCAATCTACGCAATGACGTACAACGCTGACCACAAGTTCCAACAGCGGCAAAAACAGCGGCGCGCACAGCTAAAGCAAGATCTGCACTCGGCATAACTATCATCGCATTATTGCCACCAAGCTCCAGTAAATAGCGCCCAAGCCGACTGGCAACCAGTGGCGCGACCTTTTTGCCCATTGCCACTGAGCCAGTTGCCGAAACCAAGGCGATGCGTTTATCCATGCAAATCTGCTCACCCAACCCCTTATCTCCACAACACAGCGAAGATATCGCCCATTGAGCAGCCTCGGTATTGTTGGTGGCTTGCACTAGCAAATCCTGCAATGCCATCGCACAAAGACCGGTTTGCTCTGATGGCTTCCAAACAATCGTATTACCACAAACCAAAGCGATGGCGGCATTCCAGGCCCATACTGCCATGGGAAAATTGAACGCAGTAACTACCCCAACCACACCCAGCGGATGCCATTGCTCCATCATGCGGTGGTTTGGCCTTTCCGTGGCGATGGTGAGTCCATATAATTGCCGTGATAAACCAACCGTAAAGTCGCAGACATCAATTACCTCCTGCACTTCGCCCATGGCCTCAGCATGGATTTTTCCGACCTCAAGGGTAATCAGCTCCGCCAGCGCGCAGTGATGCTGGCGCACCAGTTGACCAAAGCGGCGCACTATTTCACCTCGCTGGGGCGCAGGCACCTGACGCCATTGAAGAAAAGCTTGCTGAGCGTTGTCAATTGCCTGCTCCATCTGTTCTGAAGATGCCGAAGTGCATTGGCTGAGCAACATCCCATTCACTGGGCTCAAGGATTTGATGCCCTCGCCCAGCCCTACCCGATAGTCTCGACCGCTCATGAAGCCAGGATAATGCCCTTGCTGCTGAATTGCGGTGAACATAGTTTTCGCTTTTACTAACATACTGGTTCCTCCTCCATTCTGGCGCACGGCTAAACGGCGTAATACTGACCAAAGCGGTTGTTAACAAAGTCAGTCCATTCAATAGCCTCCTGCTTCACAAATCCGCTAACGCCATCAAAATAACCTTGGCAGTGCATATCCACCACGGCGCAAACGCTGGCTGAAGTGGTAATTTGGATTGAGCCGAGGTGCTCATCGAACAAGTCATGATGATAAATCTTACGTGAGTCATTCATCTGCTGAAAACGTCCGTCTTTTTCGCCGGTAACATTCACAAACATGATCACCACATCCTGCGGTGTCATGGGAATGGATTGATCCAACAACACTTTTAGCTGACTGCGTTTTTCCGGCAATCCCATTTGCAACTCATTGATCAGAAAGTCCATTAGATACTGATGACCTGGATAACGAATGGTTTTGTAATTCAACTCCTGACAACGACCTAGCCAGGTTTCGCATAACGAGCCTAGCCCTCCAGAGGTATTAAACGCTTCATAGTCTTTGCCATCGAGTGAAAAGTGCTCGATGCCATCCAACGCTGGCACTTCGATGCGTTTCCCCTGCTTAATGACCTCACAAGGATTGGCATACTCATTCACCAATCCTTCGGTGCTCCAAGTCAGGTTATACATCAATTTGTTGGTTGGGAACTGGGGGAGCGCCCCGACTCGCATATGAATGCTTTCAACGCTATCAAAAGCCGAAGCGACATGATGGGCTAAAATGCCAATGGCGCCAGGAGCCAAACCGCAATGGGGCATAAATATCTGGCCTTGACGCGCTTTCTCTGCCGTTCGACGAATAGCTGCGCCGGTTTCCCGATCTTCGGTTAGATCGAAATAGCTGACACCGCACTGCAGAGCCACCTCTGCTAATGCCGGATTAAACGGAAAGTCGAGCGCGCTGATCATCCCTACACACTCACTAAGGTGTGGCGCTAATGCGGCATAATCCAGTCGCTTGGTACATACGGTTTCCAAGTTAGCTAAATGGGCGATGCGCTCCAATGATTGACGATTGATATCCACAGCAACGACCTGATAATCACCACTGTGGGCTAAAAACTTGCTGATAGCAGAACCAATTTTTCCTACACCAATCACCGCTATTTTGGGTCGTTGACTCATACACCCTCCTCCTGCCGATCTGTTGAAGTAAATATGTGGCTGGCACTGGCTACCTGAAACCCTTGATAGAGTTTGCCTTGCAGGTCAAAGCGTTGCGCTACTTCGTAATAACAACTGGGCACCGCATGGCTTTGGCCATCAGCAAAGGTGAGTTTTATGGCATCTGCGAGTGTCGAGCCTTGTACCAATCCAGCATCGGGTTGGCCTTTTATTCGCCCTCCACTCTCATTGATCGAACAACCGGCATCCTGCTCAATGATATCCAATACATCAGCGACGCAGTGGTAGTCCGGCAGGTGGTTAACCGATAGCGTAAAGTGATTGGCTCGAAACCCCATGACCCAGAGCCATGCGGCATATTCACTGACATTAGCCAGGCTTAAATAGTCGTCGTAACTGGGTAATGGCCAACAGCGATTGCTTAAAAATAGCGCTGGATCTTTGCGCAACACGGCTTCACTATGCTGCAAGCTATCCATTAACAACGCTCGGTGCTGCGAGGTTAGGCGATGTAATAATAATTCACTGATAAATATACGCGGTATGTCAGGTGAACGATGGCAATAGCTGCGCGCATACAGGTTTTTATCTTCAAATATATAGTCATCGACATATTGATATCCCATATCAAGAAAAGCCGGTTCCATGGTTTCGATATTCCAGCCGGGCAGGCTGACGGTGCGCAAGGCAATATGATCACTGACCACGGGTTGTCCACGTTGCTGAAATAGCGTGACAATGCGTTGCGCTTGCGGCGTTACATCCACATAAGCGCGCCACAAAGCAGTCAACCAATCATCAAGAACTAACATAGGCTTGACCTTTTTCGGTGGGCATTACTTATTTGGTTGTTTTTTGTTCAAGTAGTTCAATTGGAGAAATAGGAGATAGAGCTAGGTCATAGCCTTGGCTTACTTATTTTTTAATGATGGAGTTTGCTTAAGAGCAATCTGAATTACAAGCTCGTGCAAAGTCAGCACAAATGCCGGGATAACAATAAGAAGAAAAAAGTACATCAGGGCAACAAAGACCAGTGAAGAATCAGTAGAAAGAACGAGGGCTTCTAACGTTCGGCTCATGTCATAAGGAATAAACAACAACGAATGATAGGCCCCCAACAGAATTGCGAAACAACAGGTGCTCCATAGTGGATGTTTACTTAACCAATACCAGTACAAGCCTAGGTTAGGTAGTGCCGCCAATAAATAGAATTCAAAATGAGGTCCAGCGATTATCCACTGAAGAGTGGCTCTGAACTCTATGCCTATAAATTCTCCAACAGGCCATAGCAGAACTAAGCAACGCTGAGCAAGTACATAGCCGAAGATAAATACAAGAATGCGCACCATCTTAATTCAGTCTTCCTCAGTCAAACATCAGTCACTTATACCATTACTTTCCGCATTTCCGTAAATCAACTAACCTTACAAACAATACACGCGAAATTTGGACAGCAAAATGCAATATTGGTTATTTAGCTTAGTTTGTCTTTTATGTTCGGCCACCACCCTGGCCAAAGATCTGGTGACAGGCAAAGACATCCCCCAGGTACTTGGCGTTTGGTATGGCGAATATCAGCCAGCGAAAGGCGCCCTTCCCCATGAAATGTGGATGGAAATCTCGTATCAGAAACATATCAATGGATTTGTTCTTCGTGGGAACAACCGGTGGAATATTGCCCAAAGTGACAGTGCCAAACATGGTGCCGCGACAAAGGGAAAAGATGCGGAGCATTTTGACACCTTTAGCGGACACATTCATAAAGACTTAGAGACCTTATCGCTGTCAGAAGATCACCGTCGCTCTAGCATAGTCGCCACTCTGACCGATGCTAATACGTTAAACGCCACCTTTACACCCCACTCCAGTTCGCAACCGCCATTTCACATCACCCTCCACCGGATTGATACCCATTATTCGCCGCAGGATAAATTTTTGCTTGGCATTGATGTTTCCCACCACTCAGGTAGCGTTGACTGGCATGCCGTCAAGGAACATGGCTACCAGTTTGCCTATGTAAAATCCTCAGAAGGAATGGATAATCCAGACGCCATGTTTGAAAGCCATTGGAAAGCGTTGCAAAAACTCAACTTCCCCCGCGGCGCTTATCACTTTTATGTCACCGAAGATGATCCGGTCAAACAAGCCACCTTTTTCGCATCACGCCTCAAGGATGACCCCGGCACGTTACCACCAGTGATCGACGTTGAATTGCTGGGCCACCATACCAGCGGCGATATGACCACAACCCTGCTTACCTTTCTCAAGTCGCTGGAACAACAAACAGGCACGGTGCCCATGATCTATACCACTCCGACCTTTTGGAA
>DFOV01000309.1:18334-28541 GCA_002376965.1 Gammaproteobacteria bacterium UBA3532
AACCCTGCTTACCTTTCTCAAGTCGCTGGAACAACAAACAGGCACGGTGCCCATGATCTATACCACTCCGACCTTTTGGAACAGACATTACCGGCCAGAATTTTCGCGCTATCCTCTGTGGTTAAGTGAATTCGGTGTTATCATGCCGAAAGTACCCTTTGGGTGGAAAAACTGGACATTCTGGCAGCATCAAGCCGATCGTAAGGTGCCGGGCGTTGAGAAAACAGCGGATATCAATCTATTACACCCCAACCTGACTTTGGATGCGGTAAAGTCAGCGACACCGAAACCGTCTGACTCTAAAATTAATTAGGAGCAAACCTTGGAAATCAATCGCTTAATTGAGTTATTGGATGAAGATGTAGTCACTGTCGGTAGTCAGGTACAGCTTCATGCTATGCTGACCGGTGCCCACAGCGACTCACGGCGCATTGCTGAAAATGATCTATTTATCGCCCTACCCGGCGTACGCAGTCAGGGAACGGACTACCTGACCAAAGTGTTTGAGAACGGTGCACTAGCCGCTCTGATCCCCGACGATGCAGACATTTCATCCGAACTTGACGACAAATGCATTCGGGTAAAACATATACGCAAAAACGGCGCTTTGGCGGCAACGCTGGTTTATGGCAACCCCACCCAGCATATGCTGACCTTTGGTGTTACCGGCACCAATGGCAAGACCAGTACCTGCCACTTGCTCAAACACTTGCTTGAAGCCTGTGGCCATAAAGTAGTGATGCTCACCACCGTTGCTCACGAATTTGGCGACTGGCGTGAAGAAACACCGAACACCACGCCGGATGCGGCCTTGGTTCAATATGTATTAGGCAATGCCAAGCTCCAGGGAGCGACGGCTGCCGTTGTTGAGGTGTCGGCTCATGGTATTTTGCTTGATCGCATTTTAGGCTGTCAGTTTGACGGCGTTGTTTTCACTAATCTGTCTGCCGATCATCAAGATTGCTTTGCTGGCATTGAGCCCTATTTTAACGAAAAACAGCGCCTGTTTATGGAATCGGTATACCACAAACCCAATTGTGTTGCGGCCATTTGCACCAATGATGCCTTTGGAAAGCGTCTAGCCGAGCAGTGTCCGCTACCCCATAAAACCTTTAGCTTTGAACCAGCCACCGCCGATACACATGTTTCAGCTAACCAACTAACCGTCACTCCTGAAGGTATTCGCGGCGATATAACCGTTGATGGTCAGTTACTAAAAGTACACACATCACTTACTTCTAGCTTCAACTGCCTTAATATTACCGGCGCGGCTACCCTTGCGGTCATGGCCAACCTTCCGATCGAGCGTATTCGTCAGGGCTTACTCGCGCCACTACAAGTACCAGGACGCTTGATGAAGGTGCCTTCCACGGCTCCTTTTGAGGTTATTGTAGACTTTGCTCATACCGATTCATCGATGTCTAACCTACTCGATGGATTGCGTCCGGAATGTCAGGGCCGCTTGCTCGTCGTCTTTGGTGCAGGTGGAGATAAAGACCCCGCCAGACGTACCACCTTGCCTGAAGTGGTGATAGACAAAGCCGACGTTGGCGTCATTACGCTCGACAACCCACGTTCCGAACCACCGATGAATATTATTAACACCATGGTTGGGCACTGGCAAGAAATGGAGAAGCAAGTCGCTAATCCGGCAAGCTGTCATGTTGAACCCGACCGAACCACCGCCATCCATTGGGCGCTATCTCAGGCTCAACCAAAAGACATTGTGGTTCTGGCAGGAAAAGGGCATGAAACAACGCAAATCTTCGCCGATCGTGTCGAGCATCATGATGACTTTGCAATTGCTGAAGCCTGGTTAAAAGACCACTATCCACAATAATTAGAGCCACCTCAAGCTGCTATCAGCGATCGCAGCGACAACATCTATGAACTCACTGACCAACGCATCGATTCTGGACACCATCGGCAATACCCCGATAGTGAAGCTGCAACATATAGGGAGTGAGGTGAATGCCGAGATCTATGCCAAGCTGGAAGGCTTTAATCCTGGCGGTTCGATAAAAGATCGACCTGCCGTATATATGTGTCAGCAGGCGGCAAAACAAGGCCTGCTAAAGCCCGGAGGCGTGATCGTCGAAAGTACATCGGGCAACACCGGCATTGGCTTGTGCCTATACGCTAACGTACATCAGCATCCTTGCATTTTTGTCATGACCGACAAGCAATCGCAAGAGAAGATCCGCCGTCTTCAATCCCTTGGTGCGTCTGTAGTGCTGTGCCCAAGCAATGCACCGATTGATTCACCCATTTCTTATTATAGCGTTGCTCAGCGGTTGGCCCGAGAACTGGGTGGGCTGCATATCAATCAATACCAAAATCAGGCCAATCCAGACTGTCATTATCACCAAACTGGCCCGGAAATTATCCGTCAAACCCAGGGCGAGTTTGATGCCTTAGTCGCTGGCGTTGGAACGGGCGGCACTATTAGTGGCATCGGTCGCTACTTAAAAGAGCACTACCCCCATATTAAAATCTTTGGCGTCGATTGCCAGGGAAGCGTGTTTTCTCATTACTACCACACGGGGCAGATTCGCCAGGCAAAAACATTTTTGATGGAAGGATTGGGTGGATGCTGGATCCCGCCGGTTTTTGATAAAAATGTGGTGAATGGCTTTGAAGTGGTCAATGATAAAAACGCCTTCGCGATGACCCAGCAACTGTTAATCCAAGAGGGAATCTATGCTGGCGGCTCTAGCGGTGGCGCCATCACAGCCGCCATCCAATTAGCACAGCGTTGCCCAGAATTAACACGTATTCTGGCAATTCTACCCGACAGTGGCGATCGCTATGCATCCAGAATTTACCATCCACAGTGGATGAATAAACACCAATTGGCCACTCCGTTTCCAGTCAATGCCTACAACTCGAAAATTATCGCCTGTCTTGATCACAAGGACGTTCGCTTGGCATAGCCACCCGTTAAACTTCTAACTTAACCTCAGCTCTAGCAAATGTCTCACAGACGCTTTGGAGGCTATTTACGCCGTCATAAACGCGTTCCAGAATTCAGGTTACTTAGCTGTTACTTATCCACTTTGGTTAAGGCTCACACTTTGAAAAACTGGATCAACTGATTTAATTTGCTCGCTTCTCGAGCCAATGCCTCGCTGGATGCCGAGGCTTCTTCAACCAAAGCTGCGTTTTGCTGAGTCATTTCATCCATTCCAGTTACAGCCTGGCTGACTTCATTAATGCCTGCCGCTTGTTCTTGCGACGCGGTGCTGATTTCAGCAATAAGCGACGATACCTCCCTAACGGAGTCTACAATGCCTTCTAAAACACCACCCGACTCATTTACGAAACGAGTACCATTCGAAACTTTTTCTACGCTATCCTTGATCAGGCCTTTTATTTCTTTTGCCGCTGCTGCACTGCGTTGGGCCAAGGTTCGCACTTCACCAGCAACCACAGCAAATCCTCGCCCCTGTTCACCGGCTCGCGCCGCTTCGACCGCTGCATTGAGTGCCAACAAGTTGGTTTGGAAGGCAATCCCATCAATCACACCAACTATTTCAGCTATTCGATTGCTTGCTCCTTCAATACCCGCCATTGATTCGATGGCCTGATTAACAATAGCCCGGCCACTTTCCGCTTTGGAAGTCGCCCCATTAGACAGTTGGTTCGCTCTTTTTGAACTTTCTGCATTATTTCCGACAGCCGAGGTAAACTCTTCCATACTGGCTGCAGTTTCCTCCAGGCTGGAAGCTTGTTCTTCCGTTCGTTGACTCAGATCTTCTGTGCCAGCCTGAATTTGGGCTGCCGATGAACTGACCAGTTCGGCGCTTGTATTTATGTCACGAACCATATCGGTCAGGCGCTGCAACGTATTGTTCATAGCATCGCGCAGTTTCTCAAACTCCCCTTCTAATGGCTGCTTAATTGTACCGCTCAAGTCCCCCTCAGACAGGCCGAGTAAAGACTGGCTAATCGCCTGAATAGCCATTTTCCGCCCAGTAATATCGGTGGCATATTTCACCACTTTGAAAGGCTTACCATTTAGATCAAAAATAGGATTGTATGACGCTTGAATCCAAATTGCCTTACCACCTTTACCTAGCCGTTTATATTCTGCCGCGTCAAACTCCCCGCGGTTGAGCTTATCCCAAAAGGTTTGGTATTCTTCGCTTTGCGCATAGTCTTGCTCAACAAAGATTCGATGGTGTTTGCCTTGAATCTCATCCAATCGATAGCCAACTGCGTTTAAGAAATTATCGTTGGCCCGAATGATAGTGCCATCCATATTGAATTCGATGACCGCCTGAGACTTGTGGATAGCATTAATTTGTCCAGAAAAATCTGCATTACGTAATTTTGTTTGAGTAACATCAGTAGCGTACTTAACCACTTTAAATGGCTGACCATTTAGGTCGAGAATCGGGTTATAGGATGCCTGAATCCAAATATCTCGACCATCTTTGGTCAAGCGCTTATATTCACCAGACGAATATTCGCCACGGTTTAGCCCCGCCCAAAACGCCTGATAAGAGCTGCTGGATTTTGTTGCCTCGTCGACAAACAACCGATGGTGCTTGCCTTTTATCTCATCGAGACTATATCCCATTACCTTCAGAAAATTTTCATTCGCATTGAGAACCGTACCATCCATATTGAACTCGATCACTGCCTGAGACTTTCCAATAGCCTCAATTTGTCCGCAATAGTCAGCATTTTTAAGCTTTTCTGCCGTTACATCCGTAGCATATTTCACGACTTTACATGGCTTACCATCTAGATCCAGAATCGGATTGTACGATGCTTGAACCCACACCTCCTTGCCATCTCGACCTAAGCGCTTAAATTCACCACTGACATAATTCCCTTTGTTTAGCCGTTCCCAAAATGCCATATATTCGCGACTTTTTTGCTCCTTCTGGTCGACAAAAAACCGGTGATGTTTGCCTTGGATCTCTTGTAGGCCATACCCCATCGTTTCGAGGAAGTTGGTATTGGCATTCAGGATTGTACCGTCCATTGCAAACTCAATGACAGCCAGAGACTTACTGATTGCATCTATCTGACCAGCATAGTCGGCATTCCTTAGCTTCTGCTCGGTGATATCGGTAGCGAACTTAATTACCTTATACGGGCGACCTGTTTTATTGAGAATGGGAGTGTAAGAGGCTTGAATCCACACATTTTGACCCGTTTTACCAAACCGTTGGAACTCCCCTGATTGCGATTGACCTTGATTCAGCCTTTCCCAGAACTCGCGGTAGGCATTGCTATTGCGAACTTGTTCAGCAACAAAGAGGCTATGGTGTTTGCCTTGAAGCTCTTCCATCGAATAGCCAACCAGGGCCAGAAAATTATCATTGGCAGAAATGATAGTACCATCCATATTAAACTCTATAACCGCCTGAGTTTTATACATAGCACTGTGCAATGCAGCCAACTCTGCTCTACTTTTAGCAGCTCCTGACCCTGAGTTACTGTCAAACCATCGAGATAATATCCCCATCTTTCTCTCCTGCTAGAGGCGGTTCTGAAAAGCTGACACATTCGCTATTGCAGTAAGCGACTCTTTCCAGCATAGTTCAGCCCAGCAGCTGGTCAAATTATCATTACTAGATATAGGGGTTTAGATGGGAAGACGCAAAGCAATCACTATGCTTGCAGCAATTGCAATCATTCTCTCAGTATTCCTATTAGTATTCTGGACTCTAAAACAGATTTTAGTCCCTTCTCATCATGCTCTGTCCATCGCAAATTTAGGTTTAACTACTGTTGGCGAAACAGTGACTCACCCAAAGTTCGGAACAGGAACCATCACCAACCTCCAGGCGATGGACGACAACGATGCCATAGTGAGTATCGAGTTTAAGAAACATGGCCTTAAGCATTTGGTCGCCAGCCAAGCAGGACTGACAAAGCCGGAGAAACCATGATCAATAGCTGTCATATCAACTTAGTCTAGCTTCAAAACCATTTCATGCCACGCCAGCCCACCGTGGGTTGAGTCCGACGGCCCCAAGTCCTCAAAGCCGAACTGCTGATACCAACCGATAAGCGCCTCCTGACATATCAGGTAAATCGCTTTCTTATGCATCGCTGTAACATGAGCAATAAAGGCTTTCACTAAGGCAACACCAATCCCTTGGTGCTGAAACTCTGGAAGTACTGCTACAGACATCACCACCATATTCGGCCCAGCCGGATCATGACCGATCAGCGACTTGAAGTCTTCATCGGATAGCTCGACGTTAAAGGCTGCTCCAGCGTTGATAATCCCGACGACTTGCTCTTGCTGTTCAGCAATCAAAAAACCTTCAGGGTAAGTGTTGATTCTGGTAGCTATTTTCTCTCTGCTGGCAGCTTCATCTCCAGCATAGGCATTCGATTCGATATGGAAGCAGGCACCAATGTCTAGCGGCGTTGCCTGACGAATATTCAAACTCACGTGAAACTCCTTTAAGTCTGCATTGACATATAATGTCAAGAGACATAATATGTCTGAAGCAAATAAGAACCATCAGTCTTACAGAAGGAAACGCTCATGACAATCATCGACCGCATTGATGCTTTTTTAGTTAAGGGCCACAAAGTGATGGCCCTCGTTTTCGCTATCGCAGGGCTAGCAATGATTGGCTGGTTTCGCCCAGATATATACTCCAGTCTGTTCGCGGTTTACAACAAAATCGGGCCATGGACGCTCTATGACCAAGTGCTTTGCCTGATGGGACCTGCTTTTCTGATCATGTTTGCTGTGTGGTTTGGCTGGGTTGGCGCCTTTATTAATCTGGTCAGCCGCGAGTTATTGAACATTGCCCGTTATCAATAGCAAAAGACGAATATCAGGCAGTATTGATTCTAGAGGCTGAATCAAGCATCTTGAATTGTTTGGCGACAGAGACTGATTTGCTCTCATTGCACAGAATGATTTGGAACGCATGAATCGACTGGTATACAGTATATGCTTGGATACTCAAAATTACCCAAAGCCCATGAAAAAACTCATAGCCAGCTCAATACTTCTTAGTTTGAGCACATCGACCTTTGGTTTTTGCCCTGATAGTGCGACTAACCCCTATGAATCGGCCTATTGCAAAATTGCTGCAGAGCATACCAATATCCCACTCCCCAGTGAGCGCGACTTTCAAGCCAACAACCCCAAAGTTCAATACTTACTGATTAAACGCCATGCTAAAAAAGCAGGTATCGCACTAAGCAAACCCCAGTCGTTAAACAAAGCTAAACCGAAACCCAGATCGAGGGTGGTAAAAACTAATCCGCCTCCATCTCCGTCTCAATCTGAAAGCCAGCCTGTCATTAATACAACAATAACATCCAGCGCGGTTGCCATTCCATTTGAAACGATATCGCCGCGCTGCCAACGCCACAATACACGCATTACCTGCAATGACTTGCGCTACCAACTCCAGCGCGGACGCTCAATAGCCCAGATAACAGACACAGCACTGGCTTCTAATAACCAGCTGCTATTTCCGACCTATCAAGGACAATCCAAATCCAGCTATTTGAAACAAACCTACGCCCTCTATCTCGAAAAAATGCGCTCCATCGGCCTCGATAGCAAAACCATGACATTCTCCAAGTTTGCCAGTGCTTTCGAAAATTATGATGCTTCACAAGGCCTTTTCAGCGAACGCTTCTCCACCATGTTTGACTATCTGAAACGTGACCGTCGCAATGCTCCAGGCCATCCGGGCGGCAGTGCACCGCAAAATATCGCTAAAGCTCAATGCTATCAGGTTCAACAATCGATGGTCGTGTGTGATGAAAAAGGCAGCAATTATCTGTTTGTTGCAGAGGGGTAAATCATTGTTAGTAGTAGGGAGTTTCTTGGGCAAAACGCCGTAAAATCTTCCCTGATGGCTTCACTGCCGCATCCCTGCGGCAGACATTTGCTTCAGAAACTCCCTACTACTAACAATGACTCTACGGAAATAATATTGATTACACTGAAACAGAAGCCAGATAGCGACAAGACAACTGGTGATACACCAATATTCAGTCTACCTTAATAATAGCCCCCCAATAATCCCTGCTGCTGTAATCAAGGAATCGAACCGGAGCGAAATATGAAACGACGAATACTCTCAACCTGTGCCGTGCTGTTCACCGGCCTATTAACCACACATAGCCTTATGGCTGACACCCGCATCGTTGGTGGCAGCGATGCCGATGCCAGTAAATGGCCCTTTATTGCGGCAATCGTTAGCGCGGGACAAACCCCATCGGAAGGCCACTTCTGCGGTGGTAGCTTGATTAGGGAAGATGTAGTTTTAACGGCCGCCCACTGTATTGATGGCTCGTCCGCCTCCAGTATGGATGTGTGGCTAGGCGTGTACAAACGCAGCACTGCCGAAACCGATGGAGAAAAACGTACGGTATCAAGAGTGGTCATGCACAGTGGTTACAACAACAACACCAATGAAAATGACATGGCGCTGCTTTTCTTAAGCGAACCATCTACTTATCCTACCGTACCTCTGTTTACCGATGCTATTGGCGCACTTCAGGCAGGCGACCTATTCAGTGTCGCTGGCTGGGGCACTTTATCCTCAGGCGGTAGTCAACCGGATACATTACAAAGTGTTGACGTTCCACATGTTACTAACGATGTCTGCTCTGCGGCACTAAACGGTGGTATTACCGACGACATGCTATGCGCAGGCTTGGCAGAAGGCGGTAAAGATTCCTGCCAGGGCGATAGTGGTGGACCACTCGTTTTTGACGTTAATGGCACCATTTATCAAACTGGAGTGGTCAGCTGGGGCATTGGATGCGCCGATCCTGAGCAATATGGCGTCTATGCCAGGGTTTCTCATTTTGAATCGTGGATTGATTCGGCGCTCAACCCTCCACCACCAGGCCCCACCCGCGCGATCAACTTTGAGAGCGGCGACTTCAGTCAGGAAAATTTCACCTTTTCCGGCGACTTGCCTTGGGAGATCACAAGCGCCGCCTCACATTCACCGGACTTCAGTATTACCAGCCCTGAAGCTCTGACAGATAGCCAGTCTTCGGAGGTTAACCTGGAAACGGAAGTTGCCGCAGGCCAGATGTCTTTCTGGTTACGGGTCAGCTCTGAACAGGGATGGGATTTTCTTGAGTTTGCTGTCGATGATGGTGTAGTAAGCCAATGGAGTGGCGATATAGGATGGATGGAATTCAGCCACCCAGTGACAGAAGGCATGCATAAATTCACTTGGCGCTACATTAAAGATGATTCAGAAAGCGCTGGCGACGACAGGGCCTGGATCGATGATATAGCCACTCCCCATTGATACGTCCGTTCGTTACGATCAAAATGGCGATGGTAAAGCCGACATTATGTGGCGCAGTATGGTGTCAGGACAAAACTGGTATTACGCGATGAACGGCCACCTGATCGCCGATAGCAAACCCGTCAATATTGTTAACGATCCATGGCGCATGATTGGCAGGGGCGATTTTAACGGTGATGGCAAAGGCGACATGCTATGGCGCAACGACAACACTGGACATAACTATATGTATTTAATGGATGGCAATACCATCAGTTCAGGCAAAGTTATCAATACAGTACCTGTTGGCGATTGGGACATCATATCGATCGGCGATTACAACGGTGATGGCAAAGACGACATGCTATGGAGAAACAGCGCTACTGGCGTGATATGGCAATACCAAATGGATGGATTCTCGATTGTTGGCAGCCAGCAAGTAGCCAAAATCACCGATTCAGGCTGGCAAGTCATTGGGTCGCCCGATCTAAATGGCGATAACAAAGCCGATATCCTATTGCGCCATAGCGGCACCGGTGTTGTCTGGAAATACATCATGAATGGTCATGTCATTACTGGCAGCGACAAGCTAATGAGCGCAGGCATTGAATGGCAGCTGGTAATAACCGGTGATTTTGATGGCGATGGGGACGCTGATATTTTATGGCGCAATACCACCGATGGCAGAAACTATGTTTATCTGTTAGACGCAGGCGTCGTCAACTGGAGTGCTCGCGGCCTCATTAGCCAGTTTGCCGACCAAAACTGGCAAGCCGTGATGGCTGGCGATTTCGACGGAGATGGCGACGACGATATTTTATGGCGTCACTTTGGTGATGGCCGAAACTATATGTATCTGATGAATGGAACCAGCTACGTCGGCAAACTGGTCAATACCGTCGCTGACTTAACCTGGGTTCCTGTTAAGTAACCGCGACTCATCCAACCCTTTCATCCAA
>DFOV01000309.1:28866-29605 GCA_002376965.1 Gammaproteobacteria bacterium UBA3532
AATATAAGGCCGACCATTTATATGGTCGGCTTTTTTCTTAAGAATTACATTTTTGGCTTTAATGCGCCTCATCCCAGTTGTCTCCCACACCACACTCAACCAGTAAAGGAACGTTTAATTCCGCTGCACTTTGCATTAGCTCAGTGATCTTTTCCTCAACCTCATCAACACGTGCCTGTGGCACTTCAAATACCAGTTCATCGTGCACTTGCATGACCATGTGCACATCTGGCTGGTCAGCTAACCACTGATCGGTGCGAATCATCGCCCGCTTTATGATATCCGCCGCGGTTCCCTGCATTGGTGCGTTGATGGCTGTTCGCTCAGCGGCTTGGCGACGCATTCCATTGCGGGCATTGATTTCAGGGAGGTATAAGCGGCGTCCAAACAGGGTTTCTACGTATCCCTGTTCACGCGCCTGCTGGCGGGTGGTTTCCATGTAGTTCTTCACCCCTGGATAGCGTTCAAAATAAACGTCGATATATTTCTGGGCGTCGTTACGTGGAATGCTTAGCTGACGCGCCAACCCAAAGGCAGACATGCCATATATCAAACCAAAGTTGATGGCTTTAGCGCTGCGACGCTGATCGATTGTAACTTCATCAACATTCACACCAAAAACTTCTGCAGCCGTCGCCCGATGCACATCTTCGCCATGCGCAAAGGCATCAAGCAAGCCTTTATCACCGGATAAGTGGGCCATAATCCGCAGCTCTATCTGCGAATAATCCGCCGCCAT
>DFOV01000147.1 GCA_002376965.1 Gammaproteobacteria bacterium UBA3532
ATCTTAACCCTGGTGAAGTTGCTTTCTCAATTATGCGAAAAGGCAGATATCCATTTTATGGCGACAGAAACTCACGGGCTGAGTAAGCGTGGCGGGAGTGTCGTATCTTTTATCCGCATGGGGGATTACGCCGCTCCGCTGATCCCGGCGGGGCAGGCTGACACCATTCTGGCCTTGGATTACAACGAAGGTCTGCGCTATTTAGATTATTTGCGCGAGGATGGATTGTGCTATTCGGTTGCGAATAAAAACCCGAACAACAAGTTCAAACCAGGAGCGCGCTTTGTTGAGATTAATGCCGCCGCTCTTTTAAAGCAGCACGGCTTACCTATTAACTCCGTCAATGTGTTTATGCTGGGCGCCTGTATTACTCAGCTGGGCTTCACTGAGTTTTCGACAGAGCTGGTGAAAGGCGTTGTACGGAGTATTAATCCAAAACATGCATCGACCATTATGCAGGCTTATTTGCTTGGCTATGCGTCGCAACAGGTAGAGCCTGAAACATTACCGACGGCTTTTGCGGTTTAGCCTAAGCGCTTCAGTAAAAAACCTATTTCAGAACAATAAATATTTTCAGAGTAAAAACAATTTTGGTGTTAACACCAAATGACAAGAGATTTGTGGGATGAAGGATTTAGAGCAGCAACGCCAGGCACTTGGCCCGTTTGATTTTGATACAGCATGCCAGTTACATCAGCTTTTAACCGATTATGCCGTCTATTGTTTAACTCGCCGCTTAGACGAACTGGGAGTGCTTGAGTCGCTATCTTGTGACGGTTCGGCAAGCAAGGTTATAGAACAGCATTCGATTGAGCCAACCTATCACCAACTCATCCACTATTTAGTCACGTATTTTTCTGAATCTGATGATGCTAAACCTTCTTTAACTGCTGAAGGATTGGCGGAGCGCATTCTGGATATTGATCCGCGCTTGGCAACTACACTGAAATTAATTGCGCGTTGTGCTGAGCATCTGTGGTCTGTTGTTACTGGTGAAACAAAATACGTTGAGGTGCTGTTTCCTGGTGGCTCGATTGAGCTGGTAAAAGGGTTTTACGCCGACAATTTATTGGCTGACTGGTATCAAGAGCAAACGGCTCAAGCTGTCGAGCAGTTGGTAGCAAAGGCGAGCCAAACCGCGGGCCAACCACTGCAATTGATTGAAATAGGTGCTGGTAGTGGTGCGTCTACCGAGTGGATTCTTGATCGTCTGCGGCCTTATGCGGAGCGAATTCACTATACCTTTACCGATGTTTCCCCGATTTTCCCACAACTGGCCAAGCGCCAGTTTGCTGATTTTTCAAACATATCCTTCCGTGCTCTGGATATCACCAAGCCTTTGGCGGAGCAGGGTATAGAGCTGGGCGCGTATGATTTGGTGATTGCTGCCAATGTATTGCACGCGACGCCCAAGCTGGCTGAAACCCTTGAGCAATTGGCTTGTTTGAGCAAGCCACAGGGTCATGTAGTCATTAATGAAGTGATGACGATGCAGTTCTATCACAATATCGTGTTTGGACTAACCGATGGTTGGTGGGCCTTTGACGATGACCTACGCCAGCCTTTCGCACCGTTAATTGCCCATGCAACCTGGCAGCAAAGCCTGAGTGCTCATCAGTTCGAACTGACCGAAACCTTGGCTTTTCCCGGAGAGTCTGGGGATTATCTTCAGGCTGTTATGGTTGCAACAAACACGGTTGCAACAAACAAGACTGCAACAAACAATCGGGCAACAAATAAAAGCGCAGCAGATCAGGCGTTAAAAGATACTAGTACAACGCCTGCCAGCGATGGTCATGCTGACATCCTTATTGCCTTGACCGATATCGTGCATAAAGTGTCGTGGATTGAGCCTGCTGAGCTAGTTACTGATCGCAACTTATTTGAACTCGGCATTGATTCCTTAATGCTGACCACCATTCGCCAACATATCAAGCGCGATTTCGAACTCGACATTCCGGTGAGTGAGTTTTATCAGCAGCTGGATACACTGGATAAGTTAGCAGGTTTTGTTGCTGAGCATCGTAGTACATCTCAAAAGGATACAGTCTCAGAACCAGCTGTCTCTCATCCTGCTGAATCCAAATTGGAGGTTGAGCAGGCGCTTGAAAAAGCAGCACCCATGCAAACACCTCCAGTGCCGCCCATTGGGGAACGCAACACCCTAGGCAGTGAGGCTAGTGACAATCTCAGCCGGATTATGCAGCAGCAGTTGCAAGGCTTTAACCAGCTATGTCAACAACAGCTGGCTACATTGCAGGGAATGTCTTCCGCGCCAGCAACGGTGGAGGGAAATGAGGTAAAAAAGTCCAAACGGCGTAACCTCAAATCGGCGGTCAACGTACGCTCATTTAAGCTGGCCGAAGATAAACCGCTGACGCCCCAACAACAGGCCTTCGTTCAACGTCTGGTTGAGCATCATGTGCAGCGCACTCCCTCATCCAAAAATTGGGCCCAGCAATATCGCACAGTGATGGCCGATTGGATTAATTCGCTGGGCTTTCGTTTGGCATTGAAAGAAATGATGTATCCCATGATCTCGAAACAGAGTCAGGGAGCGCGCTTTATCGATTTGGATGGCAATGAATACATCGATATGGCGATGGGCTATGGCGTGCATTTCTTTGGCCACCGGCCAGACTTTGTTGTTGACGCGCTTACCAAACAGCTAGGTGCAGGCGTTGAGCTTGGGCCACAACAAGTGCTGGCGGGCGAAGTGGCCCTGCTGGTTAGTGAGTTAACCGGTGTCGAGCGTGTTACCTTCTCTAATACGGGGACGGAAGCGGTAATGACCGCGGTTAAATTGGCGCGCGGTGTCACCAAGCGCGATAAGATTGTTATTTTCGCCAACTCCTACCATGGCACCTTTGATGGTGTATTGGCGGTTAATTTGGATGGGGAGACTCACCCGATGACCATTGGCACGCCCTATAGTCTGATCGAAGATGTTATTGTGCTTAATTATGGCAATGAAGAGTCATTCGCCCAGATAGAGCAATACAAAGATGAGCTGGCGGCAGTTTTGGTGGAACCGGTGCAAAGTCGTCGACCCTCTCTCCAGCCCAAAGCCTTCTTAAAAGGCCTACGCGAACTGACCCAAAAGCTGGATATTGCACTCATTTTTGATGAAACCATCACCGGGTTTCGAACCTGTTCTGGCGGCGCGCAGCAATACTTTGGCATTGAGGCCGATCTGGTTATTTATGGCAAAGCGGTGGGTGGCAGCATGCCACTTAGCCTGGTCTGTGGTAAGCGGCGCTATATGGACGCCATTGATGGCGGCTCCTGGCAATATGGGGATGACTCGCATCCGAGTCGCGAAACCATCTTTTTTGGCGGAACCTATGTAAAGCATCCTCTGGCTCTGGCTGCCGCCAAAGCAGGACTGGAACAGATTAAAGAGCAAGGCGATGCCTTGTATCAACGCTTGGAAGCATTGATGAATCGCTTGGTAACGGGGGTAAACGACTTTTTCAAGCAACAGCATGTGCCAATGAAAATGGTGCATTTCTCGACCATGTTTCGGTTTGAGTCTTTTGGTCAATATGCGATTAACTTGGAGCCGATTGAACTGGATTTGTTTTTCCAATTGTTGATCCAGCAAGGAATCTATACCTGGGAACGGCGCATCTGTTTTTTGTCGACGGCACATAGTGAAGATGATGTTGAGCAGATCATCCTAGCCGTTAAAAAAGCCATTATGACCATGCGAGCGGGTGGCTTTGCTTTTTCAACGCAGTCAGAATCTCCAGCACTGCTTGACGAGCTGATCTATCAACCATTGTTTGCTCCCCAGCCTTATCTGGCATCGGCGGCGCAAAAGCGGATGTTTATTGTATCCAAGCTCGATAATGTCAGTACCACCTACAACCTGGCATTTGGCTTCCACATCAGCGGCCCCTTTGATGGCGTAAGGGCACAGCAGGCTTTGAATGCGTTGGTGAAACGTCACGAGAGTGTGAGGGTTAAATTTTGTTTGGCAGGCGATCAGGTCAAGCAATCACCGATTGCCGAATTGGCGATACCACTGCCTAAAATCATAACCCTTGCTCAAGACATCGATCAAGAAGCTGCAGCATTTGTACAGCCATTCGATTTGGAGCAAGGGCCGTTGATTCGTGCGCAATGGCTGGTAGTAAGTGATCAACCGCAGCAATCAGTATTGCTGTTTGATATGCATCATATCGTTGCAGATGGTCTGTCGCTGAATCAGTTTGTTCAGGAGTTTATCGCCCTGTATACCAGCGATGCGCCTTTGACGCCGTTATCTCATCGCTTTTCCGAGTTTGTAAGTGCAGAACAACAGTATCTGGCCAGCGAGCAAGCGCAACAGGATTTGAACTATTGGTTGGAGCGCTTTGAAGGTTTTGAGCCAAGCCTGAATCTGCCCGTTGATCGTTCACGACCCGCACGTCAGGACTTTAGTGGTGATAATCTTTATTTCACCCTGGATGCAAAGCAAACTGAACAGCTCAAACGAGCAGCCCAACAGCATAAAGTGTCGTTGTTTATGTGGCTGTTCACCCATTATTCGCTGTTATTGCATAAGCTAAGTGGTGCAACGGACATGGCGATTGCTGTTCCCAGTGCTGGCCGACACAGTGATGATTTCAATCATGTCATTGGTATGTTTGCCAACACCACGGTCATGCGTCAATTAGTCGATCCTGCAGCCTCTGTTAGCGAGCTGGTCGACCAAACAATGCTGCGCTTTTTAACTGACATGACGCATGAGCGTTATCCGTTTGAAGCCTACTTGGCGCACCTGCCTTTGGAAAAAGATACGTCGCGCAATCCCTTGTTTGATGTCATGTTTATTTTTGAAAAAGCCGATGATCGAGTCATGCAGATGGAAGGGTTGGATATCGCGCCGTATCATCCACCCAATGCGACAGCACCTTTTGATTTAACCCTGGAAGTGATTGAGTGCCAAGGTGAGCTGCAATGCCGAATCCAATATGCGACCGCGTTATTTGAGCATAAAACCATTGGCTGTTTTGCTGATTACTACCAAAACCTGCTGGCTCAAACGCTAGACAACAGTGACCAGCAAATAGCTGACTTGCTGGTTACGCCGCCAGCCTACCTTGATTCATTACTGGCTGAAAAAGTGATTCGCCAAGAGCAAGA
>DFOV01000308.1:0-152 GCA_002376965.1 Gammaproteobacteria bacterium UBA3532
TTTGTATCAATTAGTTACTCTTCTTCAACGTGTTTTGAAGAATTGGAAGCCAAAGCTCTTTTTTATCGATCACATCTAAATTCCTTGGAGGAGGACCAGCGAGGTTGTTTGCGTATTTACGGGCTATAATTGATCCAACAAATTTAACTTTA
>DFOV01000308.1:489-4079 GCA_002376965.1 Gammaproteobacteria bacterium UBA3532
TTGATCATTTCGTGACAACATCAGTCGAAATTTTAGCAGGAGGAGATATCGGATTGGCATCGGAAAGTGTCGTGATGCTGCGCGCCCGGGATTTATTCTGCGAGCGGGATGAGCGTGTTTTGTTTGAGTCGCTCAATTTTGATGTCAGAGAAGGCCAAATTTTACAAATCAAAGGTAGCAATGGTAGCGGTAAGACTACCTTGCTCCGGATACTTTGTGGTCTTAATGGCGCATACAAGGGAGCTATTCATTGGTACCAAGAACGCATCGAGGAACAGGTAAAAATGTTCTACAGCTCACTGCTTTTCATTGGACACCGCGTTGGTGTAAACAAGGCGCTGACTCCTGTGGAAAACCTACGCTGGAGCTGCGGCCTACAACAACAAGTCGCTGTTGATGATTTATACAAAGCCTTACAAGAAGTCGGGCTGCATGGTTTTGAAGAATCTCAGTGCTTCACTTTGTCTGCAGGCCAACAGCAACGAGTTTCGCTGGCTAGGTTACTGATTAGCACGGCAAAGCTTTGGGTGCTCGATGAACCGTTCACTACTCTGGATTCCAGAGGAGTAGAACAACTCGAAGAGCTACTGGGTAACCACGCTAATAGCGGTGGCGCCGTTATTGTAACTACGCATCACAACTTGCAGGTAGCAGGTGTAAAAGAATTGACTTTAGTTTGACGGTAGATTTATGAGTATTAAACGAACTACAACACTAAAAGCTTTTCAGGCAACTTTAAGGCGCGACTTGTTGATAGCTTATAAAAGAAAGAATGAGGTGGTTAATCCTTTTATGTTTTTTCTTATAGTAGCTACTTTGTTCCCGATAGGTATATCACCGGAACCAGATCGACTTAGTGAAATTGCTGCAGGTGTGCTATGGATCTCTACTTTGCTTGCCTCGTTGCTTGCCATGGATAGTCTTTATCGAGCGGACTATGAGGACGGTTCTTTGGAACAGCTACTACTCGCTCCCCATTCACTCTACTTCATGGTATTGGCGAAGAACCTTGCGCATTGGTTGATCAGTGGCTTACCTGTGGTGCTGGTATCGCCATTAATCGGCTACATGCTAAGTCTGCCCGCTGAATCCTTTGGGACTTTGTTTGTTACGTTACTGTTAGGCACCCCAGTCTTGAGCTTACTGGGTTCAATTGGTGTGGCATTGACAGTGGGGTTGGGAAGCAGGGGATTAATCCTGGCAGTTATTACGTTACCCATGAGTGTTCCAGTACTTATCGCTGGAACCATGGCCGTACAGCAGACGCTTAATGGAGCCTCGTTGGCAGGTTATCTAGCTATTATGGGCGCTATGTTACTGGCTTCGATTTCATTGGCTCCTCTCGCTTCAGCGGCTGCACTTCGCATCAGCGTAAATTGACTGAGATGTACCCTGAATATGGTATTCTTGGCTAATTACAATTAGTTAGAATACGTTACATGGTTAACAAGGAGGGCATGGTATATTGGAGTTCTTGATCCGAGGTCCGGTTCTCCAATACTAGGAAGTAGAAAATTTATGTGGTTATGGTTTTCAAAACTGGGTTCGCCAAAATGGTTCTATGAGTTGTCGGGTAAATGGTTACCCTGGCTCATAGGCCCGATGGCCCTTTTGCTAATCGTAGGGATAATTTGGGCTTTGCTTTTTGTACCCCCTGATTATCAGCAGGGCAACACAATTCGAATCATGTATATTCACGTACCATTCGCTAGTATTTCTTTGGCTTTTTTTCCGTTAATGGCTTTGGCTGGGACGATTACGTTGGTATGGCGGATGAAACTCGCTGATATAGTAGCCAAGACAGCTGCGCCTCTAGGTGCTTGGTTCACAGCGCTCGCGCTGGCGTCGGGATCAATTTGGGGAAGCGACATTTGGGGTACTTGGTGGATTTGGGATGGTCGACTTACTTCGATGCTACTGCAGTTTTTTCTCTTAATAGGTGTCATTTCGCTACGTTCAGCATTAGAAGATGCTGAAGCGGCAGCTAAGGCGTGCGCAGTGCTTTCCATAGTGGGTTGTATCAACGTCATCGTTATTAAGTATTCGGTCGACTGGTGGAATACTCTGCACCAGCCGTCTAGCCCCTTTAGTTTGTCCAATGAGGCGCCCAATCCACCAGAGGTATGGATACCGCTAGTTATCATGATTTTTGCAGTTTATTTGTTTTTTGCGGTAAGTCTGATTCTATCGATGCGGAATGAAATTCTCGTCAGGGAGCGGCGTTCCGAGTGGGTACAGCAACTGGTTCAGGCGACCTGAACCGTAATATGGGCAATAATTGAGGCTATTTAGTAGTCAGAGCGAAGAAGTATGTTTGATTTAATACAATTTTCCAGCGTCGGCGAATTTTTAAACATGGGTGGTTATGCGTTTAACGTATGGCTCGTATATGCACTGTTTGCAATGTTCTTTTCTGTTAATCTTACTTATCCACTAATCCGAAAAAGACAAATCGTCCTTGAACAAAAAAGACGCTTGATCCTTAATAAGGAAATAGTGTCCCAAAATGAAGATAATAATGAGGTTGATAATCTAACTTTTCGTGTTGGAGAAGGCACATGAAATCTCATCGTAAAGAAAGGCTCAGTATTATTGTCTTCATAACGACGGGCTTGAGCTTGGCAATCGGATTGACCCTTTTTGCTCTTAGTCAGAATATCGACCTGTTTTACACGCCAACTCAAGTTGCACAAGGCGAGGTTGAAACCGGACAACGAATTCGTATCGGCGGCATGGTTAAAGATGGTTCTTTGCGATCAGCCAACGACAGCCTTCGAGTTCAATTTGCTACAACTGATTATATCAACGACGTGACGATTCATTATGAAGGTTTACTTCCGGATTTATTTCGGGAAGGACAGGGAATTGTAGTTGAGGGAGCCATAGATGAGTTGGGTGTTTTTCAGGCGTCTCGCGTGCTTGCCAAGCATGATGAGAATTACATGTCGCAGGAAGTCAAAGCTGCATTGGATGCGGCTGGCGTTTCTGCGGAGAACCATCTCTTAAGCTCGCAGCCGGAAACATAAAATGATCCCTGAACTCGGTCAGTTTTCGCTAATACTAGCGTTCTGTTTAAGTATTATACTTGGAGCCTTCCCTATTATCGGGGCGCATCGCAATAATTTGTTGTGGATGAGCTTGGCGCGGCCTCTTACGGCGGGTGTATTCGTATTTCTCGGGATTTCTATCCTAATTCTTGCCTATGCCTTTGCTACTGATGATTTTTCGGTACAGTTTGTTGCTCAACATTCCAATTCAGCTTTACCTACACGCTATAAATTGACGGCAGTGTGGGGTGGGCACGAAGGCTCATTCTTGTTATGGACTTTTATGTTAGCCGGCTGGATGCTTGCAGTCGCTATTTTTAGCAAGAGCCTACCCATTGATTTTGTGGCACGGGTACTCGGAGTATTGGGTTTGCTGTGTGGCGCCTACATTTTGTTTATGCTTGCGACCTCTAATCCGTTCGACCGCATAATACCGCTACCCCCGGCTGATGGAGCTGATTTGAATTCGGCATTGCAGGATTTCGGATTCATAGTTCACCCACCGACGCTTTATATGGGCTATGTCGGCTTTTCGGTCGTATT
>DFOV01000308.1:4448-7134 GCA_002376965.1 Gammaproteobacteria bacterium UBA3532
TGGTCAAGGCCATGGGCTAATATTGCATGGGCTATATTAACTATAGGTATTGCTCTAGGGAGTTGGTGGGCTTATTACGAGCTTGGCTGGGGTGGTTGGTGGGCCTGGGACCCTGTTGAGAACCCCCCTCTTATAACATGGTTATTTGGTACAGCATTAATTCATTCTCTGGCTATGACCGAGAAGCGAGGTATGTTTAAAAATTGGACTGTGCTGCTGGCGATCCTCGCTTTTTCTGGCAGTCTTCTTGGTACATTTATTACGCGTTCAGGTTTGTTGACATCTGTGCATGCCTTCGCGAGCGATCCATCTCGTGGATTTTTCATACTTGCTATTTTAGGGCTAGCAGTGGGTGGTGCATTGTTACTCTTTGCTTTGCGTGCACCCCTAATGAAGAGCGAGTTTGGATTCGACTTGGTGTCGCGCGAAATTTTCCTATTGGTTAATAACGTAATATTGGTAGTGGCTTCGGCCTCGATATTTCTTGGTACATTATTTCCGATGGTTTACCAGGCAGTTACGGGTGATTTGATATCGATAGGCCCGCCATACTTCAATGCCATCTTTGTGCCTCTCATGATCATATTGGTTTTGTTTGTTGGAGTTGGACCGTTGAGTCGTTGGAAGCGAACTTCTCCGGCATACTTAATACAACAACTGAGCAAAGTGGCGATGGCCGGTGTGGTTGTTGGTGTGGTGCTTCCTTTTATCGTTCTATTAGAGTTTTCTCTGGCGGCGACGTTAGCTGTCGCTCTTGGGGCTTGGCTTACCTTGAGTATCGTGAAAGATATATCAAATAAGGTCTCTAATAAGATAACGATATGGCAAGGATTAGGTTCGTTGAGCCTTAGTTATTATGGAATGCAGGCAGCGCATTTCGGTATCGCCGTTATGTTCGTGGGGGTTGGTTTGACTAGTTATTTTAGTTCTGAAAAAAGTGTTTTGCTGCAACCGGGACAGAGTACCGAGCTGGATGCCTACAGTTTTACTTTTATGCAGAGTACTCCGGTTACTGGACCAAACTATATAGGCGATGAAGCGGAAATCATGGTGCGAAGGAATGATGCTGATATTGAGGTTTTGTATCCACAACGACGTGTGTATCTGGCCAGTGGAACACCCTCAACAGAGATGGCCATCGATGCAGGTTTTTTAAGGGACCTGTTTGTAACGCTTGGTGAAGAGAAAGAGTCTGGTGCATGGTCCATGACCATCTATGTGAAGCCGTTTGTGCGATGGATTTGGCTAGGTGCGATTTTAATGGCCTTTGGCGGCACATTGGCAGCTGGAGATAAACGTTATCGTCGCTTACGACAGCGTCGTATCGCTGCCGAGAACGAGCAAATCTCGGGTCGCTTCTCGTTTATAAAATCATGAACAGACTAAAATTCTTTTTACCTGTAATCATATTCATTGGCTTAGCGGCAACACTTTGGAAGGGTTTGTATCTGGACCCCAAAGAACTTCCGTCAATGCTGATAGACAAACCGATGCCTGAGTTTGCATTGACCTCAGTGCAAGGCCTACCTGTTGGCAATGCGGACTTGCCGGATCAGGCTTTTCTGCTCAATGTGTGGGGCAGCTATTGTCTTCCCTGTCTAATTGAGCACCCAACTTTCATGCGCCTGTTAGAGGAAGGGCAAATACCGGTGGTTGGTGTAAATTACCGCGATCAAAAAGAGCTTGCTATAGAGTGGCTTCAAGATAATGGCGATCCTTTCTCCTTCAGTATTCTCGATGAAGATGGTCGGTTTGGAATTGATCTAGGGGTTTATGGTGCTCCGGAAACGTACTTAGTAGATGCAAATGGTGTCATTCGTTACCGTCATGTCAGTGTGTTGGACGAAACGGTCTGGAAGGAAGAATTCATGCCAGCGATTGCGGAATTGGAAATTAAGTCCGGTAAATGACAATCCATATAAACTCCTTACACAATCTAAACCTGACTAGCTTGATGCTATTGCTTTTTGCTTTGATTTTATTAACTCCAACTTCCGCATTCACCCAAGTTGACACCTTTCAATTTTCTAGTGAAGAACAACAGCAGCGCTTCCGTCAATTGTCAGATGAGCTACGTTGCCCAATGTGCCAGAACACTAACTTGACTGGTTCAACCGGAGGGGTGGCAGAAGATCTTCGTCGTGAAATTCACCGCATGATAATTGAAGGTTTGACCGATGAAGAGATTGAGCAATTCATGTTTGAGCGGTATGGAGATTTTATCTTCTATCGACCAAGGTTAAGAGCGGACACGTTCTTTCTATGGTTTGGGCCACTAATTTTTCTTTTCATGGGTGGATTCGTTGCTTATGGAATTTTTAGGCGCGCAAAAGCTTTAAGTAAAATAGAAGTTGCATTTGATGAATCCCAGCAAAAAAGGCTCGAAGAGCTTTTAGCGGAAAAACTGTAGGTCTGCTGACTATTATATAAGGTTTAATGATTTGTTCTGGCTATTAACAGTCTGCTTGTTTCTACTGGCGTCAATGTTTGTTGTGATCCCTCTGTGGTTGCGGACTGCCAAGGATAGCTTTGAATCCCAGGAACTCCGAAAGTCAGCTAACATTTCGTTATTCCACGAGCGTAATGATGAATTGGAAAAGGAGCTTACGGCGGGCAATATCGATCAAGATCAATACAACAGTCTAGTGCTGGAACTACAGCGAAGTCTTTTGATAGATGTTAGAAC
>DFOV01000047.1:0-11985 GCA_002376965.1 Gammaproteobacteria bacterium UBA3532
TGGTGGGGGGGGAGTAGTTACAAGATAAGATTAATACCAGGGCTTTGGTTAAATGTGGCTTCACTAACGGCAACGTTATGATAGCCCAGCGCGATATGGTTGAGTTGCCTACCTGGCCATTGACCGTGAGGGAGTTGGAAGGGGGTATTGGTCCAGGAATAGACGCAAACCTGTTGCCAAACGGCTTGATTATTAAAAAATACGGAAATGCCGTTATCTGCCCTTAACGTATGTGATAGGCATAGCATTGCCGCGAGCAATAATAACCCACGAATCCTAAGCATGTTGGTGTCTCTCTAGCTTTTATTGGTATTTTACTATCAACATGGAAGGGCTATATGCTGCATTTCCATTGCCATGCGATGAGCCTCTAAGGGCATCTGGATAGTTCTTGTTCAAGTTTGAAGGCTACCTAGATTGGTGTCTATTGTCCATGTGGTATTTAAGGGGGGCGCTAGGGGAGATGGGACAAGGAATTGCGTACTATAAGGATTTTGGTGCGTCGCAATAGATGGTTGGAAACCACCAACGTCACGTCGAATTGTGACGGCGGGCGTTGGTGGTAGGTGAAATAGCAACTAAAGCTTTTCGATTTCGACGCGTTGGGTCTGCAGTTTATTTAATGCCATTTTGGCGTCCTGAAGCTTGGCCTTTTCTTTATCAACAACAGCGGCTGGTGCTTTATCAATAAAGTTGGGATTACCTAGCTTTCCTTCCAGGCGTTGACACTCTTTTTCTAGCTTACCTAGCTCTTTGTCCAGCCGAGCTAGCTCAGCTGACTTGTCAATTAAGCCTGCCATAGGCACTAGAACTTCCATCTCGCCAACAAGCGCCGTAGCTGAAGTTGGGGCTTCGTGATCCTGCTCTAACCAGCTAATGCTTTCCAGCCTTGCTAGCTTTTTGATCAGGCTTTCAGAGCTAACAAACAGGTCTTTCTCATCCGCAGACCCGTTCTTCAAGAATACATCTAGCGGTTTGCCCGGAGCTATATTCATTTCTGCCCGGATGTTGCGCACCCCGACAATAACGCCTTTTAACCACTCCATGGCTTTTTCAGCGTCACTATCGATTTTATTGCTATCTGCAACAGGGTAGCCCTGAAGCATGATGGTTTCACCGCTTTGGCCAGCAAGAGGCGCTACGCGTTGCCAGATTTCTTCGGTAATGAAAGGCATCAGAGGGTGGAGTAGGCGCAATAATGTTTCCAATACACAAACCAGTGTACGACGAGTGCCGCGCTTGGCTTCTTCGCTCATGCTTTCGTCATTCAGGTTGGCTTTCGCGGCTTCGATATACCAGGCACAGTATTCATTCCATGTGAAGTCGTAGAGCGTGTTTGATACTTGATCAAAGCGGTATTGAGCCACATATTGTTCAACCTGCTGCTCGGTGCGTTGCAGTTCTGAGATAATCCAGCGCTCAGCCAGGCCCAAGCTGACAGGTTCACCATTTTGGCCGCAGTCTTGCCCTTCCGTGTTGGCAAGTACAAATCCCGCCGCAGCATTCCACAACTTATTACAGAAATTGCGATAACCTTCAAGGCGCGACATATCAAATTTAATATCGCGTCCGTTTGAGGCCAGTGCGCAAAGCGTAAAGCGCAGGGCATCGGTTCCGTGTGGCGCAATACCATCTGGATATTGTTTACGCGTGGCTTTTTCGATCTTAGCCTGCATCTTAGGCTGCATCATGCCGCTGGTGCGCTTCTGTACCAGTGCTTCGAGATCGATACCATCGATAAGATCGAGCGGGTCGATCACATTGCCTTTCGATTTAGACATTTTATGACCCTGCTCATCGCGGATCAGACCGGTAACAAAAACTTTTTTGAACGGTACTTCGCCGGTGAATTTCAGGGTCATCATGATCATACGAGCAACCCAGAAGAAGATGATGTCAAAACCGGTGACTAACACATCGGTTGAGTGAAAATGTTCAAGCTCTTTGGTCTTTTCCGGCCAGCCAAGGGTTGAGAAAGTCCAGAGTGCTGATGAAAACCAGGTATCCAGTACGTCAGCATCCTGCTTAAGTGCCTTGTCTCCGAGCTGGTATTTGTCTCGAACTTCAGCTTCATCGCGTCCAACGTAGACATTGCCTTCGTCGTCATACCAAGCAGGAATTTGGTGTCCCCACCATAGCTGGCGTGATATGCACCAGTCTTTGATATCGCGCATCCAGGCAAAGTAGGTATTTTCCCACTGTTTGGGTACAAACTCGATATCCCCATCTTCAACCGCTTTAATGGCAGGTTCAGCCAGAGGAGCGATTCGAACATACCACTGGTCAGTTAAGAAGGGTTCGATAACCACACCAGAGCGATCGCCTCGGGGGACCATTAATTTATGATCTTTAATTTCATCCAGAAAACCCAGGGATTCAAAGTCTTCGACAATTTTCTTGCGCGCATCGAAACGGTCAAGTCCTGGGTAGCCTTCAGGTAGGTGGTTATCGAAGTCAGCCATTGGCTTGCCTTCGTAATCAAAAACCTGCGCTTTTTCGGCAATAGCGGCATTTTGATCTAATACATTGACCAAAGGGACATTTTGACGTTTGCCGACTTCATAGTCGTTAAAGTCATGTGCTGGCGTTATTTTTACGCAGCCTGTTCCAAACTCTTTATCAACATAGGTGTCGGCAACAATAGGGATGCGTCGATTAACCAGGGGTAAGGTGACAAACTTTCCTACCAGGGCTTGATAGCGCTCATCTTCAGGGTGGACCGCAACGGCCGTATCTCCGAGCATGGTTTCGGGGCGGGTGGTTGCGACCACTATGTAGTCTTTACCATCGAGGGTTAACGCGCCGTCGGCCAGAGGATAGCGAAAATGCCATAGGTGGCCAGACTCTTCTTTGTTTTCCACTTCAAGATCTGAAATAGCGGTGTGCAGCTTCGGATCCCAGTTTACCAAGCGCTTGCCGCGGTAGATTAAATCTTCATCATAAAGCTGAACGAAAACTTCCTTAACCGCATTCGATAAGCCGAGGTCCATGGTAAATCGCTCACGCGACCAGTCTACAGACGTACCTAAACGTCGTTGCTGGCGGGTAATGGTACCGCCCGATTCTTCCTTCCATTCCCAGACTTTATCGATGAAGGCTTCGCGGCCTAAATCATGCCGGTTTTGGCCTTTCGCCTGCAGCTGACGTTCAACCACCATTTGTGTCGCGATACCTGCGTGGTCAGTACCTGCTTGCCAAAGCGTATTATGGCCTTTCATGCGATGGTAGCGGATAAGAGCATCCATAATCGTTTGCTGGAAAGCATGTCCCATGTGTAGGCTACCAGTGACATTGGGTGGTGGAATCATGATGCAGTAGCCATCGCCTTCGCCAGAAGGAGAAAAGTAGCTTTGTTGTTCCCACTTGTCGTACCAGTGTTTTTCTATCGCATGAGGGTTGTACTGTTTTTCCATGGTGCTCTTCTTACAATTGAACGTTGATCGTAGCTAAAAATTTGGGCGCATTGTAGCATACTTCGAAAGCATAGGTAGCTGCGATCGAAGGCTAAGACTCGGTGCTGAATTGACCCAAGAAATCTTGGAATGAGAGGGTTTGAGGTGGAATGCCCTGTTGACGGTAGCCTTTGAAGCGCTGACGCGCGATTTCCTTTAATTGATCATCCGCCGGGACTAAATCGATGACTCGCTGGTAGCGCTGCACTTGCTCTGGAAGCGCGGTCTGTTCGGTCATGTGAATAAGCGTGTGAAAGCGCCGAGCTGGTGTTGACCAGGCTATTTGAACTGGTGGAGGAGGTTGAATCGGTTCATCTATCAGGTTGTGTGGAATAAAGGCTTCTAGATCAAAGGTCCATAGCCTTTCATCCATGGATTTTGCCTGCTCGTTCGAGTCCATCAAAACTACTTGCGAGGTTTTGAGCGTATATAGCCCATCTATCATCCGACACACCTGATCTTGAGTGTCGGATGATGGGTCTAAAATAACAAAGATGACCTCAGTCAATTAATCGCTCTCTTGATGTTTTATGCGATCTAAAACGTATTGCGAGAGAAGCGGAACAGGTCGACCGGTTGCACCTTTATCTTTACCGGATTTCCAGGCAACGCCAGCTATGTCTAAATGTGCCCAGTGGTATTTTTTGGTGAAACGAGACAGGAAGCATCCTGCGGTAATAGTGCCAGCGGGGCGACCGCCGATATTCGCTATATCTGCAAAGTTAGAATCCAATTGCTTCTGGTATTCATCTGCCATTGGCAGCCGCCAAGAGCGGTCAACCGATTCTTCTCCGGCATTGAGTAAATCATGCGCTAGAGGGTTATGGTTGCTGATCAGTCCGCTGATATGATGGCCCAAAGCAATGATGCAAGCGCCGGTAAGCGTAGCAATATCAATAACCACATCCGGATCAAAGCGCTCAACATAAGTAAGCGCATCACACAGCACCAAGCGTCCCTCGGCATCGGTATTCAATATTTCAATGGTTTGGCCGGATAGTGAAGTGACAACATCACCTGGACGTGTGGCATGAGCACTCGGCATGTTTTCTGCGCTGATTACAACACCGATAACGTTGTATGGTACTTCTAATTCAGCAAGTGTTTTCATCGTACCCATCACGCTGGCAGCGCCACACATATCAAATTTCATTTCGTCCATCGCTTCGCCTGGCTTTAGCGAAATGCCACCTGTGTCAAAGGTTATTCCTTTGCCAACAAAAACAACGGGTTTTTGACTTTCTTCGCCGCCATTGTATTTGAGGATAATCATTTTACCTGGTTGATCTGAGCCACGGGAAACCGACATAAAAGCGCCCATGCCCATTTCATCCAGCTCAGATTCGTCGAACACCTCGCAGTGAAGGCTGTCATGATGTGCGGCTAACTCTTCGGCTTGTTGAGCCAGATACGTTGGGTTGCATATGTTTCCAGGTAAGTTGCCTAGATCCTTACAAAATGCCTGGCCGGATGCTATCGCTAATCCTTCTAAAACTGCCTGCTCGCCGTCTGGAAGATCGCGACGGCTTTTAACATCAAGTGTCAGCTTACGCAAAGGCCGACGTAAAGGGTCTTTTTTGCTTTTTAGCTGATCAAAACGATAGAGGCACTCATTCGCAGCTTCTACTGCATGGCGAACTTTCCACGGAATTTCACGGCCACGGACACTCAGTTCAGTTAGGTAGCTAACGGCTTCCATAGAGCCAGTATCGTTGAGCATGTGGATTGAGTTCGCGATAATGGAACGATATTGCTTATCGTCCAACTCACGTTCACGGCCGCAACCGACTAGAAGAACCCGATCACATAGTGTATTTGGAATATTGTGTAAAAGGAGAGTCTGCCCGACCTTCCCTTCAAGATCGCCACGACGAATGATATTGCTAATAAAGCCTCCGCTAATCCGATCGAGGTGCTCGGCCATGGGAGACATGCGGCGCGGTTCATATACGCCAACGACTACACAGGCCGTTCGCTGCTTTTCAGGGCTGCCGCTTTTTACATTAAACTCCATCAGGGACTCCTTTTGGTTTATACTGATGCCGCTTTGCTAATCCATGCTAATGCATGGACAAGACATAGCTATTTATCACGAAACATGAATAAGCATCGTAATTATTATTTGGACGCATTCCGAAAATATAGAACATTTTTCTACAAAATTATAGTTTTTCGCGATTTTTCTCTAAGAGGCAATTCTTGATATTTTTTCGTTACTTAACTTCTTCAGTGCTTCGTTACCAGATTGTCGTGGTTATGATCCTGCTGCTGGTCTTTGTCACCAATAAGTTCGCGCGTTTCTTGGCCGCCGCAGCTACCGGTGAGTTGCCGGGCGATGTTGTTATTAGCTTTTTGCTATTTTATTTACCTTATTTAATCAGTGTGTTACTTCCGTTGAGCCTGTTTATTGGTATATTGCTGGCATTGGGACGCTTTTATGCCGAACAAGAGTTAGTATCTATGCAATTCAGTGGGGTCGGTCTTCTTAAAGTGATTAAGTACCTGATGCCAACAGCTGTATTTTTATCGTTGGTAACCGGCTGGTTTTCAATGCATTTAGCGCCGGTTGGCTTTCTTAATGAATTTAAATTAAAACAAGAGCTAAAAGCACGATCTGATATCTATCAGTTAGAGCCAGGGCAGTTTGAGCGCCTAGGGCCAGTCATGGTTTTTGCCTCAAAGGATACCAACGGCGAACTGGGGCCGGTCTTTGTCGCCGAAGAAAGTACGATTGAACAAGGAGGCCATGCAGTAATGTTTGCCAGACAGGCTGCTAAGCGCCATCCCGCCGACTGGCAGGAAACAGAGTATATGGCGCTAAGTAATGGTGTCCGTTATGAAAGCTTTGAAAGCGAGCAGCGCTTCTCGATTACCGAATATGATGAATATGGCTTAATGATTAGAAGTAAAAATGTCGAACCTAAACGTCAGAAACTGGAGTCGCTCCCAATTGCAGAGCTGTGGGGCGTTGATGACCCTGAATATCAAGCTGAACTGCAATGGCGATTGGCTTTACCGGTACAAACACTATTAGCTGCCATTCTAGCTGTCTTTGTTGCCAAAGTGGCTCCTCGACAAGGAAAATACGCCAAACTGTTACCGGGAATATCGATGTACTTACTGTACTTTGCATTGCTAACAACGGCTCGTAATCAGGTAGAAGATGGCGCACTACCACCTATGCCTGGGCTATGGTCCATTCACGCCATATCAGCGACCATAATTTTTATCTATATTCTCAGGCAAACCAGTGGATATCCCTTCAGAAAGCGGAAGGTGCTAGTGTCATGATGAATCAAGTTGATCGCTATTTAGGTCAAACCTTAGTCAATGGTACATTCACGGTCTTAACCGCGCTAATGTCTCTGCACTATATCTTCGGCCTGGTAGAGCAAATGCGTAGTGTTGGCAAAGGAGACTATCAACTCCCTGATGCTGCCTGGTTTATGTTGCTGGATTTGCCGCAAGCACTGGTTGAGATATTTCCGATGGCGATGTTGCTGGGTGCACTGTTGAGTATTGGTAATCTGGCTACCCAGTCTGAGCTGGTTGTATTGCGCGCAGCGGGGATGTCTGTTTCACGCATTGTTGTTGGAGTGGTGAAAACCGGATTGGTTTTGGCGGTTGCTATATTTATCCTGGGAGAGAGTATTGCGCCAAAATTAAAGAATCAGGCTGAGATCTATCGAGCGGAGAAGATGAGTAGCGGTAAGGTTTCGAAGTCCAAAGAGTCACTATGGGCTAGAGACGGGAATCACATTGTTTACATCAGGTCCGTTTTGTCACAAGACTATCTGGAAGGTGTGGTTATATATGATGTGGCTGCTAATCAACTTAGTTTGAATCGCATTATTGAAGCCAAGCGCGCTCGTTTTAATGATAAAGGCGTATGGAGCCTTAAAGATGCGACAATTATTACTTTTAACGATGAGCAAATAGTACGTGAAGAAAAGAGTGAACTTAGCTGGTCGTCTTTGCTTAGTGCTTCACAATTAAGTCTGCTAACCATCGAGCCAGAAGAGCTTGATCTGGCAGAACTGACCGACTATAGAAAGTATCTGGAAAACAGCGGTATAGATTCATCGAAGCAAGACCTGGTTTTTTGGAATAAAGTCTTGCAGCCCGTGTCCTCGATTACCATGCTGTTGCTATCCATGGGCTTTATCTTTGGCCCGTTGCGTAGTGGGAATTTTGGATTGCGCTTAGTGGTTGGGGTGATAGCTGGGTTTTTATTCTATCTGAGTAACAAAATGTTTGGGCCGGTAACCTTGGTTTACAACGTTCCAGCGTTTATTGGCGCCGCTGCACCAATTGGGTTGGCGTTGTTGTTAAGCGCTATGCTATACAGGAAAGCAGGCTGAAGATAAATAGTCTCTAATTGAAGATAAATAGGGCCTAACTCCCAAACACCTTCTCAAAATCAATAACGTATTCTGTTGGAGCCCACTTCGCGCGATATATCCTAACTTGGGGGTAGCGTTCCTCGACAATATCGATGAGTTCATCGAGCAGTTTGCGGGGGCAGTTCAGTCCGAGGTAGATGGCTTTAATTTCATCATCATGGAAAGGCTTATCCATAAACCAAGTGGTTGAGTCATCGACATTTATTTCGCTTGGATCTTGTTGGTCTAGTGCGCGCCATTCTTTAATAAACGATGTGTTTTTCGGCTTAACCAAACAATGGTTTTCGAACCGATCTTGCAACCGTTCTTGTTGGAAGCTTTGGCCTAATATTATTCTTGCTTGGTGACGGACCGTTGTCAGGGCGGGTCGAATGGGGTCATAGTTTACTTTTATTAATTGTTTGAATGACCCGTCTTTGCCTCCATCAGGGGAGAAACGCAAAGCGATGCCGGTGTGGTTGTTGGCGTATAGCTGCCATGGGACAGGGTGTTCAAGTTGCTCACTGAAGCAGCAAATGCGTTGCCGAGTGACAAAGTCGCGCCAATCAACCAATACATCTTCTAGCTCTTCCCAGTGTTTATAAACCATGGTAGTCAATAGCTCTTTTAACGCAATGTGTACTTCCTCTTCGGTACCAAAGCGTTGTTCACTGCGCCATCGACGAACGGCTTTAGGGATTGGTCCATTTCCGGTTGGATCATTTGGACCGAAAATCATGCCGCTAATGCCTTTAAGGCATTCTTCGATAAGTTGTTCTTGCGTGAATCCTATCGAACTGGTGAAACCAAGGTTATATGGTTCTGGATCCATGGCTGGAGAATGCCATCTTAACGATTGTTCTCGTAATATTTTCAATCCGGTCTCAACCGAAACAAATTTAGTTATTGCCGATGGTTTTTCTTTTGCCACGTGCGGCGCCCCCAACTCCAATTGTTTTTTGACGCAATGCTGTCTATGCCGTTATTTGGGTATACAGTCTGTCATTGCATTAATCTGAATTTAGACCATTTTCCAAGTCTTTGACAATGAAACACATAAAATCACGGAATTTCTTATGTTTTGGGGTAGCGATAGAGGCGAGTACCGGAAGCTAAGTCGTGTAAAGCCACTTTTTGGGGCGAAAATAAACCTGTGATGATAGTCACTCCTGATAGACCCAGTAGAAAGCGGATGCCTGCTTGTTTCCAGCTGAGTGGCGCGCCGTCCAACGACTCTACATGAATACGCCATGCTTTCAAGCCAATGGTCTGGCCACTTTTGGTTACAAAGTAGCCGTAAAAGCCAAACCAGATTAGGGCCAAGTAGAGCGTAAACAACGAACTTTGGTGTAACTGCTCATTCGCTGGTAGCACAGCGTCGCCAAATATTTGGTGCAATAAGCCATTGATCATGAAAGCGACAGCGACAGCCAGCATCAAAACCGCGAATAAAACCAGCGCATCATAAATCAGGGCAATCAAACGAAGGAGGATGGAAGCTGGTTGCTTTTTTAGGGACGCTGTTTGTTTTTCTTTGGTCAATGGAAAGACTCCAAATGCAAATGGAAGTATAGAATGCGCTGAATTATACAGGAGCATAGATCCGCAATTCCATACTGGAATGCGAGTATCCCTGTGCTATCTTTAATTATACCGAATTTGCATGCATTTCATTGGTTATAGAGTGGGCCGGGATACACTACCCGTGGGTCACGAGGATTCGTTTTAGTGAAAACAGGCAAGGGTTGGCAGGTTCTTAAAACCTTACGGGATGATTTTCGTCTAGCGATGGTCATGCTGTTGTCCTGCTGTGCTATTGTCGCGATTGCCCCTTTTGCTATATCGCGGGCGTTATCTGGAGAGTGGCTTTTAGCGGCGCTGGATAGCTCGATTGTTATTGGCATGGGCTTGCTATTGGGTGTGCTATGGAAAAGCCGTCGCGTTGATATTATCAGCCTGGTAATGACAGGGTTTTACACGATAGGTGCAGTCGTCGTGGTGTACTTTCGTACTGAGTCTACGATTTATTGGTTATACCCGGTATTCATTGCAAATTATTTCGTACTTAGAGTCTGGCATGCCGCCATATTTAACGGGTTAGCATTACTAGCTATCAGCCCATTAGTCCTTCAATACGATAGTATTCTTGAATTTTCCGGCATAGTGACCACGCTGCTGTTGGTCAATGCTTTGGCTGGCATTTTTTCGTGGAAAACCGAAGATCAACACCAAATGCTGTTGCGTCAAGCGACCATTGATCCACTAACCGACGTGAGCAACCGGCGCAGTATGCATCAGGCTTTGGATCGCGTCTGTTCCCGGTTTTCTGATAGTGCTCCTGTTTCGGTTATCTTGCTTGATCTCGACCATTTTAAGACCATTAATGATGATTTCGGTCATGATGTTGGCGATGAAGTATTGCGTCGAGCCGCTGAATTAATAAAGGGACGGTTGCGGGATGGTAGTGATTCTGTCTACCGCTACGGCGGCGAAGAGTTTCTAATCCTGTTACGAAAAACCGGGCTGTCGCAAACTGCCAAGGTGGCCGAAAGCTTGCGCAATCAATTTGAAGTAGAGCTTAGCAGTCCAAAAGGAGCGGTAACGGCCTCTTTTGGGTGCGCAGAATTACAGGCCGGGGAGCATTGGGAGCTCTGTGTAGCACGCGCTGATCGAGCACTTTATGCTGCTAAGCATAAGGGGCGAAATGCAGTTGTGACAGAGGAGTTGGTGGGTGGCAAAGGCGCGGGTTGAGCAAGACGCACTAGGTGAGGTTAATGTGCCAGATGATGTTCTGTATCAGGCACAGACGCAGCGTGCGGTAGACAACTTTTCAATCTCTGGAGAGCGTGTTCATCAGGAGATTATCCTGGCTATGATGAGTATCAAGGCGGCTGCGGCTGGTGGTAATAGTCAACTGGGGGAGCTTAACCCCGAGGTCGCTGGCGCAATCATTAAAGCAACAGAGCTGGCAATATCATTGGATTTCAATAAGCATTTTCCCGTCGATGTATACCAAACCGGCTCTGGGACCAGCACCAACATGAACGTCAACGAAGTACTGGCCACCTTGGCAAGCAAGGAGCTTGGCAGATCGGTGCATCCGAACGATGATGTCAACCATGGCCAAAGTAGTAACGATGTTTTTCCTTCAGCGCTTCAAGTCGCTTTCGTCCGTAAGTTAAAAAGTGTTTTGTTCCCAGTGCTAGACGCTTTAATCAATCAGTTAGAAATACTCGCAGACCAATACCAAGACGTCAGCAAAGTGGGGCGAACCCACCTGATGGACGCCATGCCCGTGACATTAGGAAGCGAATTCCATTGCTGGGCAGAGCAGACGAGACAGGCGTATCAAGAGGTATGGGCGGCGCTGGAGCAGCTATTGTTCTTGCCTGTGGGAGGGACAGCTGTGGGTAGCGGGATTAATGCTCACCCTGATCTGGCTGAATTGATATGTCAGGCACTTAGTGATGAAGAAGCTACTATTAGTGCTGAAGAAGGTATTACCAGTAAAGAACATGGCACTAAGTGGAGTCGGCATGTCTGCCCCTCAACCAATATGAGTGGTCAGCTGCCTGCAATGCGTTTATCGCATGGCTTGAAGTCTTTTGCCATTGTTTTGCTTAAAATCGCCAATGATTTGCGTTGGATGAATTCTGGGCCACTAGCTGGACTAAATGAAATCCAGCTGCCGACGCTTCAACCAGGGTCATCAATAATGCCAGGAAAAGTTAACCCGGTTATTCTCGAATCCATTGCCATGGTTGCCACTCGCGTTGTGGCCAATGATGTTTGTATAACACAAGCCGCAGGGTCGGGTAATTTTCAATTAAATGTGATGTTGCCGCTGATCGGGCAAACACTCATGCAGACTATCGAGTTGTTGACGTCGGCGGGTAAATCTCTGACGTTGAAAGTTCTTAACGGGATCAGCGTCAATGAGGAACACTTGCGTCAGAACTTAGAAAGTCATCCGGTTCTGGTGACTGTCCTAAATCCGTATATCGGCTATGCACTGGCTAGTAAAATTGCCAAGGAAGTCATTGCAACCGGCGAGCCTGTTATTGAGGTGGCTCTAAAACAAACCGGTATGGAGCGAGAAGAGCTTGAAGCGATACTGGATACCGGAAAAATGACTGGAAGACTTAAGCCAA
>DFOV01000047.1:12316-15617 GCA_002376965.1 Gammaproteobacteria bacterium UBA3532
AAGCCAAGTCAAGCCAAATAAAGGATAGCTATATAACGCAACGATTTCCCGATACCGACCAATAATATAAAAATCCATATATTCACTCGCATAACTCCCCCAATGAAGGTCAGTGCATCACCTCCAATAGGTAGCCAGGCGAATAGCAAGCTCCATTGGCCATAGCGATTAAACCAGCGCTGCATTTTTTCGACTTGCTTTGGTTTAAAGTAAAACCAGCGTCGATTTTGAAAGTGGAGCAGGTAGCGCCCTAATACCCAGTTCACCACCGCGCCAAGTGTGTTGCCAAATGAAGCCGTTGCAACTAATAGCCACCCTGGGTATCCCTGTTTTACCAAAGCGTATAACACGACCTCAGAGTAAAAAGGTAATATAGTGGCAGCAAGAAACGATGATAAGAACAGGGAAAGATAAGCCGTCATTCGTTTAAGAACCACTCGGTCATTGCTTGGGTGATAGCGCTTAGTTCTTCTGGCTTAATAATATATGCAGGCATCGTATAAAGGTAATTTTCAAATGGGCGCAACCATACCCCTCGATTTGCAGCAAAATCTTGAATACCTTTTAGGGAAGAGGCATCGTGAACCTCGATAACCGCTATTGCCCCTAAAACGCGAACTTCCCTAATGGATGGGTGAGTGAAAGATAGAAGCTCTCGTTTTAATTGTTTCTCTATGTCGTTAATCTTTTGCAGATAGTTTTCTTGTTCAAATAGCTCTATACCTGCTAATGCCACAGCACAGGCCAAGGGGTTGCCCATATATGTTGGGCCGTGCATAAAAGCCTTGCTGGCATCGTCATCATAAAATCCATTGAATACTTGTGTGGTCGCCAACGTTGCGGCATGCGACAAGTAACCGGCGGTTAAGCCCTTGCTAAGCACCATGATGTCCGGAGTGACTTGCGCTTTTTCTGCCGCAAACATTTCTCCTGTGCGCCCAAAACCGGTAGCTACTTCGTCAAAGATGAGGAGTACCTGATATTGCTTACACAGCGCCTTAGCTGCCTTAAGATATCTTTCGCTATAAATATTAAAACCACCGGCTCCCTGAACCAGAGGCTCGACAATAAAAGCCGCCAATTCTTCATGGTGCTGTTCGAATAGTTGAGATAGTGCTTCAGTTTCTTGGTTTAATTTCGCTTCGTCTGCGGGGCTGCCATGGCATGGTTGTGGGGCAAATATCTGCGGCATTAGCACGCCGTTAAACATATGGTGCATACCTTCGTCACAGTCGCTGACCGACATACAACCTGTTGTATCACCGTGATAAGCCTTTTTTAGCGTTAGAATGCGTTGTTTTTGAGTCTTTCCTTGGTTTTGCCAATACTGGATGGCCATTTTTAAGGCGACTTCAACGCCTACACTGCCACTGTCGCTAAAAAATACATGATTTAACCCTTCAGGAGTGATATCGACCAGCTTCTGCGCTAGCTCGTCAGCAGGCCGATTTTTTAGGCCACCCAGCATAACATGAGCAACGTTGTGCAACTGTTCCGTTACAGCACTATTGAGTTTTGGATGATTATAACCATGTATAACACACCACCACGATGCTACCGCATCAATAAGTGACTGGCCATTGGCCAGCTGCAACGTCACGCCTTTGGCTGATACCACCTCGTGATTGATTTCAAGATTTTTCATTTGAGCGTAGGGGTACCAAAGTGCCTGTGGGTGCATAATTGCTCCTGTCGTGATTGACTGCTTTTCGTCGGGCATTATAGCGGCACTCATCATAGATTGGAAAAGATAGCCGAGATAGGCATCTAGAAAGGGCGCAGTTGCGTAGATAGCTTAGCAATACGAAAAACTCGACGAAACGGTTCATAAATAAGCTTTATTCCGATGAAATTTCTGTGTAAGAATACCCCCTTAACCAAGCATTTATTTGGAGTGTCCTGTGGTAAAACCAATTACCGATACAGTAAAAGACTTTTTTAAAACGGATGCAGCCAGTGGCATGTTGTTGATGGCGGCGACATTATTGGCAATATTGTTCGCCAACACCCCATTGGTTTCGCTTTACGATCAACTGCTGTCAACGCATATGGAATTTAGCATTGGCACATTTGAAATTGATAAGCCCTTGCTGTTATGGATAAACGATGGCCTGATGGCCATATTTTTCTTTTTGGTGGGGCTCGAACTGAAGAGGGAAATGCTTGAAGGGGAGTTCAAAGATAAGCGTAAAATCATTCTACCCGGTATTGGAGCAATTGGCGGAATGGTGGTTCCTGCATTAATCTATGTCGCTTTCAATTATCAGGATGCCGTGGCTATCAATGGCTGGGCAATTCCGGCGGCTACTGACATTGCCTTCGCTCTTGGCGTACTCATGCTACTTGGCGACAAAGTACCAACGGCGGTGAAAGTGTTTCTGACATCATTGGCTGTATTTGATGATATTGGTGCAATTGTCATAATTGCTGTGTTCTACACAGATAACATTTCCATGACAGCGCTAGTGTCTGTAGCTATTTGTTTGCTGGGGCTGATTGTCATGAACCGTAAAGGTGTTGAATCCAAAAGTAGCTACATTCTGGTCGGTATCATTATGTGGGTTGCTACTCTCAAGTCTGGTGTTCATGCGACGCTTGCCGGAGTTCTTTTGGCCATGTTTATTCCTATGCGTGCAAAAGAAGAGGGAGCACCATCGCCTTTGCGAACATTAGAGCATGATCTACATCCGGCGGTGGCTTATTTCATACTGCCAGTGTTTGCATTTGCCAATGCGGGGCTTGACCTGGCTGGTATTAGTATGGATAAACTGGCGCTGGGTGTTCCAATGGGTATTGCTCTGGGCTTATTTGTGGGCAAGCAAATCGGCATCTTCGGATTTTGCTGGATGGCCATCAAGCTAGGCTGGACAGCACTACCGAAAGGCATGTCTCTTGTTGGGTTGTACGCGACGGCCGCGCTTTGCGGCATCGGTTTCACAATGAGTTTGTTTATCGGCTCACTGGCCTTCGAAGACAATGGCGATCATTTGTTACTTGATGTCCGATTAGGAATCATTCTTGGTTCGCTACTTTCTGGGGTTCTAGGATTCTTTCTGATGCGCTACCACCTTAATAGAAAGGTGCTTGCTGAATAGCTTGCTTGAACCGTCAGGCCCATCACTGATGGGCCTTTGCCTAGTAGAAAACTGCGTACCAATATTTGGATGAATATCTAACCAATGTTTGGATCAATATCTAACCAATGTTTGGATCAATATCTAACCAATGAGGGAAAGCTATTCCACCACCTGCACCAACGCCCGTTTGCCTTCAAAGGCAATGGCAATCGGGTAGACGGTTT